>CAZUPH010000090.1:0-15784 GCA_964621995.1 uncultured Rubrivivax sp. | reverse complement strand
GGCCTCGCCGTGCAGGGCCTGCGCCGTCAATGCGATGACCGGCAGGCGGCCGAGGCCGCCGGCCGCCTCGGCCGCGCGCACCGCGGCGACCAGCGCGTAGCCGTCCATGCCGGGCATGTGCAGGTCGGTCAGCAGCAGGGCCGGGCGCAACGCCCGCCAGGCCGCCAGCGCGGCGGCGCCGTCGCCGACGATCTCGCAGCGCAGCGCGAGCAGCTCGAGCTGGTGACGGATGACCTTCTGGTTGACCGGATGGTCCTCGGCGACCAGCACCAGGCTGCCGCGCGCCGGGCGCCGGGCGGCCTGCGCGGCGACCGGGACGGAGGTCCCGGCCGCCAGGTCGTCGCGGCCGGCGGCCCGCGCGACCGCTTCGAGCAGCGCGTCGCGGCGCAGCGCATCGACGTCCAGGCGCACGATGCCGGCTGCATCGCAACGCGGCCGGCGCCGGCGGCCACGCTGCAGCTGCACGCGCCGTGCCGTGCCATCGGCCACGGCGTCCGCGCCGGCGACCTGGGCCGGCACCAGCCCGCACAGCACGACGGCATGGGGATCGCGGGCCGCCGCCGCGGCCAGTGCCACGGCGTCGTCCCAGACCGTCGTCTCGGCGCCCGCCGCACGCAGCTCGGCGGTGCAATCCTGCGCGAGCGCCGCGTCGTCGAGCCGCAGGTGCACGCGGCAGCCCAGCAGCGGCCGCGGCGGCGGCGCGCCATCGGCCAGTGCAGGCAGCGGCAGCGTCACCGTGAACCGCGCGCCCTGCCCCGCCGCACTGTCCAGCGCGACGGCGCCACCGCAGGCCTCGGCGAGCCGGCGCACGATCGACAGGCCGAGCCCGGTGCCGCCGTAGCGCTGGCCGGTCGCCGCTTCGGCCTGCTCGAACGGGCGGAAGATGCGCTCGTGCAGCGCCGGGTCGATGCCGATGCCGTTGTCGGCCACCTCGATGCACAGCGCGCCGGCGTCGCCACCCCGCAGCCGCACATGCACCCGGCCGGGCTGCGGCAGGCCGCCGCAGAACTTGATCGCGTTGCCGATCAGGTTGTTCAGGATCTGCCGCAGCCTTCCGGCGTCGCCCAGCACGCGCGAGGGCAGCGCCGGGTCGACGAAGCCGGTGAGCAGCACGCCGGCGCCGCCTGCCACCGGCTGCAGCGCATCGCACACCGATTCCAGCAGCGGACGCAGCACCACCGGTTCGCGGGCCAGTGCGAGGTGGCCGGCCTCGATCTTCGAGAAGTCCAGCACCTCGTCGATCAGCGCCAGCAGCGAGCGGGCCGACTCGCGGATGGTGTCGGCAAGGTCGGCCTGGTAGGGCGCCAGCTCGGACTGGCGCAGCACGTCGACGAGGCCCACGACGCCGTTCATCGGCGTGCGGATCTCGTGGCTCATCGCTGCCAGGAAGGCACTCTTGGCCTCGTTGGCCGCCTCGGCGGCACGGCGCGCCTGCTGCAGCTCCGCGGTGCGCCGCTCGACCAGCTGCTCCAGCCGGTGGCGGTACTCGTCGAGCTCGTCATGGAGCCGGCGCAGCTCGGTGACGTCGGTCTTGACCGCGATGTGGTGGGTGACGCGGCCGTCGGCGCGCCGTACCGGCGAGATGGTCGCCGACTCGACGTAGCGGCTGCCGTCCTTGTGCCGGTTGTGCAGCAGGCCCTGCCAGCTGTGCCCGGCCAGCAGGCAGGCCCACAGCTCGCGGTGGTGCTCGCGCGGCGTGTCGCCGGCCTGCAGCGCGCGCGCATTGCGGCCCAGCAGTTCCTCCAGCAGGTAGCCCGAGGCCGCCAGCGTGGCCGCATTGGCATAGACGATGCGGCCGGTCAGGTCGGTGATCATGATGCGGTCGCTGGCCTGCTCCACCGCCTGCGACAGCTGTTGCAGCCGTTCCTCCGCGGCGCGGCGCGCGGTGATGTCGCGCGAGATGCCGAAGACGCCCGTCGCGCGGCCGTCGGCGTCGACCAGCGGGCCCTTGGTGGTGTCCAGCAGGCGCTGGCCGCCTGCAAAGCCCAGTTCCTCCTCGATGTTCACGCAGCCGCCGGCCGCCAGCACGGAGGCGTCGTGCGCGCGCACGGCGTCGCGGTCGCCGGGGCCGAAGACCTCGTCGTCGCTGCGGCCCAGGACTTCGCCGGCCGGCCGGCCCAGCATTTCGCAGGCGGCGCGATTGACCAGCAGGTAGCGGCCGTCCAGGTCCTTGGCGAAGATCGCGTCGGTCGAGGTCTCCGCGATGCGGTCCAGCAGGTGGAGCGCCTGCTCCCGTTCGGCCTGGGCCCGCTCGGCCAGCGCATGGGCGCCGACATGGCGCAGCACCAGGGCCAGCACCAGGCGGTGCAGCAGCGCCGCGCTGACACCGACGAACAGGGCCGCCATCGCGAGCTGCGCGAACGGCGCCCACCCGGCGTGGACGATCCAGCGCGGCAGCACCAGGTTCTTGAACACCACGATCGCGCCGGCCTCCAGCACGTACCAGCAGACGATGCGCCGCACGTCGCGCCGCGCCTGTCCCGTCAGCATGCCTGCACTCCCGCACTCGTCGCGGCGCCCGGCGCGCCCGCCCCCGTGGGCGCCTCGGCCAGGATCGCGTCGATCTGCTGCAGCAACTGCAGGCCCGCGTCCTCCATCAGCCGCAGGTAGTCGGCCTGCGGGGGTGGCAGGACCGGCTCGGCCAGCATCAGCTGGGCAAAGCCCAGCAAGGCATTGAGCGGCGTGCGCAGCTCATGGCTGAAGCGCGCCAGCAGGGCCTCGCGGGCGGCGCGCGCACGCCGTTCCGTGAGCTGCTCGCGCTGGCGCGACTCGGCATGCACGCGCTGCGTGACCTCGTGCACGTGGCCGTGCCAGACGATCTCGCCGTCGGAGGCGCCGGGCGCGGCCTGCGGCATGGCGCGCAGCTCCAGCCAGCGACGCCCGGTGCCGGCCAGCGCCAGCTGCACGTTGCAGGGCAAACGCTCGCGGGCGGACTGCTGCAGCGCCTGGCGCAGCGCCAGGCGGTCGGCCGGCGCCAGCGCATCCAGCGCCAGCTCGGGCCGGCCCTGCAGCCGCGCCGCATCCAGCGGCAGCAGCGTCGCGACGCCGTCGCTGACGAAGGGCAGCGACCATTGACCGGCCGCGTTGCAGCGCAGCTGGAAGATGGCCCCCGGCACCTGCTGCGCCACCGCGGCGACGAAGCGGCGCATCTCGGACAGGGCATGCTGCCCGCGCCAGGCGTGCAGCCAGTGTTCGGCGGCGCGCGCGAGGTCGTTCAGCAGCGCGCGCTGGGCGGCATCCAGCCGGCGCGGCCGGCGGTCGATCACGCACAGCGTGCCCAGCCGACGGCCGTCCACCTGCAGCGGCACGCCGGCGTAGTAGCGGATGTTCGGGTCGCCGGTGACGAGCGGGTTGTCGGCGAAGCGGGGGTCGCCGGCGGCGTCGGCGACCTCGAAGAGCTCGTCGCCGTGGATCGCGTGCGCGCAGAAGGCCTGCTCGCGCGGCGTCTGCTGCGCGTCCAGGCCGACGCGCGCCTTGAACCACTGCCGGCGCTCGTCGACCAGGCTCACCAGCGCGATCGGGCAGCCCAGCGCGATGGCAGCACTGCGCGCCAGGCCGTCGAGCACCGGGTCGGACTCGGTGTCCAGCAGCTGCAGCCCGTGCAACAGGCCCAGGCGCTGCGCCTCGTCGGGCGGCAGCGGCGCACCGCAGTGCGCCGTCGCGCCGGACGGCTCGGCGCTGCACCCGCCGGCAGGCTCGCCATCCCGCGCGGGGACACTCGGCTTGCCGCCGGCCGGTGGCCGGGTCAGGCCCTGCAGCGTCTCGTGCAGCACCAGGCGCGCCTCGTCCCAGGGCCGCACCGTGTAGGCCGGTGTCGTGATGAGCAGGTCGTCGAAGGCCAGCACCGCGGCATGCGGCGCCACCTGCGCGGCCTGGCGCAGCAGCGCCGGCGCGGCGCCGCCCGCGCGACCGTGGTCCACCACCAGCAGAATGCAGTCGGAGCGCGCCGCCGCCAGCAGCGTGTCCACGACGTCACTGGGGGCAAGGACCTGCGCGCGCGGCGCCAGCTCGGCCAGCAGCGTGCGCAGCAGCCGACGGCGTGCGCCGTCGGCAGCGACGACGATGCGCAGCGCGGCAGCTTCGGCCTGCGAACCTGCGGCGGCCGCGGCCAGGTGCTCCGGTCCGGCCATGGCCGCCCCTTCCGGGCGCGGGCGCCCGGCGGGCGCCGGATCACGGACCGGTCGGCGCAATGTAGGCAGCGGCGCGCGGCCGGTCTGCGGGGAGTTCTGGATGGGCGGCGCCGGGAGGCCGTGGCGGCGCCCGGCCCGGGCCTCAGTCTTCGGCGCCGACGAGGCCCACGCGCAGGGCCCAGCGCACCAGCGCCGGCACGTCGGCGACGCCGAGCTTGGCCATCAGGCGGCTGCGGTAGGAATCCACGGTCTTGGGCGAGAGGTGCAGCAGCGCACCGATCTCGCTGCTGGAGCGGCCGCGCACGACCAGCTCGACGATCTGGCGCTCGCGCACCGACAGCGAGTCCAGCGCAGCGCCGTCGTCGCGCGCGGTCAGGCCACGCACGGCCAGGTCGGCGACCTCGGGGCCGAGGTGCCGGCGCCCGCCGGCCACGGCCTCGATGGCCTGCAGCAGTTCGGCCGCCGCGGCGCCCTTGAGCAGGTAGCCGGCCGCCCCGAGGCGCAGCGCCTCGGCGACCTGGCGCGGCTGCGCCGACATCGTCAGCACGATGGTGCGCACCGGCAGGGCACGCCGCTGCAGTTCGGCCAGCAAGGTCAGGCCCGACCGCTCGCCGAGCTGGAGGTCCAGCAGCACCAACGCAGGCAGCAGGCACTGGATCTCGGCCAGCGCCGCCGTCGGGTCGCTGCTTTCGCCGACGACGCGATGGCCCCCGGCCTGCAGCACCGCGCGCAGGCCGTCGCGCATCATCGCGTGGTCATCGACCAGGTACAGGTCGCTCATGCCGCGCCCCCGGTGCTCGCGCGGCGCGCGGACAGGGCCGCGGGAACGCCGGCGCGGCTCACGACGGCTGCTCCCAGTGCAGCAGGACGCGCGTGCCACCGTGCGGCGCCGGCTCGAGCACCAGCCGCGCGCCTATGGCGAGGGCTCGCTCGCGCATGCCCACCAGCCCCAGGTGCCCCGACCGGCCCTGGCGCAGGGCGGGGTCGGTGCCGATGCCGTCGTCGAGCACCTCCAGCCGCAGGTGCAGCGCGTCGCCGGTGACGCGCACGCGCACCTCGCGGGCCTTCGCATGGCGCAGCGCATTGGCCACCGCCTCGCGCGCGATCATGAAGGCGCTGTATTCCACGGCCGCCGGCCAGCGCACCGCTTCGGCCATGTCGGCCGCCAGGCGCAGCGCCGTGCCGGCACCGGGCCGCAGGCGCGCGACCTCGGTCTCCAGCGCGGCGACGAGGCCGAAGTCCTCCAGCGCAGGCGGGCGCAGCTCGGCCAGCGCCTCGCGCACCTCCAGCATGGCCTGCGCGAGCAGCGTGTCCAGCCGCGCCGACGCGGACTCCGGCACGCCGCAGGCGCGGCGCAGCGCGTCCAGCTCCAGCCGCGCGACGGCCAGCGTCTGGCCCAGCCGGTCGTGCAAGGTCTGCGCCAGCCGCTGCGTCGTGCTGCGCTCCTGCGAGAGCAGGCGTTGCGTCAGCTCGGAGAGCTCGAACTGGTAGGAGATCAGCGCCCGCTCCGCGGCGCGCCGCGTGCTGATGTCGCGCACGACCTTGAGGTAGCGGCCGTCGGTCAGCGCCCGCGCCCGCACCTCGGCAGGGAAGACGCTGCCGTCGCGGCGCAGGTGGTCGCGCTCGACCAGCCCCAGCTCGCCGGCCAGCAGCGCCGGCATCTCGCCCTGGACCCGGTGGCGCTCGTGTGCCGCGAGCAGCTCTTCCAGCGGGAGGCCGAGCAGGGCTTCGCGCGCGTAGCCCAGCATCGCCAGCGCGGCCGGGTTGGCGTCCAGCAGCCGGTGGTCGGGGCCGACCAGCAGCACGGCGTCGGCGAGCTGGTCGATGAGACCCCGGCGCAGCGACTCGGCCTCGTGGAGCGCACGTTCGGCCTGGCGCAGCGCGCTGGTCTCGACCATCACGCCCTGCAGCAATGCCGGCCGGCCGTCGGGGCCGGGCACGACGCGCGCGACGTCGTGCACGTGCCGCCACTCGCCACGCCGGTCGCGCACCCGGTAGTCGAAGCTGAACTCGCGCTCGCCGCGCGCCAGCGCGTCCTGCAGCGCGGCCAGCACCGGGCCCCGGTCCTCCGGGTGCAGGTACGGGGCGGCCTGCGCGTGCACCGCCGTCCACTCCGCCGGCGCATAGCCGAAGTCCGCGACGCGCGGGCTGACGTACAGCAGCCTGTAGGGCGGCAGGGCCTCGGCGCGGTAGACCACGGCGGGCAGCTGCTCGGCCAGCGTGCGCCACTCGCGCTCGCTGTTGCGCAGGGCCTGTTCGGCACGCCGGCGTTCGCTGACGTCGGCGAACAGCACGGCCAGGCCGCCATCCCAGGGCAGCACGCGGCTCTCCAGCCAGCGGTCCACCAGCCGCGGGCCGTCGACGACGCGTGCCCGACCGTCCAGCCGCGCCGCGGCGCAGGCCGCTGCGAAGTCCGCACGCGCGTCGGCAGGCAGCGCGTCGGCGAGCAGGCGGCCTTGAAGGGCGTCGCCGGGGGCGGCGTCCGGGCCTGGCACCGCCGCTTGCAGCAGCGCGGCGGCGTGGCGGTTCGCGTAGGTGCAGCGGCCCTCGGCGTCCAGCGTCACGAAGCCCTCGGCCATGTGCTCCAGCACCGCGTGCAGGCGGCGGGCGGCGGACGTCGCGCGCTCGCCGAGTTCGTCGCGCGCGCGCTCCAGTGCACGCCGTTCGCTGGGATCGGCCACCGCGACCAGGAGCGCCGGCCTCCCGTCGAAGTGCAGTTCGCGCGCCTGCACCTCGGCCTCGAACTCGCGACCGCTGCGGTCGCGATGCGTCCACGCCCTGGGCAGCGCAGTATCCAGGACGCGGTCCGGCGCCAGCAGCGCACGCACCGCGTCGCGCTCGGCAGGCGGCCTGATGGCCAGCAGGTCCAGCGCGAGGAACTCCTCGCGCGTCCATCCATAGCGTGCCAGGGCCGCGTCGCTGACGGCGAGGAAGCGCAGCGTTCGCCTTTCGACCAGCCAGGTCGGAACAGGGTGCGCATCGAAGGCACGGCGGAAGTCGCCCTCTTCGCTCGTCTGTGCGGACCGCCGGCTGCGGCCACGTGACCCAGGCATTCGGTTGACGGTCGCCCCGTCGGGGCATCGTGCAGGGGCCGCCCTGACGGACGACCCATTGCGCCCGCGCCAGGACAACCGCACCCTGCGCGGGCAGACCCGCCAGGCCGGAGAGCCGGCGCGGCGGGAACCGCCGCCGGACAGCACCACCGGCGGTTCGCCTAGTCTACGACGAGGTCCGCGAAGGCGCGCCCGGCATTTGCCGACCGCGCATTCGCGGTGGTCGACGTGCGGGCGCGGGGCGGTGCATCGGGTGGAGGCGCGTTCCGGAGTCGAACCGGACTGGACGGATTTGCAATCCAAGTGCCCTCACTGATAGGCACCTGATATCACCACTCGCCACCAGTCTACACCCGGAAATCCGACGGATGAACACGCCCCGAACAGGGCCGTGCGGACGCCCGCGCAGCGCGGGCGCAGATGGCCAGGAAGGTCGTCAGGAAAGGCTCTTGGCGAGCCTCAGTGCCACCAGGCGGCGCACGTACATGGCCCAGGTGCCACGGATACCGCCGGCGCGAGACATGCCCGCCGCGCGTACCTCTACGTCGTGGAGCAGCCGCGTGCGCAGCTCGGCGCACACGCGGTCGACCTCGCGCTCGAAGGCGGCCCGGCTGTCCGGGCTCATGCGTACCTGCTTGCTCGGCCGCTGCGCATGCTGCGCATGAGCCTGGCGCGGTCCTCTTCGAGCATGCGGCGCATCATGGCCACCGTCTGCGGGCTCACGTCGCCGTTGACGTTCAGGGTCGGCGAGTAGACGACCTGGCCGCCCTGCATCTGCCGCAGCTGGGCCTGCGTCAGCACGGTCCCGTCTTCCTGCGGCACGAACCACTCTCGACCGTTTTCACTCCAGCGCACCAGCTGGCCGGCGTTGACCTTACCGCCCATGGCCCGGCCCGTGCTGCCGCCGCCACCCGATCCCCCACCGAATAGCCCGCTGACCAGGCTGCCCCAGAAGCTGCCGCCGCTCTGATCGTTGGTGAACATCTCCTTGATGAACCTGAAGAGCTCCGCGATCGTCGACTGCAGGTCTGCTCGCATCATCTCTTCGATCATCCCGTCCACGGCGCGGCTCATGACCTCTCGGATCGGGTCCTCGATGACCGCCCGCAGCACGTCGCGCTGGAACGCCTGGAAGAGCCGGTCCACGTTGAGCTTCCCGCTCTCGGCGAAGTCGAGCAGCGCCTCGACGCTGTGCTCCGCGAAGCGGTCGATCGTGACCTGCAGCCGCTGAAACTCGCGTTCGCCCGTGTCGGCCAGGCCGCGCATGCTGCGCTCGACTTCCGCGTAGGCGTCCTTCTCCGACCGCAGGAACGCCTGACGCTGCTCTTCGCGTGGATCCCGGATCGCAGAGCCGCCATAGCCAGCGCCCGCCTGGTCGCGCATGTAGCGCTCGATGTCCGCGTAGGCGTCCCTCTCCGACCGCAGGAAGAGCTGCCGCTGTTCTTCCCGCGGATCGCGGATCGCTGTGAGCAGCATGCGGTCCGAAGCGCTGCCCCTGGCACCGCCGCGGCCGCGCGCGCCAGCGCCGGCAGCATCCGGCCCGAACACGATGTTCGGCGCGTTGCGACCTCGCCCGCGTCCCTCGTTGCTGTAGTCCGCCTGCGGGGCGGTGCCCAGCTGCATCAGCCGCCGCTCCAGCTTGTCGAACTCGTCGCGCGCCGTCTGCGCGTCCGCGCGCGCGATGCGGCCGATCTCTCGCGCGATCGACAGCTCGCCGCGCGCCACGGCCGCCGCCTGAGCGCCCAGCACCCCGATCTCGGTGCCGATGCCGCGCAGCACGAAGGCCACGTTCGCGCCCAGCACCGCCACGGCCTGCAGTGGCACGGCCAGGCGCTCGTCAATGAGGCCAGGGCCTCGCCCCTGCAGTACATCGAACAGCTCGTTGAGTGCCCCGATGAACGGGCCGGCCACGGTGCGCCCGGCATCGGCAAGATCGGCCTCCAGCCGCTGCAGGGTCTTGCTGAACTGCGCGGCTGCGGCCGCCTGCTTCGTCGTCACCGTGGCGTTGATCTCGCCGGCAGCGGCCACGTCCTTGAGCGTCGCGCCCAGCGTGCGCACGTCCTCACCGAACAGCGCCTGGACGGCGCGCGCCTTCTCGCCGCTGTCGGCGAACCCGTCCAGGGTGCGCGCGATCTTGACGAAGGAATCGGCGGGGTCCTGCCGCTGCAGGTCGGCGATCTCGAGCCCGATCGCGCGCAGGGCCTGCGCCGCGCGGCTGTCCGGGTTCGGGTCGGACAGGACCTGGTTCAGCTTGACCAGGGCCCGGGTCATGTCGTTCAGGCTGCCGCCGTTGCGCCTGGCCACCGCCTCCAGCCGGCTGATGTTCTCCACGGTCGCGCCGGTGGCCGCCGACGCATCGTTCAGCGCGTTGATGTCGTCGGAGAGCTTGCGCAGCGCCAGGCCGAAGCCGCCGACGCCGATCGCGCCACCGACACCCAGCACGCTGGAGACGCGCGAGGCCACCCCGGTCAGCGAGCTCAGGCCCGCCCGCGTGTCGGCCAGCTCTGACTTCAGCGACGCGAAGGTGCGGCTGAAACGGTCTTCGGCCGTGATCGGAATGCGGACCGCGTCGACGGCGCTCATGGGCGCCCCTTACAGCAGCTTGCCCTGCGATTCGCGCGCGGCCAGCGCCTCGGCCACGGCGCGGGCCACCGCCACGGCCATCATCTGCACGCTCATCGGCGTAGCCGCCGCAGCCGCAGCCGCGGCGCGCTCGGCGCGCTCCTGCCGCGCCTCCTGCATCGCCTTGACCTTGCAGGCGATGCGATCTTTGTCCGCCTTCAGCGCCGTCCAGAGCTTGGCCTTGCTCTTGTCGTCGGCCGCGTTGAGGTAGAAGCCGCGGCCGGCCACCGCGCACACCTGGTAGGCAACGTCACCCGCCAGCGTGAGCTCTTCGCCCACCTCCGCGTGGGTCGGCGTGCTCTCGCCAGGCCGGAACACGATGCACGGGTCTTCGATGATGACCTGTACCTTCTCGGTGGCGAGTTTCTCGGGCTTGATGATCTGGGACATGGTGGCTCCGGTGGCATGAGTTGAAGGTGCAGGCCATGTCGGGCTTTACGACCGTCGGGGCGACCTACATGCGGCTGTTGGCCCAGCCGCGCCCGTACGCGCGCATGTTCCGCATCAACCCCGCGGGAAGAAGGAGTCCGAACCGCGGGGAACCGCACCAGCTATGCGCACGCTCACTCGCTGGTGCGGTCGCCATGAGCATCAGCTGTCGCTCGTGAGCACGTCGGTCATCGCCGCGAAGGCCACCGGGTTGCGCACCGCGATGTCGCAGTCGAAGAGGAACACCAGGCGCACGGTGCCCGCAGTGGAGCCGGTGTAGGGATCGACCAGCACCGTGACGCCGGAACCCCAGATGGCGATGACCAGCTCTTCCCACGCGCCGTAGACGATGGCGCTGCAGACGCCGGTGCTGGTGCCCTTGGTCAGGTTGTCGGGCATCAGGGTCGTCGAGTAGCCTGGCCGGCCGTTGCAGTAGTCCAGCTTCCCGACCGCCTGCCAGAGCGCTTCGCCATCCGTGCCGTTGAAGCGCTGCGTACGCTGCAGCTTGCCTCGGACCTTGGGGCTCGTGATGAAGGCACCGGCGCCGCGGTCATATCCGGCCGCCTGCGAATAGTTCTCCAGGTCGATCAGGTGCCGCAGCGTCGGCTCGGCGCCGTTGGCGCCGCCGACGATCGCGCCGACGCCGATAGTGTTGAGCACGCCCCGGGGCTTGTTGTCGGTACCGGTACCGACAAGGGCGACCTCGTCCACGGCCACCGCGATCTGGCGCACGAAGTCGCGCTTGACGACGGCCATCACGTCGACCGAGCTCTGCAGCAGCAGCTTCCTCGTCACGTCCACGAAGCCGCCGGCCGTCTTCGGCGCAAGCGGTACCTGATCGAAGGACTGCTGGCTCTCGGTGGGCGCGTTGTTCTCCGCAACCCAGTGCGTCGTCCCGCTGCCGGTCATGCGCGGCAGCGCCACGTTGCCGACCAAGCCGGTCATCGTGGTCGCACCGGCGGCGATGACCGGGCAGAACGGATACATGGCCTCCACGAAGCCGACGACATCGGTACCGACCGTGTGCCCGCCTGAGGTGGGCGTGCCGACCGTCAGGTCGCGCCGCTGCGTCTGCAGACCCATCGCCTTCAGGTCGCGGGCCAGCACGGCCCACGGGATGAAGACGCCGCCCTCGTGCGCGGAACCGCCGGACTTCAGCGCGCGCTGCGCGATCTCGCTCTCCAGGCCGGTCAACCGGCCGTAGTTCCCCGGGTCGACCAGGTAGCGCAGCGCGTTGTCGACCGAGAAGCGCTCGACCTCGGACCGGTCCATCGTGAAGGCCGGGCCGAAGGAACCGATCTTGGAGCTCATGTCAGTGCCTCGAAGGTTGCGATGACGCATCGTCACCCGCGCATGGGCAGACGGAACGCACGTGGCGTCACCGATGGGTCGACCCTTCGGTGTCGTTTCGATCGTCCATTCGGCCCAGGCGGCGCAGGGCCGCGTGGTAGCGCCGCTGCAGCGACACCCAGTCCCTGGCCCAGCGCCCGCCGTCGCCACGCCCTGACAGGCTCGGCCGCTTGGGTTGCCCGGCCAGCGCCTCGCAGGCCTGGCGCACGGTCCCGCAGTCGAGCCGCGCCTGGATCTCAGCCACCAGCAGGCGCGCGTCGTCGTAGGCCTTGCGCACGCGCGCCGCGGTGGCCGCGTCGCAGGCGCCCGCCACGCTGCGCAGCCCGTGCAGCCGCTGTGCAGATGCCTGCAGCACCGCCGGCGGCCGGCGCAGCAGCAGCGCCTCGAGCTGGTCGCGCAGCGGCCCATCGTCGCCGTCAAGACCAGCCAGCCGGACCAGGCGGGCCACGTTCGCGTCGACCTCGGCGCGATCGGGACCGAGCAGACCGACGTCTTCGGCCTGGTGCGTGCTCGCAAGCACCTCCACCATCCGCATGACCGCACTGCCGTCCGTCCCCCGTCCCACTGCTCTGTCCCCTAAGTTCCGGACCGGCCCAGGACACACGAAACGCGCTCCCGAATGACCCGCCTCTCTCCGAGTGCTAGGAAGAACCTATGAACGCCCAGACCTCCGGGCTGCGCTAGGTTCTTCCGGAGAGTTCGCGCCTCGCGGTTCATTCGCGCGCCCGTTGCGCGTGCGCCGTGCGAGTTCAACGCGGGGTAGTCGGGCTGGCAGTCAGAGGCGTGGACCCCGCGCCTGCGTCGACCTGGAAATACCTCCAATCCAGCGCCAGCGCCTCGCGGCCGCTCAGCTCTTCTTCTGTGACCACAGAGGAATCAGCGATGCGGAAAATGCTGAACATCTCCGAGTGCGCACCCTGTGGCCAACCGATCTCGATGTCTCTCCAGGTTGCCAGTAGCATCGTCTCAACTGGGCCCCAGTCGTTCGCGTCTGGACACTTGCCCCATGCAGCCAGCGCCGCGAGTAGTTGCCCGTTCGCGGGGTCAACAAGGATTGAAGGCCCGCGGTTGCGGCGGCGTTTGCTCATGGTCTTCCTTTCATGGTTTCGAGGCCGGGGAAGCGCGCCCGGTGTCGCGTGTCTCATTCGTCTCACTCCCCCGTAGGGGGTGAGACGAGATGAGACTTGAGACGAACGTCTCAGTGAGACGAGTTGAGACGAGATGAGACGCGAGACGAGTGCTCATTGCCCGCCTTCGTGCGGTAGGTAGACCAGCCCGCCCACGTCGGTCAGCATCCCCGCGTTGAGCAGAACGCCGATGGCGCGATAGACCGATGCCCGCGATTGCCCTTGCTTCTCCAGTTCCTCAACCATCACGCGGCGGCGCACGCCGCCGGCCTTGCCGGCCAGGAAGGCCAGCACCGCCTGCTGGGCCGGGCTCAACCGCGCCGGCCGGTTCGGGTCGCTGAGCTCGGGCTCGTGCACCACGGCGCAGGCCGTCACTTGGCCGCCCCACTGGTCGACGCCCAGCGGCACCGGTGCCAGCCGGAACTGCAGCCGCTCGCCATTGCTCGCCAGGTCGCGCTGCTTCGTCACTTTCGCGGTGTGCAGTCGCGTCGCGTCGTCGACGCTGACCTCGATCTCGGTGTCCAGTGCCGCCCGCAGTGAGCTATGCCCGCGCGCACCCTTGCTCGCGTCCTTGCCCATGTGATGCACCAGCTGCACGTGCGCGCCCGTCGTCGACTTGAGCCGGTCGGCTGCTGCGATCAGGCGCCCCATGTCGACTGAACTGTTCTCATCGCCACCCGCCGTCACGCGAGCCAGCGTGTCGATGACGAGCAGGCCTACAGGTGCGCCGGCCCGCGTCTGCACGTCGCGGCAGGTAGCCACCAGCGCGTCGACATCGGTGCTCGGCTCCAGCAGCGTGACGCTCTGCCCCACCAGCGCCAGATGCCCGGGCTGCCGCTTGTGGAAGCGCGCGTCCGCCTGGAACCGCGCCCGCATGCTGGCCGCGCCTTCCGCTGCTACGTAGACGACGGGTGCCTGCTGGACTCTGCGCCCGAGGAAGTCCAGACCCGACGCAACGGCCAGCGCCAGCGCCCCGGCGAAGTAGGACTTGCCGGCGTTGGGGTGCCCGTTGACGCTGGACAGCCCGCCGACCGTGAGCAGCCCCTCGACCAGCTGCTGCGGCAGTTGCACGTCGTCGCCGATCTCGGCTGCCCAGGTGACGGGTAGTGCGGCCGAACGCGGCAGCCCTGCCTTGGCCTGCTCTGTCAGGTCGGCGAGCAGAGCCTGCAAGGTGTCGTCGCTGGCCGCAGAGTCTGATGCCACCCTGGCGACGGCCGTAGCGGCAGCCTGGACCCTGCGCAGCCTGGCGCGGCGCACGACCAGCTCGGCATGCGCCCCTGCGTTGCGTGCCGTCGCCACGCACTGCTCAAGTGCGGCGAGCACAGACAGCGACGCGACGCGATCCTGCAGACCGAGCGCTGCAAGCGCTTCCCAGCACAAGAAGGTGTCCACCGGCTCGCCGCGCTGCACAAGCAGCGCCACGGCGCCGAAGATCGCGCCGTGCATGCTGTCTGCGAAGTCCGCGGCCCTGAGGCCGGCAGCGGCACACAGCGGCCAGGCGGTGCCGGCGTCCTGAAGCAGTGCCCCGAGAATCGATTGCTCGGCCGCCTCCGCTGCCGCTGCGGCCACAGCTGGCCCCACCGTCACGCCGCCGCAGTCTCAGCCAGCGCCGCGGCGCGCTCTGCGCCGACCTCCTGCACGACCTGGTTGAACAGGTCCTCCACGATCAGCAGCTCACCGGTCGGCGCGATCAGCGCCCCGCGCTCCGTGAGCCGCGCGCGGTGCCGCCGGATGAACCACCGCACGCTCTCGCGCGACCTGAAGATGTTCTCGTGGCGCTGCTGGTACAGCGCCATCGAAACCGCCTGCTTGACGTCCGTGACCACCATGAATTCCCCCGTAGCGACGGGCAGTTGCAGCCACCCGGCTGCGCGGCTGGATGCCGCGCTGCACCGCCAATCTATGGGCCGCACCGCAGCCCACAGGGGGAACAATTCAGGCTTGTGCGCGGGACACTTGGAGTTGATGCCGCTCCAGCGCCTTGAGAAACAGCGCGAGTGCCGGCGTCTTTCGGACAAGGCCGGATCGCCTCCGGCGCTTGACCTCATGCCGTACCGATGAGGGCGACGACCGGACCGCCGACAGCTGGAAGTAGTGCACGCCGAAGTCCCACGCCAACCTCCAGCCATGTACGTGGCGCGGATCGTTCGGCACCGACTCTGCGATGGTGGAAAGCACCAGGTCGCGCAATGCGGTCTCGTTGGGGCGTCCTCGCCTTGGCGCGCGCCGCGCAGTCGCTGTCGTGCGGCACAGCATCGCCAGGCGCAACATGAACAGCCACGCGTAGAGCGTCGAGTGAGCCTCGTCCCGCGTGCTGAAGTGCTTACGGTCTCGCCCGAGCGTGCTCAGCAGGCGATCGACTTCCTCTGCACTCAGTTCGGGGGGGCCCAATTCGAGGCACCGACGGCGCCGCAGCCCCGAGTGGAGCTGCGGCGCCATCGTTTCGACGTACATGGGTCGCCTACCTCACGTGCCCCATGACGCGCGTCACCAGCGCCTGCTTGTGGCTGGCCGCGAGGTGGGAATACCGCCTCGACATCGCCAGCGACCGGTGGCCCAGGACCTCGGCCACCTCCAGCAGGCTCGCGCCGTTCATGGCCAGCATGGACGCCGCCGTGTGCCGGTTGTCGTGCAGCCGGTAGTGCTTGATCCCGGCCGCGTTCAGCGCCGCCTTCCACGCCTGGTCGAATGCGTACGCCTGGGCGGGCCGGCGCGGCGATGCGAAGACCAGCGCCGACGGTGCGCAGCGGAACCTGGCCAGCTCCTGCAGCACCGGCTCGGTCAGCGGCAGCGTCTTGCTGTCGCCGTTCTTGGACCGCGCCACGTGCGCCACCGCATGGTCGGCGTCGATGTCCTGCCAGCGCAGCCCCTCCAGCTCGCCGCGCCTGGCGCCCGTGGTCAGGCTCATGAGGACCAGCAGGTACAGCCGGGGCCACCTGGCCGCCTTGCAGGCCTGCAGCAGCCGCTCGATCTCGTCGGGCTTGAGGAACCGCACCCGGGCGTTGTTCTCCGGCAGCGTCTGCACGCCCTGGAACGGGTGGATCCACCCGTTGGGTGCGATCCTGCGGCGCAC
>CAZUPH010000089.1:2754-15819 GCA_964621995.1 uncultured Rubrivivax sp. | reverse complement strand
GGCTCATGAAGCGCGACCCGCACCGCCGCCAGCGCGGCAGCGCACTGCTGCTGGCGATGATCATCCTGGCCGTCGTCGCCACGCTGACGGCCGGCATGGTCTGGCAGCAGCGCCGCGCGGTCGAGGTGGAGTCCGCCGAGCGCGCACGCGTGCAGGCGGCGTGGATCCTCGCCGGCGCGCTGGACTGGGCCAAGCTGATCCTGCGCGAGGACCTGCGCGACGCCCGCCAGCGCCGGCGCCCGGTCGATTCGCTGGACGAGCCCTGGGCCACGCCGCTGGCCGAGGCGCGGCTGTCCACCTTCCTGGCCGCCGACCGCGACAACAATGCCGACGGCGGGCCCGAGGCCTTCCTGTCCGGCGCCATCGTCGATGCGCAGTCGCGCTTCAACCTGCGCGGGCTGGTGGACGGTGCCGGCGCCGTGGTGCCGGCGCAGCTGGCGGCCTTCGACCGCCTGGCCGACCTGGCCGGGCTGCCGACCGGCGTGGCCTCGCGCATCGCCGAGGGCCTGGCGGCCGCGACACGGCCGCCTGGTGCCGGCGCCACGCCGGACGAGGCCGCGGAGACGCCGCTGCGCCCCACGCGCCTGGCCGACCTGGCCTGGCTGGGACTGGACGCCGAGACGCTGGCGCGGCTGGCACCCTGGGCCGAGCTGCTGCCGGTGCCGACGCCGGTGAATGCCAACACCGCGCCGCGCGAGGTGCTGGTGGCGGCCATCGACGGCCTGGACCTGGGCAGCGCCGAGCGGCTGGTGCAGCGCCGCCAGCGCGAGCCCTTCGCGTCTATCGAGGCCCTGCAGGCCGAGCTGCCCGAGGGCGTGACCGTCGACCCGGCGCGCGTGGGCGTGGCGTCCAGCCACTTCGAGGTCGCCGGCCGCCTGCGCCTGGAGGACCGTGTGCTCGAGGAGGTCTCGCTGCTGCAGCGCCGGCCCGGCGAGCGCGACGACGTCGTCGTGCTGCGGCGCGAGCGGCGCAGCCTGACGGCGCCGCCGCGCTGAAGCACCGGGTTGACCCGGGCAGCGGGCCGGCAGCGATCGTCATGCAGGCGAAGTCACAATAGCCGCTGCTTCCCGAGTGCGGTGCCTGCCCGCCGTCTGCCGTTCACGCCATGTCCCTGCTCGTGATCCTGCTGCCGCCCCGACCCCGCCTGGGTGCGCGCGGCGCCGCCGCGGCGGCCGAGTCGGCGCCCCGGCCCCCGGAGACCTGGCGCTACGTCTTCAGCAGCGACGGGCTGCAGGCGACGCAGGCCGACCAGGCCGCCGCCGCGCTGCTGCCGCGCGCCACGCGCGTGGTGCTCGCGCTGGCCGAGGGCGACGTCGCCTGGCACCGCGTGCAGCTGCCCAAGGCGCCGCCGGCACGCCTGCGCGCCGCGCTGGCCGGCGTGCTGGAGGAAGCGCTGCTCGACGACGACGAGGCCCTGCACCTGGCGCTGGGCCCGGGCGCCGTGCCCGGGGCGCCGGGCTGGGTCGCCGCCGTGCACCGGGCCTGGCTGGCCGGCGCGCTGGCGGCACTGGAGGGCGCCGGCGTCGTGGTGGACCAGGTCGTGCCGATGGCGCAGCCGCTGCCGCCGGGCAGCACGGGCGCCGAGGGCCATTTCTTCGTCGCCGACGGCGAGGCCGAATCCGCCGCCACCTTGCTGACGCTGGCACGCGAAGACGGCGTCAGCGTGCTGCGCCTGGCCGGCGGGCTGGCACGCGCGCTGGTCGCCGCGGCCTCGGGCGCCGCCGACGCGGCCGCCGGGGCCGTGCGCTGGACGGCCACCCCGGCCGCCGCCGCGGCGGCCGAGCAGTGGCTGGGCGCGCCGGTCGCGCTGCAGACCGAGGCCGAGCGTGCGCTGCACGCCGCACGGGTGGGCGCCGGCGGCGTCAACCTGCGCCAGTTCGACCTCGTGCCGCGCCGCCGCGGCACGCTGCTGCTGCGCGAGGCCGCGCGCCGGCTGCTCAGCCCCGAGTGGCGGCCGGTGCGCTGGGGCCTGGCGGCGCTGCTCGTGGTGCAGCTCGTCGGGCTCAATGCCTACGCCTGGCAGCAGCGCCAGGCCATCGCCGACAAGCGCGCCGCGATGAACGCGCTGCTGCGCGAGGCGCACCCGGGCGTGCGCGCGGTGCTCGACGCGCCGCTGCAGATGCAGCGCGAGACCGAGCGGCTGCGCGCCGCCGCCGGCCGCCCCGGCGACAGCGACCTCGAGGTGCTGCTCGCCGCCTCGGCCGCGGCCTGGCCCGACGGCCAGGGCCCGGTGCAGGCGCTGCGCTTCGAGGCCGGCCGGCTGACCCTGGCGGCGCCCGGCTTCGGCGAGCCGCAGCTGGCGCAGTTCCGACAGCGCCTGCGCGGGGCCGGCTTCAGCGTCGAGCTGACCGACGGCCGGCTGACCGTGGCGCGGGGGTCGGCATGAATGCCGCGCTGCGCGCCTGGTGGCAGGGCCTGGCGCTGCGCGAGCGCCGGCTGGTGGCGGTGGCCGCGCTGGTGCTCGGCGGCTACCTGCTGTGGGCACTGGCCGTGCAGCCGGCGTGGCGCACGATCGCGCGCGCCGGCCCCGAGCTCGATGCGCTGGAGCGCCAGCTGCAGACCATGCAGGCGTTGGCCGACGAGGCGCGCCAGCTGCGCGAGACGCCGCCGGTGGCCCCCGAGCAGGCCGCCGCCGCGCTGCAGTCGGCGACCGCGCGGCTGGGGCCGCAGGGTCGGCTGCTGCTGCAGGGCGACCGCGCGATCCTCACGCTCAACGGCGCCGGCACGAACGCGCTGCGCGACTGGCTGGCCGAGGCCCGCACCGGTGCACGCGCGCGCCCGCTGGAAGCCAACCTCTCGCGCGCTGGCACCGGTGTCAGCGGCACCGTCGTGCTGGCGATCGGAGGCGGGTCGTGAAGCGCTGGGCGGTGGCCGGTGCGCTGCTGGGCGGGGTGGCTGCGCTGGTGGCGTTCGCGCCGGCGGCCTGGCTGGCCGGCGCGCTGGCCGGCGCCACCGACGGCCGGCTGCTGCTGGCCGACGCACGCGGCAGCGTGTGGGCCGGCAGCGCGGTGCCGGTGCTCACCGGCGGCCCCGGCAGCCGCGACGCCAGCCGCCTGCCCGGCCGGCTGCACTGGACGCTCTCGGCCGACGGCGCCGCGCTGCTGCTGGCCGCACGGCACGCCTGCTGCATCGAGGGCACGCTGCGGCTGCGCCTGTCGCCGGGCTGGCAGCGCCTGCGCGTGGAGGTGCTGGCGCCGCCCGACGGCGTGCCGCTGGGCCACTGGCCGGCGGCCTGGCTGGCCGGGCTGGGCACGCCCTGGAATACGCTGCAGCCCTCGGGCACGCTGCAGGTCGCCAGCCCCGGGCTGGTGCTGGAGGGCGTGCAGGGCCGCTGGCGCTTCGACGGCCGCCTGGAGATGCTGCTGCAGGGCATGGCCTCGCGCGTGTCCACGCTGGACACGCTGGGCGACTACCGGCTCGTGCTCGATGGCCGGGCCGAGGGCCCGGCCACGCTGCGCCTGGACACCCAGCGCGGGGCGCTGATCCTCTCCGGCAGCGGCCAGTGGACCGCCGGCACGCCGCTGCGCTTCCAGGGCGAGGCCCGCGCGGCGCCGGGGTCCGAGGCGGTGCTGTCCAATCTGCTCAACATCATCGGCCGCCGCCAGGGCGAGCGTTCACTCATCACGATCGGATGACCATGCCTGTCGCCCCGACCCGACGCCCGGCCGGCCAGCGCCTGCTGGCCACGCTGCTCGCCGTGCTGCTGGCGCTGCCGCCGGCGCTGGCGCAGGACATCGCCCCGCGCTCGCGCGCGCCGGTGACCGTGAACTTCGTCAATGCCGACATCGAGGCCGTCACGCGCGCCTTCGCGGCGATGATCGAGCGCAACATCGTCGTCGACCCGCGCGTGCGCGGCACCGTCACCGTCTACAGCGAACAGCCGCAGAGCATCCGCCAGGCCTGGCAGAGCTACCTGGCGGCGCTGCGCGGCCTGGGCTTCGCGGTGGTCGAGAGCGGCGGCCTGCTGAAGGTGGTGCCCGAGGCCGACGCCAAGCTGCAGACGGGCACCGTCTCGGTGGGCGAGGTCGGCCTGCGCGGCGACCAGATCATCACGCAGGTCTTCCGGCTGCGCTACGAGAACCCGAACAACCTGGTCGCGGTGCTGCGGCCGCTGATCAGCGCCAACAACACGATCAACGCCAGCCCGGCGAGCAGCTCGCTGGTCATCACCGACTACGCCGAGAACCTGCAGCGCCTGGGCCGCATCATCGCGGCGCTGGACCAGCCCACCGGCACCGACCTCGAGATCGTGCCGCTGAAGCACGCGCTGGCCGCGGACATCGCGCCGCTGGTGCAGCGCCTGACCGAGGGCGTCGGTGGCCCCGTGGTGCCGGGGGCGCCCGGGGTCGCCGGCGCGGGCGGTGCCGGCGCGACCATCGTGCTCGCCGACCCGCGCAGCAATTCGCTGATCATGCGCGCCGCCAACCCGGCCAAGCTGGCCGCGCTGCGCGCCACCGCGGTGCAGCTGGACCAGCCCGGCCCCAATGCCGAGGCCGGCGGCGGCATGTACGTCGTGCACCTGAAGAATGCCGACGCGGTGCGCCTGGCCACCGTCGTGCGCGCGGCCTTCGGCGCGGTCGGCTCCATCGGCGTCGGCAACACCCCCAGCGGCGGCGGTGCGCCGGTGCGCGGCCCGCAGGCGGCACAGGCCGGTCTGGGCGGCGGCGGGGCCGGCGCGGCACCGGCCACGGCAGCGCTGGCCGCCGTCGGCGAGCCCGTCACCGGCGGCTTCATCCAGGCCGACCCGGCGACCAACTCGCTGATCATCACCGCGCCGGAGCCGCTGTACCGCCAGGTGCGTGCGCTGATCGAGCAGCTGGACACGCGGCGTGCGCAGGTCTACATCGAAAGCATGATCGTCGAGGTCGCCGGCGGCGACGCCGCCGACTTCGGCTTCCAGTGGCAGGGCCTGCTGGGCAACAGCGGCGACAAGTACGGCCTGGTCGGCGGCACCAACTTCACGCCGCCCGGCGGCGTGGGCAACATCATCGGCATCAACACCGGCGCGGTGCAAGGGCAGATCAACCTGGGCGAGGGCTTCAACATCGGCCTGCTGCGCAACTTCGGCAACGCGATCGGCCTGGCCGCCATCGCGCGCATGCTGCAGACGCAGGCCAACACCAACATCGTCAGCACGCCCAACCTGATCACGCTGGACAACGAGGAGGCCAAGATCGTCGTCGGAGAGAACGTGCCCTTCATCACCGGGCAGTTCACGAACACCGGCTCAGGAGGCGGCAGCACGATCAACCCGTTCCAGACCATCGAGCGCAAGGACGTGGGCATCACGCTGCGCATCCGCCCGCAGATCGGCGAGGGCGGCACGGTCAAGATGACCATCTTCCAGGAGCAGAGCGCGGTCAAGAACGAGACCGCCGCCGGCACCAGCAACGCCGGGCCGAGCACGACCAAGCGCTCGATCGAGGGCACGGTGGTCGTCGACGACGGGCAGATCCTGGTGCTGGGCGGGCTGATCGAGGACCGCTTCGTGACCAACCGCTCCAAGGTGCCGCTGCTGGGCGACATCCCCGTGCTCGGTGCGCTGTTCCGCAGCGAGAGCCGCGAGCGCCGGCGCACCAACCTGATGGTCTTCCTGCGGCCCATCGTGATGCGCGACGCCGACAGCTCCAACCGCTTCTCGCTCGACCGCTACGAGCAGATCCGTGCCCAGCAGCAGCGCGCGCAGCCGCCGCAGAGCGTGGTGCTGCCGATCAACGAGTCGCCGGTGCTGCCGCCGGTGCCGGCGAGTGCGGCGCCTGCCACGCAGCGCCCGCCGGACCCACTGGGCGCCACGCCGGGCAAGCCGCATGCGCCCTGACGTGAGCGCGGATCGAGGGCTGGTGCGGGCGGCTCGCGGCGTGCTGCGGCCGTCGGCGACTGCCGCTTCGCGGACGTTCGACTCCCGTTCGCGTGCATGGCGTGCCGTGGACAGCGCATCGCGCCAGGCGGCACCCGCTGCCGCATCGCGAAGCCGCGCGGGGGCAGCCCGCGGCGCCCATGGGAGGCGCCGAGAAGCGCAGAGCTCCTGGCCGCGCGCGCAGCGTGCCTCCACGACTGACTCGCGGCCCATGTCCGAACGGAGCGAGCGCAGCGAGCGAAGTGAGTTGGCCGCGGGCCAGGAGCGCGAGCATCGCAGGGCAGTCGGTGCGCAGCGCCGACCGCCGGACTCTGGGCGCTGCGGGCTGCCCCCGCGCGGCTTCGCTGCGCCGACACCGGCACGTACCGACAACAGCGCTCAGCAGAAGATGTCGGCAAAGCGCCAGCAGCCGACAGCCGCACGACCGTCTGCAACGCGCCGCGACGCGGCATCCGCCGTCCATCGTGTCGACCGGTGCCGCGCGCCACTGGGCGCGCGTCGGAACCCCTGACATGTCCGCCCGCCACCCGCTGCCCTACGCCTTCGCGAAGGCCCACACGCTGCTGCTGGAGGACGACGGCCGGCAGCTGATGCTGTGGGCCAGCGAGACCACGGCGCCATCGGCGCTGGCCGAGGTGACGCGGCTGTTCGACGTGGCCGCCTTCGAGCGCGAGGCTGCGGCGACGCTCGCGCAGCGCATCGCCTCGGCCTATGCCGGCGGCGAGAGCAGCGCCGCGGCGGTGATCGGCGAGGTCGAGAGCGGCGTGGACCTGTCGCGCATGATGCAGGACCTGCCCGCGGTGGAAGACCTGCTGGAGGCCGCCGACGACGCGCCCATCATCCGCATGCTCAACGCGCTGCTCACGCAGGCCGCGAAGGACGGCGCGTCGGACATCCACATCGAGCCCTACGAGCGCAGCAGCGCGGTGCGCTTCCGCGTCGACGGCACGCTGCGCGAGGTGGTGCAGCCGAACAAGGCGCTGCACGCGGCGCTGATCAGCCGGCTGAAGATCATGGCCGAGCTCGACATCGCCGAGAAGCGGCTGCCGCAGGACGGCCGCATCAGCCTGCGCATCGGCGGGCGCGCGATCGACGTGCGCGTGTCCACGCTGCCCAGCGCGCACGGCGAGCGGGCGGTGCTGCGCCTGCTGGACAAGACCGAATCGAAGTTCACGCTGGAAGGCCTGGGCATGAGCGGCGAGGTGCTCGCGGCCTTCAACCGGCTGATCCAGCAGCCGCACGGCATCGTGCTCGTCACCGGCCCCACCGGCAGCGGCAAGACCACCACGCTGTATGCCAGCCTGACGCGCATCGACACCGCCGGCACCAACGTGCTCACCGTGGAGGACCCGGTGGAGTACGAGCTGCCGGGCATCGGCCAGACCCAGGTCAATCCGAAGATCGACCTCACGTTCGCGAAGGCGCTGCGCGCCATCCTGCGCCAGGACCCGGACGTCATCATGATCGGCGAGATCCGCGACTTCGAGACCGCGCAGATCGCCATCCAGGCCAGCCTGACCGGCCACCTGGTGCTGGCCACCGTGCACACCAACGACGCCGTCAGCAGCGTGACGCGGCTCATCGACATGGGCGTGGAGCCCTTCCTGCTGTCGTCCAGCCTGCTCGGCGTGCTGGCGCAGCGCCTGGTGCGCAAGCTGTGCCCGCAGTGCCGGCGCCACGGCGAGGACGGCCTGTGGCACCCGGTGGGCTGCGCGCATTGCGGCCACACCGGCTACAAGGGCCGCACCGGCGTCTACGAGCTGATGGTCGCCACGCCCGAGGTGCAGGCCCTGGTGCACAACCGCGCCGACGAGCAGACGCTGGCCGCCGCGGCGCGTGCCGCCGGCCTGCGCTCGATGCGCGAGGACGGCGAGCGGCTGGTGCGCGAGGGCATCACGTCCCTGGAAGAGGTCGTGCGCGTCACGCGCGATTGAACATGCGCCCCCAGGCTTGTCGCTTCGCGCCTTCGCCACCCCAGGGCCCTGAAAGGGTCCCCTGCGGGGCCCTGGGGGCAGCCCCGACTTGGGGCGGCCCGGCGCCGGGGCGCAGCTGACCGATGCCCGCGTACCGATTCGAGGCCCTGGACGCCGCCGGGAAGGCGCAGGACGGCCTGCTGGAGGCCGACAACGCGAAGGCCGCGCGCTCGCAGCTGCGTGCGCGTGCGCTGGTGCCGCTGGCGGTGACGCCGGTGGCGATGACGGCTGCCGACGCACCGGGCGCGCGCTTCACGCGCCGCGTCTTCGGCGCCACCGGGCTGGCGGTGTGGACGCGCCAGCTCGCCGGCCTGGTGGGCGCCGGGCTGCCGCTGGAGCGTGCGCTCTCGGCGCTGGCCGACGAGGCCGAGACGCCGCGCCAGCGCGAGCTGCTCGCGCACCTGAAGAGCGAGGTCAACGCCGGCAGCCCGTTCGCGCGTGCGCTGGCCACGGCGCCACGTGAATTCGACGAGGTCTACCGCGCCGTGGTCGCCGCCGGCGAGGGCAGCGGCGCGCTGGGCCTGGTGCTCGAGCGCCTGGCCGACGACCTGGAACAGCAGCAGGCGCTGCGTGCCAAGGTGCGCGGCGCGATGGCCTACCCGGCCATCGTCTCGGTGGTGGCGCTGGTCATCGTGATCGTGCTGATGACCTGGGTGGTGCCGCAGGTGGCCGGCGTCTTCACCTCGTCCAAGCGTGCGCTGCCCGGGCTGACGGTGGCCATGCTCGGCATCAGCGCCTTCGTGCGGCAATGGGGCTGGGCGGTCGCGCTGGCGGCGGCCGGCGGCGCCGTGCTGTACCTGCTGGCGCGCCGCGGCGAGGCCTTCCGCGAGCGCAGCGACGCGCTGCTGCTGCGGCTGCCGCTGCTGGGCCGGCTGGCGCGCGGCTACAACGCCGCGCGCTTCGGCGGCACGCTGGCGCTGCTGGCCGGCGCCGGCGTGCCCATCCTGAAGGCGCTGCAGGCGGCGGCCGAGACCCTGGGCAACCGCGCGATGCGCGCCGATGCCCTGGACGCGCTGGTGCAGGTGCGCGAAGGCGCGCCGCTGGCCAGCGCGCTGGCCGGCAAGAAGCGCTTCCCGGCGCTGCTGGCGATGTTCGCGCGCCTGGGCGAGCAGACCGGCCAGCTGCCGCAGATGCTGCAGCGCGCGTCGGCGCAGCTCTCGGCCGAGGTGCAGCGCCGTGCGATGACGGCCGCGACGATGCTCGAGCCGATCCTGATCGTCGTGATGGCGGTCGTGGTGCTGCTGATCATGCTGGCGGTGCTGCTGCCCATCATCCAGCTCAACACCTGGGTCCGCTAGCGTCCCCGCGCGTCCGCGCGCCGTGGCGCGACGCCGCGCGCGCCCGGGTTCAGGCCGCCTTGTCGTCGGCCGTGTCCTTGGCGCTGTCGGCGTCCTCGACGACCGCCTTCTTCTTGACGAAGGCCTGCGCAACGAGGATGCCGATCTCGTAGAGGATGCACATCGGCACCGCCAGCGCCAACTGCGAGATCACGTCCGGCGGCGTGACGATGGCCGCCACGACGAAGGAGCCGACGATGAAGTAGCCGCGCCACTTGCGCAGCTGCTCGATGGAGATCACGCCGATGCGCGCCAGCACCACCACCGCCACCGGCACCTCGAAGGCGATGCCGAAGACGAGGAACAGCGTGATCACGGTGCCGAAATACTGCTCGATGTCCGGCGCCGCGTTGACCGAGGCCGGCGTCATCGCGACGATGAACTTGGTCAGCCCCGGGATCACGACGAAGTAGCAGAAGGCCACGCCGGCGAAGAACAGCAGCGTGCTGGACACTACCAGCGGCACCACGAGGCGCTTCTCGTGCGAGTACAGGCCCGGCGCGACGAAGGCCCAGACCTGGTACAGCACGTAGGGCAGCGCGACCAGGAAGCCCACCAGCAGCGTGATCTTCAGCGGCACCATGAAGGGCGAGAAGACGCTGGTGGCGATCAGCTTGGTGCCCGGCGGCAGGTTCGCCGTCAGCGGCGCGGCCAGGATGTCGTACATCGCGCCGGTGCCCGGCCACAGCGCGAGCAGGCCGAAGCACACGACGATGGCGATGATCGAGCGGATCAGCCGGTCGCGCAGCTCGATCAGGTGCGAGACGAACGGGGCCTCGGTGCCCTCCAGTTCGTCCTTCTGGTCCTTCCCCGCGTCGCTCATCGCGGCCTGCCCGCCGCACCCGGCGGGCGGAAGCGCGCCACGCGCGCGGCACCGGACAGCGCCTTGGTGCGCACGCCGTTGCGCTGCTTGTACCACTGCGGGGTGGCGCCGCGCTTGAGCCGCCAGTTCTTCTTCGGGTGGCGGTAGCTCGGCGGCGTCGGCGCGTAGGGGTCGCTGCCGCCGTCGGGGGCGCCGAGCGCGTCCAGCCCGGCGGTGGCCTCGCGCCAGTCGGACTGCAGCGCCGAGGCGGCCTCGTCGACCTCGCTGCGCACCGTCTGCTCGACGTTGCGCGCGGCGTCCTCGAACTGCGTCTTCATCTTCTTGAGCTCTTCGAGCTCGATGGAGCGGTTGACCTCGGCCTTCACGTCGGCCACGTAGCGCTGCGCCTTGCCCAGCAGGTGGCCGACCGTGCGCGCCACGCGCGGCAGCTTCTCCGGGCCGATGACGATCAGCGCCACGGCGCCGATGAGGGCCAGCTTGTCGAGTCCGAGGTCGATCATCGCTTCGGGGGGCGCGGGCTGGCGGCGGGGCCCGGCGCCGGCACCCGGTGGGACCGGGCCTGCGCGGGACGCCCGGCGGCGGTGCCTCAGCTCTTGGTCTTGGCCTCGACGTCCACGGTGTTCTCGTCGGCGCGCTTGGCGGTCGTGACCTGCGGGGCCGGGGCCGGGGCCGCGGCGGTGTCGGCGTCGCCGGACTCGCCGCCCGTCTTCATGCCTTCCTTGAAGCCCTTGACGGCGCTGCCCAGGTCGGTGCCGATGTTGCGCAGCTTCTTCGTGCCGAATATCACGACCACGACCAGCAGCACGATGAGCCAGTGCCAGATGCTGAAGGTACCCATGTCTGTCTCCTGCGAAGGGAACCGTTGATTCTACGGGGCGGGGATGTCAACCCTTGGCCCAGGGGCGCGGGCCCCCCATCACGTGCATGTGCAGGTGGTAGACCTCCTGCATGCCGTCTCGTCCGGTGTTGATCAGCGTGCGGAAGCCGTTCGTCACGCCCAGCTGCTTCATCAGCCGCGGCGCCAGCCCGAGCATGCGGCCGAGCAGCGCGTCGTGCTCGGGACCGACGTCGGCCAGCGTGGCGATGTGCTGCTTCGGTATGACCAGCACGTGCACCGGCGCCCAGGGGTGGATGTCGTGGAAGGCCAGCAGTTCCTCGTCCTCGTGCACCTTGCGCGAGGGGATCTGGCCGGCAACGATCTTGCAGAAGATGCAGTTCGGGTCGGAGGCAGGCATGGCTCGGGAGGGTGGGGCGGTCGGGCGGGTCAGGCCGGCATCGGCATCGGCTTGCCGTCGTTCCAGTTCAGGAAGCCGCGCACGACGCGGTAGATCAGCCAGATGGAGTTGACGGCCAGCACCACGAAGCCGATGCCGATGAAGATCGTGATGGCGCCCAGGCAGGCCCACAGCAGCCCGAACCAGAAGGTGCGGATCTGCCAGCGGAAGTGGCTCTCGTAGAGCGTGCCGCGCGCGTCGTCGCGCTTGATGTAGTTGACGATGATGGCCACGATCGCGGTGATGCCGACGAAGGCGCTCCGCGCATACAGCACGTAGATCACCAGCGTCAGCGTGCGCAGGCTGGCCAGGTCGTCGCCGCGCGCGGCGGCGGCGGGCGGTGTCAGGTCGTTCATCGCGTCATCCCTCCTTCTCGCGCGCCGCGAGCTTGCGCAGCGCAAACTCCTCGAGCCCCGACAGGCCCTCGCGGCGGCGCAGCTCGGCCAGCACGTCGGCCGGCCGCAGATCGGCGGCGGCCAGCACGATCATCGTGTGGAACCACAGGTCGGCCACCTCGGCCACCAGGCGCTGGCGGTCGCCGTCCTTGGCCGCCAGCACGACCTCGGTGGCTTCCTCGCCGACCTTCTTCAGCGCCGCGTCCGGGCCCTTGGCGAACAGCCGTGCGACGTAGCTGCTCGCCGGGTCGCCGCCGCGGTCGGGCCGGCGCGACGCGATCACGTCGGCCAGGCGTTCCAGGGTGTCGTCGCCGTTCATCGCGGGGGCCATCGTCGGTTCTCAGCGGTAGATGCGCTCGGGGTCCTTCAGCACCGGCTCGACGACCTCCCAGCGGCCATGCTCGTAGCGCTGGAAGAAACAGCTGTGACGGCCGGTGTGGCAGGCGATGCCGGGTTCGTGCCCGAGCTGCGTGACCTTCAGCAGCACGACGTCCTCGTCGCAGTCCAGGCGGATCTCGTGCACCTGCTGCACGTGGCCGGACTCCTCGCCCTTGGCCCACAGGCGCCGGCGCGAGCGGCTCCAGTACACGGCCTGGCCGCGGCGCGCGGTCTCGGCCAGCGCCTCGCGGTTCATCCAGGCCACCATCAGCACGTCGCCGCTGGCGGCTTCCTGCGCCACGGCCGGCACCAGGCCGTCGTGGTCCCAGCGCACGCGGTCCAGCCAGTCCGTGGCGGCGGCTTCGGGCGTGTCGTCGGGCGGCGTCATGCGGGCAGTCTAGCCCGGTTCGCGATCAGGTTCGCGGTGGGTCGCGCCCGTGTGGCCACGCTCGGCGGCCAGCCAGCGCAGCACCGGCAGCGTGCCCGGCAGCACCGGCGCCACCTGCACCGGCAGCGCCTGCCAGGCCATGGCCTGGCCCTCGCGCATCTCGAAGTCGCCGCGCCAGTCGAGGACCTTGCAGAAGTGCAGCCGCACCAGCGCATGCGGGTAGTCGACGATCTCCTGCTGCCAGGGCTGCACGGTGCCGACGGTGATGCCCAGCTCCTCGTGCAGCTCGCGCGCCAGCGCCTGCTGCACGGTCTCGCCGGGCTCGAATTTGCCGCCGGGAAACTCCCACCAGCCTGCGTAGACCTTGCCGGCCGGCCGCGAGGTGAGCAGGAAGCGGCCGTCGCGGGCGATCAGCACGCCCACCGCGACGTCGATCGGGCGTCGCGCCCCCGGGTCCGCGACGTCGATCGGGACGCGGGTGGTCGCCGCCGCGCCCTCAGCCGCCATGCTGCCCCGCCCAGTCGCGCGCAAACTGCTGCGCCACGCGGCCCGAGCGGCTGCCGCGCTCCAGCGCCCATACCAGCGAGGCCTTCTGCTCCGCGGGGATCACCGCCTCGGCCACGCCGCAGGCACGCCGCCA
>CAZUPH010000089.1:0-2744 GCA_964621995.1 uncultured Rubrivivax sp. | reverse complement strand
CGCGACGATGGCCAGGTATTCGTCCTGCGTGAACGGGTAGAAGCTCAGCCACATGCCGAAGCGCTCCGACAGGCTGATCTTCTCCTCCACCACCTCGCCGGGATGCACCTCGCCGTCCTCGGTGTGCTGGTAGCTCAGGTTCTCCTTCATGTACTCGGGCAGCAGGTGGCGGCGGTTGCTGGTGGCGTAGATCAGCAGGTTGTCGCTGGCCTGCGCCACGCTGCCGTCGAGCACGCTCTTCAGCGCCTTGTAGCCGGGCTCGCCCTCGTCGAAGCTGAGGTCGTCGCAGAAGACGACGAAGCGCTCGGGCCGCGGCGCGACGAGGTCCACCAGGTCCGGCAGGTCCACGAGGTCGGCCTTGTCCACCTCGATCAGGCGCAGCCCGCGCGGCGCGAATTCGTTGAGCACGGCCTTGATCAGCGAGCTCTTGCCGGTGCCGCGCGCGCCGGTCAGCAGCACGTTGTTGGCCGGCAGGCCGGCGACGAACTGCTCGGTGTTGCGCAGCAGCCGCTCCTTCTGCGCATCGACCTCGCGCAGCTGCGCCAGGCGGATCGTCGCCACGTGACGCACCGGCTCCAGCGAACCGGCCTGGCCGCGGCGGCGGTAGCGGAAGGCGACCGAGGCGTCCCAGTCGGGTGCGGCGGGCGCGTGGGGCAGCACCGCCTCCAGGCGGTCCAGCAGGGCATGGGCGCGGTCGAGCAGGCGCGCCAGCGCGGGGGCATCCATGGCCGGAAGTGTACGGACCGCGCGCCGTTCAGCCCGGCAGCGGCAGCGCGTGCACACCCTCGGGCGCGACGACGTAGAGGCGGTCTCCGGCGTCCGGTTGCACGGCATGGCTGCCGGTGAAGGCGCCGAAGGCCGGCAGCACGCCGACCGCGCCCGCGCCGTCGCCGCGAAAGTGGAAGCAGGGCAGGCGCAGCCGGTCGTGCGCGCGGCCGCCCAGCGTCACCGCCGGGTGCAGGTGCCCGGCCAGCACGGCGGCGCCTGCAAGCGGCCGCGGGTGATGGGCCAGCAGCAGGCCGCCGGCGCCGGGTGCGGCCAGCGGCTCGTCCACGCAGCGCACGCCCCAGGCCGCGGGCGGGTCGCCGGCGTGGCCGTCGTGGTTGCCGCGCACCAGCGTCAGCGCCACCGTCGCATGGGCTTCGCGCCAGCGCGCGAAGGCCTCGACCACCGCGGCCGAGACGCCGCGCGCCGCGTGCAGCAGGTCGCCCAGGAAGACCACCTGCGTCGCACCGCTGGCCGCCACCGCGTCGTGCAGCCGCTGCAGGGTCTCGGCCGTGGTGCCGCCCGGCACCGGCACGCCCAGGCGGCGGAAGCTGTGCGCCTTGCCCAGGTGGGCGTCGGCCACCAGCAGCCAGCCGTGCTCGGGCAGGAAGGCCGCGCGCTGCGGCAGCAGGCGCAGCCGTTCGCCGCCGAAGACCAGCTCCGGCGTGCCCGCGGCGGCGCCGCTCACGCGGCGAGTCGCGCGAGCGCCGGCTCGAGGTGCTCGGTCGGCAGCCGGCGGAAGCCCGAGCGCGCGTAACGCTGCAGCCGGCCCACCAGCAGCGCCACCAGCGCGCTGGCCAGCGCCTGCGCGTCCACGGTCGGCGTGGCGGAGCCGGCGGCCTCGGCCGCCGCGCGCAGGCTCTGGCGCAGCTGCGACTCGACGCGGTCGAAGAACTGGTTCATGCGGGCGTTCAGCCGCTCGTGCTCGAAGACCAGCGCGTCGCCGACCATCACGCGCACCATGCCCGGGTTCTTCTCGCCGAACTGCAGCAGCATCGCGACGATCTTCTGCACCTGCGCGCTGCCGGAGGATTCTCGTTCGACGATCTGGTTGACGAGCGTGAAGACGCTGGTCTCGATGAACTCGATCAGCCCCTCGAACATCTGCGCCTTGCTGGCGAAGTGGCGGTAGAGCGCCGCTTCGCTGACCTCCAGCCGGGCGGCCAGCGCCGCGGTGGTGATGCGCTCGGCACCGGGCTGCTCGAGCATCTGCGCCAGCGTCTGCAGGATCTGCACGCGGCGCTCGCCCGGGCGCGGGCGCTTGCGCGTGGCGGCGGGTGCTGCCGGCGCGGCGGCCTCGTCAGGCGCGGCGGGCACGGCGGGCGGGTGTGACGCCGCGAGCGCGTCTTCGGGCAGGGCGGACATCGAGGGGGAAACGGGGGGGAACGGGGACGGGCGGCCCGCGGCGGAACCGGCAGTAAACATTCTGGCACAGGGGCCATGCGCGCCCGCTTGCAGGTAAACACTGACTGCGCCGGGCGCGCCGGCGCACTGCAAACGAGGGGGAGGGCCTTGAAGACCGCCGGGGCGGTCGCGCACGATGGCGCCCGGGGCCGTCGAAGCCGGGAATCCCCGCGCCCGGCCCCGGCAAAGGGAGCCCATGAACCATCGACACAGGATCTGGCGGCCGCTGCGGCGGCCCACCTCGAGAACCGTCCTCGCCATCGCGGCTGCGCTCGCGGCAGCGCCGGCGCTGGCGAGCGTGACGATCGACTTCCGCGGCGTGGCCTTCGTGCAGGTGGCCGGGCCGCCGGACGTGGACGGCACGCTGCCGCTGATCGTGCAGCCTGCAGGCAGCGCCTACGACTTCGGCGACGCGGCCTGGGCCGGCTTCTGGGGGCTGGACGCCGTCTTCGGCTTCAACCTGCCCAGCGGCACCGGCGGCGGCACGTTTGCCTTCGTGCGCGGCGCGGACTCGCTGTACGGCAGCTTCAGCTCGGCCGCCACGCCCACCGGCTTCATGCTGGACTACACGGTGA
>CAZUPH010000088.1:14115-16100 GCA_964621995.1 uncultured Rubrivivax sp. | reverse complement strand
AGGCGGGCGGCAACGACGCCGCACCGGCGCCCGTTGCCGCAGCCCCCGCCGCGGCCGTGCCGCGCCCCACCGACGGCCGCACGCAGCGCCTGGCCGAGGGCGGCGAGCGTCCGCTGTTCGTGCCGCGCCGCAACGCCTACGGCCATGCCCAGGGCGATACCTACACCTGGGCCGCGCAGGACCTGTGGCGCGAGCGCGCGCTCGGCGAGCAGGTGACCGCGATCGAGGAGGTGCTGGGCGACGGCCAGCTGCTCGCCAACGGCCAGCAGCTGCTGCTGGACGCCGAGGGCCGCGTGCGCCGCCAGCAGCTGCCCGACGGCACGGTGCGCGAATTCGAGCCAGCCGAGGCGCTGTGGTGGGCCGGGGCCGAGCGCGGACAGACGCGCCGCGTGCGCTTCCGCGAGACGCTGCGCCGCGGCGACGAGGTCCTCGGCCGCGCCACCTGGGAGGGCTCGGCGGGCGTGGGCCGCGCGCAGCCGGTGCACACGCCGGCCGGCACCTTCGAGGCGCTGCCCATCGAGAGCAGCGGCTGGACCACCCGCACCGGCGCCGGCAGCGGCACCGAGAGCGTGGCCTTCAGCCGCACCGTCTGGTTCGCGCCGAAGCTGGGCCAGCCGGTGGCCATCGACATCGTCGAGCGCGACCGCAGCGGCCGCCTGCTGCGGCACGAGCGCGTCGAGCTCACGCACGCGCAGAGCGCGCGCCACACGCCGTGAGGGCCGCGGCGCGCGCCCGGTCCGGCGCCGCCGCCGCGGTGGCCGCGGCCGTGCTGCTGGCCGGCTGCGCCAGCCGCGGCCCGGCCGGCGGCGAGCGCGACGGTCCCGGCGCCGACCCGCCGCCGGACCTGGCGCGCGTGCCCGACGCGGTGCCGCGCGTGGAGCCGCTGCGCGTCGGCGGCCCCAACAAGCCCTACGTGATCGGCGGCCGCCGCCACGTGCCGATCACCGACGACCGCCCGCTCGCCGAGCGCGGCGGCGCCTCCTGGTACGGGCGCAAGTTCCACGGCCGGCCCACCTCCAGCGGCGAGCCCTACGACATGTACGGCATGACGGCGGCGCACCGCACGATGCCGATTCCCAGCTACGCCCGCGTGCGCAACCCGGCCAACGGCCGCGAGGTCATCGTGCGCGTCAACGACCGCGGGCCGTTCGTCGACGGCCGCGTGATCGACCTCAGCTACACCGCGGCGCTGAAGCTCGGCGTGCTCGGCGGCGTGGCCACCGTGGAGGTCGAGCGCCTGACGCACGACGAGATCCGCCGCGGCAGCTGGGGCCGGCAGGCGGGGCTGCCGCCGGACGACCCGGCGCCGGGCGAGGCCGAGGGCGGGCCGCCCGCGGCTGCGCCGGGCCGCCACTGGCTGCAGCTGGGCGCCTTCCGCCAGCACGACGGCGCGCGCGTGCTGCAGCAGCGGCTGCGGGCCGAGGCCGCGGCGCTGCTGCCGGCGGTGCGCATCGCGGACGAGGTGTCGCTGTTCCGCGTGCTCGGCGGGCCGTTCGCCAGCCGCGCACAGGCCGAGGCCGCCGCCGCGCGGCTGCGCGAGCGGCCCTGAGGCCGCGCCCCCTGCGCAGGCGCTGCGGCGCACCGGTCCACCCCTAGATCGTTCGTGCACCCGGCTTGCCCGCGGCGCGCTTTGCACCCATCCTCGGCGCCGCGAACAACGACGACCCCAGGAGACCCGGCATGGCCGACGCCCGTGGCAGCACCCCCATCACCTTCGTGATCCCCGGCCAGCGCCAGACCACGCGCGGCGCTGCGGCCACCGGCGGCGCGGCCGGCGACCTGCCCGGCCGCGTGAAGGACGCGGTGCGCGTCGCGGTGCGGCGCAGCGGCGCACCGGGCGGCGACAACGTGCGCGTGACCGCGGTGCCGGGCGAGGACGTGGTCGTGCTGCGCATCGCCGGCGGCCCGGCGCTGGTGCTGCACCCGGAGAATGCACGCGACGAAATTCGCCGCCGGCTCCTTCGCGAAGCCGGTCAGCACCTCGA
>CAZUPH010000088.1:13456-14105 GCA_964621995.1 uncultured Rubrivivax sp. | reverse complement strand
AGGGCACCGCCAAGCGCAGCGGCCGCGCCGCCGACGTGCCCGGCGAGGTGGCGGTGCCGGCGCAGCTGCGCTGGCGCGGGCTGGAGCAGGCGGCGCCGACGCGCACGCGCGGCTTCCTCGGCGACGTGGTGCTCTCGGCCTTCGAGGTGCTGACCGGCTTCGCGAAGGAGCCGGCGGCGAATTTCGTCGCCAGCAAGATGGTGCAGCACATCGACGGCCAGGTCGACGCCGGTGTCTACGCGCTCTCGTCCGACACCCTGCCGGCGCTGAAGGGCAGCGGGCGCAAGCTGGCGCAGGTGCCGCCAAGCAGCGAGCCGCTGCTGGTGCTGATCCACGGCACCGTCGACGAGACGGTCAGCACCTTCGGCAAGCTCTGGACGCTGCACCCGCAGCGCGTGCGCGAGCTGTTCCGCGCCTACGGCGACCGCGTCTATGCGCTGGACCACCCGACACTGGGCGCCAGCCCCATCGCCAACGCGCTGACGCTGGTGCAGGCGCTGCCCCAGGGCGCGCGGCTGCACCTGGCCACGCACTCGCGCGGCGGCCTGGTCGCCGAGGTGCTGGCGCGCGTGGCCGGCCAGCGCCGGCTGACGGCCGCGGACCTGGCGGCCTTTCCGGGGGCCGAATATGCCGGCCAGCGCCAGGAACT
>CAZUPH010000088.1:0-13446 GCA_964621995.1 uncultured Rubrivivax sp. | reverse complement strand
CCGAACCCCTACAGGCCGAACTCGGTTTCGGACGTGATGCATTTCACCAATATGCCGGCCAGCGCCAGGAACTGCAGGACCTGGCGGCGGCGATCGCGGCCCGCGACATCCGCGTCGAGCGCGTCGTGCGCGTGGCCTGCCCGGCGCGCGGCACGCTGCTGGCCAGCAAGCGGCTGGACGCCTACCTCTCGGTGCTGAAGTGGTCGCTGGACGTGGTCGGCGTGCCGGTCGTGCCCTCGCTGGTGGACTTCCTGGCCGAGGTGGCGCGGCGCCGCGCCGACCCCGGCGAGATCCCCGGCCTGGCCGCGATGATCCCCGGCGCGCCCTTGCTGGACTGGCTCAACGACGCCGAGGAGCCGGTGCCCGGCGAGCTGCGCGTGGTGGCCGGCGACATCCAGGGCGACTCGGTCACGAGCTGGATCAAGACCCTGCTGGCCGACGCCTACTACTGGACCGACAACGACATCGTCGTGCAGACGCGCTCGATGTACGCCGGCACGCCGCGCGCAGGCGGCGCGAGCTTCCTGCTCGACCGCGGCGGCAAGGTCACGCACTTCGCCTACTTCGCCAACGAGCGCACCGTCGAGGCGGTGGTCGGCGCGCTGGTGCAGGCGCAGCCGCCGACGGGATTCCGCACCATCGGCCCGCTGTCCTGGGCGGGCCAGGACAGCGGCGGCCTGCGCGGCGCGCGCCGCGGCGACGACGAGCGCCCGGCCAGCGAGCGGCCCGCGGTCTTCGTGCTGCCGGGCATCCTGGGCAGCCACCTGAAGGCCGGCGACAAGCGCATCTGGCTGAGCCTGCGGCTGATCGGCGGCCTCGGCCGCCTGCGCTACCAGCCCGGCGGCGACGACGTGCAGCCGGACGGCCCGATCGGCATGATCTACGACGACCTGTGCGACCATCTCGCGGCCACGCACGAGGTGATCCCCTTCGCCTTCGACTGGCGGCGGCCGATCGAGGACGAGGCGCGGCGCCTGGCCGACGCGGTGGAGCATGCGCTGGACGCACGCGCGGCCAGCGGCCAGCCGGTGCGGCTGATCGCGCACTCGATGGGCGGGGTCGTCGCGCGCACGATGCAGCTCGAGCGGCCCGAGACCTGGGCGCGGCTGATGGCGCGGCCGGGTGCGCGGCTCGTGATGCTGGGCACGCCCAACGGCGGCTCCTGGGCGCCGATGCAGGTGCTCTCGGGCGACGACACCTTCGGCAATACGCTGGTGGCCTTCGGCTCGCCGCTGCGCGACCGCCAGGCACGCCAGCTGATGGCCGAGATGCCGGGCTTCCTGCAGCTGCAGGCCGAGCTGCTGGACCCGGCGCGCGGCCTGGATCGCCACGAGACCTGGAAGAAGCTCGCCGAGGACGACCTGCGCACCGTGCAGGACGCCAACTGGTGGCACCGCAGCGCCGGCGACCCGCAGCTCGTGGCCTACGAGTGGGGCGTGCCGCCGCAGGAGGTGCTGGACCGCGCGAAGCGGCTGCGCGAGCGGCTCGACGCGCAGCGCGACCGCGAGCTGGCGGCCTTCGCGGACCGGGTGCTGCTGGTCGTCGGCCATGCGAAGTTCACGCCCGACGGCTACGAATGGACCGACGAGGGCCTGGTCTACCTGGACGCCACCGACGGCGGCGACGGCCGCGTCACGCTGGCCAGCGCCATGCTGCCCGGCGTGCGCACCTGGAAGCTGGACTGCGAACACGGCAGCCTGCCCGACGCGGAACGCGCCTTCCCGGCCTTCGAGGAGCTGCTGCTCCTGGGCGACACCACGCGGCTCGAGCGCCTGGCCGGCACCACCACCCGCGGCGCCGCCGCCGCCGCGCTGGCGCGGCCGGTGGCGCACGTGCGCAGCCGGCCCTCGCGCGCGAGGCCCGCCGGGCAGCCGGCCGAGAGCACCCGCTCGGTCTTCGATCTCGCGGGCACGGCGCCGGACATGCCGGCCGGCCCGCGCGGCGCCGCGCTGCGCGTGACGGTGCTCAACGGCAACCTGTCCTTCATCCGCCAGCCGCTGCTGGTGGGGCACTACCGCTCGATGTCGCTGACGGGCACCGAGAAGGTCGTCGACCGCCTCGTCGGCGGCGCAATGCAGGCCGCGCTGGACGCCGGCCTGTACCCGGACGCGCCGGGCACGCATCATGTCTTCGTCAACACGCGCGCCGACCCCGGCAACCCCTGGCGGCCGCCGCGCCCGGTGGCCGCGGTCGTCGTCGGCCTGGGCGAGGAAGGCAAGCTCACCGAGCAGCAGCTGGTGGCCAGCGTGCGCCAGGCCACGCTGGCCTGGTCGCAGCGTGTCGCGGAAGACCCGCAGCAGGCCGGCTTCGACCTCGAGCTGGCGGCCACGCTGCTGGGCAGCGGCGGCATGGGCATCTCGCCCAGCGCGGCGGCGCGCGCCATCGCGCAGGGGGTGCGCGAGGCCAACGAGCGGCTGGCGTCCAACGGCTGGCCGCGGGTCGCCCACCTCACGCTGGTGGAGCTGTATCTGGAGCGCGCCTCCGACGCCTGGCGCGGCCTGCAGGTGCTGGGCGTGGCGAGCCCCGAGCGCTTCGAGGTCACGCCGACCATCCAGTCCGGCACCGGGCCGCTGCGCCGCCAGGTGGACAGCGGCTACCGCGGCGCCGACTACGACCTCGTCACCGCGACGCAGGGCGACGGCCCGGAGACGATCTGCTTCACGCTGGACACCCGCCGCGCCCGCACCGAGGTGCGCGCGCAGCGCACGCAGGGCCGGCTGGTGCGCGAGCTGGTGCGCCAGGCCTCCACCGATGTCAACGACGACCCGCGCATCGGCCGCACGCTGTTCCAGCTGCTGGTGCCGGTGGAGGTGGAGCCCTTCCTCGGCGGCACCTCGCGCATGGTGCTGGAGGTGGACGAGCACACCGCGCCGATCCCCTGGGAGCTGCTGGACACCGAGCGCGAGGGCGACGTGCCCAGCGACCCGCGGCCCTGGGCCATCCGCAGCCAGCTGCTGCGCAAGCTGCAGAAGAAGGACTACCGCATGGTCGTGCGCGACGCCAGCGCCGACGACTCGGTGCTGGTGATCGGCGAGCCGCTGGTCGACACCGCGCTGTACGACCCGCTGCCCGGCGCCAAGGCCGAGGCGAGCGCGGTTGCGGAGCTGCTGTCGGGCGCCGGCGGGCTGGGCCCGGACCGCGTGGTGGTGCTCAACGACGCTGACGACGCGCGCAGCATCGTCAGCGGCCTGCTGGCGCGCCGCTACCGCGTCGTGCACATCGCCGGCCACGGCGAGCCGACGACGTCCGAGCATGCCGGCGGCGTGGTGCTCTCCGACGACACCTTCCTGAGCCCGCGCGAGATCGAGACCATGCGCACGGTGCCCGAGCTGGTCTTCGTCAACTGCTGCCACCTCGCGGCGCGCGACGCGGGCCGCACGCTGAACAAGGGCTTCGACCGCAGTGCCTTCGCCGCCGGCGTGGCCGACAAGCTGATCGAGATCGGCGTGCGCTGCGTCATCGCCGCCGGCTGGGCCGTGGAGGACGGCCCGGCCGAGACCTTCGCGACCACCTTCTACCGCGAGCTGCTGCGCGGGCAGACCTTCATCGCCGCGGTCGGCGCGGCACGGCTGGCGGCCTGGAACGACGACCCCGACGGCAAGACCTGGGCCGCCTACCAGTGTTATGGCGACCCCAACTGGACCCTGCGCCGCGCCGGCGGCGACGCGCAGGTGGCGGCCAAGGGCTTCACCGACCAGTACGAGAGCGTGTCCTCGCCGCTGGGGCTGGCGCTGGCGCTGGAGGAGCTGTCCACCGAGTCGCGCTACAGCGGCGCCGAGCCGGCGCGCCAGCTCGAGAAGGTGCGCCACCTGGAGGCACGCTTCGGCGCGCTGTGGGGCGGCATGGGCGCGGTGGCCGAGGCCTTCGGCCTGGCCTATGCGGATGCCGGGGACGCCGACGACGCGGTGCGCTGGTACGAGAGCGCGCTGCTGGCCAACGACGCCAGCGCCTCGCTGAAGGCGCACGAGCAGCTGGGCAACCTGCGCGTGCGCCGCGCCTGGGCCCTGGCGCGCGACGCCGCGCCCGGCAGCAAGCCCTTCACGCAGGGCATGGGCCAGATCACGCACGCGCTGCGCGACCTGCAGGCGCTGGCCTCGCTGCAGCCCACGATGGAGCGGCTGTCGCTGGTCGGCTCGGCGTGGAAGCGGCTGTCGTGGATGCACCGCCGAGCGCGCAACCGCAACGAGGAGCGGGCCGCGCTGGAGATGTCGGCCGACGCCTACCGCCACGCCGAGGAGCTGGCCGCCGCGGCGGGCCACCCGGACCTGTTCTACCCGGCGATGAACCGCTTCGCGCTGCAGCTGGCGCAGCATGCGGGACAGCCGGGCTGGGCGGGGCTGGACCCCGAGGCGGTGGCCATGGTGCGCCGCTGCCTGCTCGCGCGCACCGAGACCGAGCCCGACTTCTGGAGCTGGAACGGCCTGCTCGAACTGCAGATCTTCGAGGCCGTCGCGGCGCGCAAGCTGGCCGAGCGCCGCGCCGAGCTCGAGGCCGGCCTCGACGACCTGCACGCGCGCGTCTCGGCGCGCGGCTGGTGGAGTTCGGTCGCCGACCAGGCGGCCTTCGTGCTGGGTGCCTGCGCCGAGGCCGGCAGCGCGGCCGAGCGCGCCGCGGCGCGCGGCCTGCTGGCCATCGTGGAGGGCTACGCGAAGTGAGTCGGGCGGCGGCGCGCCGGCGCTGGCCGGGCCGTCAGCGCCCGCCGCCGACGTCCAGCACCGCCCCGGTGGTGTAGCTGGCGGCGTCCGAGAGCAGCCAGAGCACCGCCTCGGCCACCTCCTCCGCACTGCCGGCGCGCTGCATCGGCACCTGCGGCGCCAGCCGCTCGGCGCGGTCGGGCTGGCCGCCGCTGGCGTGGATCTCGGTGGCGATGATGCCCGGGCGCACCGCGTTGACGCGCACGCCCTCGGCCGCCACCTCGCGCGCCAGGCCCAGCGTGAAGGCGTCGATCGCGCCCTTGGCCGCCGCATAGTCCACGTACTGCCCGGGCGCGCCCAGCTTCGCGGCCACCGACGACAGGTTGACGATGGCGCCGCCGGGGCCGCCGTGGCGCATGCTCATGCGGCGCACCGCCTCGCGTGCGCACCACAGGCTGCCGTAGACGTTGATCTCGAACATGCGGCGGATGCGCGCCGCACTCATCTCGTCCACGCGCTGCGCGACGTCCACCACGCCGGCGTTGTTGACGAGTCCCGAGAGGCGGCCCCATGCGCGGTCGAGGTGCGCGTACATGGCCAGCACCTGCGCCTCGTCGGCGACGTCGGCCTGCAGCAGCAGCGCGCGGCGGCCGGCGGCACGCACGTCGGCGGCCACGGCCTGGGCCGCCGCGGCGTCGCGCGTGTAGTTGATCGCGACATCCCAGCCGCGCGCGGCGGCCAGCCGGGCGGTCGCGGCGCCGATGCCGCGGCTGCCGCCGGTGACGAGCAGGATACGGTCCATTCCCCGATGTTAGGGGCAGCCGCGCTGGGCTAGAGTGCGTGCAGCCCGCCCCGGGCGCCCGAGCGGCGCACGTCCGGAGAACCAGGACCATCGACAAGGAAGGAGACCACCCCATGCAACGACGCCAAGTCCTCGTCGCCGGCGGCGCCGCGCTGCTGGCCGCCCCCGCCGTGCTGCGTGCGCAGGCGCTGGAGAAGCCCAAGGCCACCATCGCGGTGGGCGGCAAGAACCTGCTGTACTACCTGCCGCTGACCATCGCCGAGCAGCGCGGCTACTTCAAGGACGAGGGGCTGGACCTGACCATCGTCGACTTCGCCGGCGGCGCGCGCGCGCTGCAGGCGGTGGTGGGCGGCAGCGCCGACGTGGTCAGCGGCGCCTTCGAGCACACCGTCAACATGCAGCACAAGGGCCAGCGCATGCGCGCCTTCGTGCTGCAGGGGCGCGCGCCGCAGATCGTGCTGGGCGTCAACCCGAAGACGATGCCGAACTTCAAGACCGTGGCCGACCTCAAGGGCAAGAAGATCGGCGTCACCGCGCCGGGCTCCAGCACCAACGTGATGGTCAACTTCGCGCTCGCGAAGGTGGGGCTCAAGCCCAGCGACGTGGCCATCGTCGGCGTAGGCGCCAGCCAGGGTGCGGTGGCCGCGATGCGCTCGGGCCAGATCGACGCGATGAGCAACCTGGACCCGGTGATCACGCTGCTGCAGCGCAGCGGCGACCTCAAGATCGTCAGCGACACGCGGGTCGTCGCCGAGGCCGAGCGGGTCTTCGGCGGCCCGATGCCCGCCGGCTGCCTGTACTGCCCGCAGAGCTTCATCGACCGCCATCCCAACACCGTGCAGGCGATGGCCAATGCCATCGTGCGTGCCAACAAGTGGATCCAGGCCGCCGGCCCCAGCGACATCATCAACAACGTGCCCGAGGCCTACCTGCTGGGCGACCGCGCGGTCTACATCGACGCCTTCCTGGCGGCCAAGGGCGCGCTGTCGCCCGACGGCACGATCCCCGACAAGGGCCCGGACACCGCCTTCCGCGCGCTGGCCAGCGTCGACAAGGAGATCGCCGCGGCCAAGCTGGACCTGGCGGCCGTGTACACGAACGACTTCGTGAAGAAGGCCAACGCCAGGTATCCGCGGGGCTAGGAGTCTGCGCGGCAGGGAGCGGTACCCGCGGCGGCCGACGGGACGCCGCCGCGAGGGGCCGGCGCGCGCGCGCAGGGCCCTGCCGCGCACGCTAACGCTCCGCTAACGGCACGCCCGCTACCCTGGGGGTTCGTCCTTCACATGGAGCCGTCGATGCCACGAAACTGCCGTCCTCCCCGGGTCGCCCGTCTGCGCCTGGCCGTCCTGGTGCTGGCCCTCGCCGTGCCGCCGCTGGGCAGCCTGGCCGCGACCTCGCTGCTGGTGCGCGCCGAAGCGAGCGCCATGGGCCTGCGCAACGATCCCGCGCAGACACGCCTGGACGCGGCCGACAACGCGCCCTTGTCGGCCAGCGCGAACAACCTGGCGTCGATCGGGTCCAACCTCGGGATGGGCATGGCCTACGGCGACATCAGCCGGGGCCTGGGCTTGGCCGTCGGCGAGTCCCGGGCCCGGGCCTCGGGTGCCGCCGACTTCAGCGGCAACGGCTCGGGCAGCGCCCTCACGAACCTGCAGTGGTCGGACAGGCTCACGGTGACCGGGCCGGGGCTGAGCGGGCCAGGGACGCTGAATGCGAGCGTGCTGATCGTGTCGATGGGCCCGTACACCGTGCAGGCGGCCCCCACCGCCCTGGCCGAGGCGACGGCCTCGGGCAGCGTCGGCCTCGTGCAGCTGCGCACGCCGATGCAGCCCGAGCAGTTGTTCCTGGCCGGCACCGAGGCGCGGGCCGGCCTCGTACCCTGGTTCAACAACACCATCAACGGCCAGGTGGTGGGCAGCATCCTGGGCGAGTGGCAGGTGCAGATCCCGTTCGAGTTCGGGCGGCCCTTCGAGTTGCGCGGCACCGTGGGCAGCTTCGTCACCACCCGCGCGTCCTTTGGCGAGGTCGCGACCGCGCACATCGGCCTGATGATGCAGTGGGGCGGCATCCCCAGCGCGACCCTGCCCGTCCCGGCCTCGTCGATCGCGGCCGCGAGCGGCATCACGATCACCGAGTTCGCCGTGATCGGCAGTGCTGGCGACGACTGGCGGCTGCCCGTGTCCGCGCCGGTGCCGGAACCGGCGGGCGCCGCGCTGTGGGCCGCCGGGCTCGGGATGCTGGTCGCCTGGTCGCGCCGCCGGCTCAGGACCGCGCCGGCGCCAGCAGCCCTCGGTTGACCGGCTGGCGCTGCACGAAGGCGTCGCGGAAGGCCTCGGGCACGTCGTCGCGCGCGGCGTGCCGCAGCCCGTCGGCGACGTCGCGGGCCAGCGCCCGCGCCGCTTCGGCCTGGCCCTGGGCCTGCAGCGCGAGCAGCAGGTCGGCACAGACCTCCGGTGCGTAGGCGTCGGTGGGCTGGCACGTGGAGCGCAGGGCCAGCGCCCGCGCCGCCCACCCGGCGCCATCGCCGCGCCCCGCGGCGAGCGCCGCGGCGCGCGCCGCGGCCACCAGCGCCATGCCGTGGTGGCCCAGCTGCGCCGACCGGGCCGCCACCTCCTGCACCGCCTGCGCCGCCGCGGCGCCGGGCTCGGCCCGGCTGTGCTCGACCTGCAGCGCGTGGCGCAGCATCACGCCGCGTCCGCCGGCCGGCAGCAGCGCCAGGCCCTGGGCGACCGCCGCGGCCACCGCGCTCGCGCCCTGGGCCGTGTAGCGCGCCAGCCGCGCCTCGTACAGGCAGCGCTGCGCGCGCACCCAGGGCGGCGCCTGCGCGATGCAGGCGTCCGAGGCGACCAGCGTCTGCCGCGCGCGCGACCACTGCCCCAGGTGCACCCAGCAGGCCAGGCGGTGGTTGTGCACCACCGCTAGCCAGGACGGGCTGTGCCGCGCGAGGTGGGCCTCGGCGAGGTCGCACCACTGCAGTGCGACGCCGAAGCGGCCGAGTTCGGCCAGCAGCAGGGCCATCGCCGGCAGCGTGTAGACCCCCGGCCCGGCCATCTGGTCGTGCAGGCCGCGCAGGCGCTCGGCACGCTGCAGCTCTTCCAGCGCCTGCACGAGCTGGCCCGAGCGGCGCAGGCTCAGCGCCAGGTTCGAGCCGACCACCACGGCATGCGCATTCCGCCCCACCGCCAGCGACTGCGCGATGGCCTCGCGCTGCCGCTGCTGCGCCGCCTCGTGGCGGTTGGCGTTGTCCAGGATCATCCCGTAGCTGCCGTTGAACTCGGCGCGGCGGCGCGCGGAGCCGTGGCGCAGGATGGCGGGCTCGGCGCGCGCGATCTCGTCCAGCGACGGGCCGATGTCGCCGCGCATCGAGTGCACCAGCGCCAGCACGCTGTGGGCATCGGCCGCCAGCAGCGCGGCGGCTGCGTCCTGCCCGGCGGCGGCCGCGCCGGCTGCCGCCGCCGGCGGCGTGTCCAGCCGCGCCAGCACCTGCCGGGCGGCCTGCTCGGCACACGGCAGGTCGCCACGGTTGAAGGCCACCCAGGCGCGCTGCTGCAGCGCCCGGCAGGCCTGCATCGGCGTGTGCGCCAGCGCCTCCAGGCGCTCGCACAGGGCCCACAGGCCGTCGCTGCGGTCGACGTCGATGCGCGCCAGCACGACGGTGTGCAGGGTCTCGAAGGCCGCCTCGCCTTCGCCGGCGGCCTGCTGGATGTCGGCGGCCTGCAGCAGGAAGTCGATGTGCTCGCTGTCGCGCAGCGCCCGCAGCGCCTGCGCGGCGGCGGCCTGCAGGGCCGGCAGCGCGCGCCGCGGCTGGCCGGCCGCCATCCAATGGCGGGCCACGCGCGCCGGCTCGCCGCCGGCGGCCTCCAGCCATTCGGCGACCTTGCCGTGGGTGTCCGCCGCGACCGCGGGCGGCAGGCCGTCGGCCACCACCTCGCCCACCAGGTCGTGGGCGAAGGCCAGACCGTTCAGCACCTGGGCGGCCGCGAGCTCGTTGAGCGCATCGGCGAGCAGCAGCGCGGGCCGCTGCAGCACATGCTCGGCGAGGGCGAGCGAGAAGTCCACGCCGGCCACCGCCGCCGTGCGCGCCATGGCCATGGCCAGCGGCGACAGCCTCTCGAGCCGGCGCCGCAGCAGCGTGCGCACCGACTGCGGCGACGCCAGCGCGGGCGCGTCGCCGCCCGCCCCCGCCCCGGCGGCGGCCCCCTCCAGCCGGCGGTCGATCCAGGCCTGCTTGAGGGTCTCCAGCACGAACAGCGGACTGCCGCCGGTGCGTCGGTGCAGCCAGGGCGCCAGCGCCCCGCCCTGGACGCCGGGCAGGCCCAGCGAGTCGACCAGTTCGGCCAGCGCCGCCTCGTCCAGCGGCCCCAGCACCAGCTCCTGCATGCAGGCTGCGTCGGCCAGCGTATCGAGCAGGCCGCGCAGCGGCGTGCCCGGCTCGGCTGGGCGCCGGGCCAGCGCCCAGCGCAGGGCCGGCGCGCAGGCCTCGCGCGCCGATCCCTCCCCGCCCTGGCGCACGTTCCCGCGGGTGACCAGGTCGGCCAGCAGCTCGAGGCTGGCCGCGTCGGCGAAGTGCAGGTCGTCCAGCAGCACCGCCTGCAGGCTGGCGTGCTGCTCCAGCCAGTCGGCGATCGTGCGTTGCAGCAGCACCCGCTCCCCCGGCCCTGCGGGCCCGGGCACCGCCGTGGCGCCGGCGGCCGGCGCCGCCTCAGCCCCTGCGGTCCCTTCGGCCGCATCGGCAGCGTCGGCCGCATCGGCCGCGTCGGGCAGGATGCGCGCGATCTGCCTGCGCGCTGCGGGCGGCAGCCGCCGGACCGGCGAGCGCACTGCCACGGCGCGCAGCAGGCGCGCCAGCGTGGCCAGCGGCACGCCGGCGTCGCCGGGGCGCGCGGCGACCAGCAGGCTGTGCGCGCGGGCCTGGGCCAGCGCCTGCAGCAGGCGCGACTTGCCCATGCCGGCCTCGGCACTCAGGCACACCACGTGCCCCTGGTCCAGCCCCGCGCACAGCTGCGCCAGCTCGGCGTCGCGACCGACCAGCCGCGGCGGGCGCAGCACGCTGCCGGGAATCTCGCGCGGCGCCGGCAGGACCGGCGTCTGCCCCGCGGCCTGCACGGCCGCCAGCAGCGCCAGCGTGTCGGGCGAGGGCGTGGTGCCCACCTCGTCCTTGAGCAGCCGCTCGCAGCGGTCGAAAGCCAGCAACGCCGCGGCCCGGTCGCCCGCCAGGTAGTGCAGCCGCATCCGCCAGCGGTGCAGCGATTCCGACAGCGGGTCCAGCGCCAGCAGCTCCTGCACGTGCAGCAGCGCGTCGGGCCAGTCGCCGGCCGACTCCGCCATCGCCGCCAGCTCCTGCAGCGCGCTGCGCAATCGGCCGCGGCGGTGCTCGCGCTGGCGCTCCAGCCAGGCATCGAATTCGCCGCCCGGCAGGTCCTCGCAGCCGCCCAGCACCTCGTCGGCGTCGGCCAGGTCGTGCGTCACGCCGTCGGCCAGCCTCAGCGCGTCCTGTCCGACGACCAGGTCCATGCCGACACGGCGGCGCAGCTGGAACAGCCGCTGGCGCAGCGCGTTGCGTGCCGCCTCGGCACCGCGACCCGGCCACAGCAGCGTGGCCAGGCGGCTGCGCGGTGTCGCGCCCTCCAGCGCCAGAAGGGCCAGCAGGGCGGCATCGCGGTCGGGCAGCGGCACCGCGGTCCCTTGCCCCGGCTGGGCCTGGGGCCGCGTGCTCAGGCGCAGCAACACGGGCGCTCCACGGTGGCGCAGCGCATATCGGTCGGCGACGGCGGGTTGCGCAGGACGGACCTCCAAGCCGGGCGGGACGGCGGCGTCCTCCGGCGCGCCGCGGGGCGCATCATCGCAGCCCGCGGCGCCCGCCCGCGCTCGGTGCGCACCCGGATGACGGGCGATGCCGCGAGCGTGGCAACATCGGCCCCGTCCGCCTTCGCATCCGCGACCCGGCCCCACGCTGCCCACCCACCGATGACCGGCCCCCAGATCATCGTGCTCGCCACGCCGGTATTCCTGGCGCTGATCGCGCTGGAGTTTGGCGTCGGGCTGGCCCGCGGGCGCAACACCTACCGGCTGGGCGACGCACTGGCCAGCATCGGCCTGGGCGTCATGAGCCAGGTCACCGGCGTCTTCGGCCGCCTGCTGCGCGTGGGCATCTACGCCGCGGTCTTCGAACACGTGGCGCTGTTCGAGCTGTCGGCCTCGTCGCCCTGGGTCTGGCTGTTCGCGCTGGTCTTCTACGATCTCTGCTACTACTGGCACCACCGCGCCGGCCACCGCGTGGCCGTGCTGTGGGCGGCGCATGCCGTGCATCACCAGAGCGAGGACTACAACCTCTCCACCGCACTGCGCCAGACGAGCAGCGGCTTCCTCTTCGGCTGGATCTTCTACCTGCCGATGGCGGTGGCCGGCGTGCCGCCGACGGTGTTCGCGGTGGTGGCGCTGATCGACCTGCTGTACCAGTACTGGGTGCACACGCAGCAGGTGGGCCGGCTGGGCTGGTTCGACCGCTGGTTCTGCGCACCCAGCAACCACCGCGTGCACCACGCGGTCAACGACCGCTACCTGGACCGCAACTACGGCGGCATCCTGATCGTCTGGGACCGGCTGTTCGGCACGTTCCAGCCGGAGGACGAGCGCGAGCCCTGCGTCTACGGCACGCGCTCGCCGCTGCACAGCCACGACCCGCTGTGGGCCAACCTGCAGGTCTACCGCGACCTGGCCTTCGACAGCTGGCACACGCGCGCCCTGGCCGACAAGCTGCGCGTGTGGCTCAAGCCGCCGGGCTGGCGGCCGGCCGACGTGGCGGCTCGTCATCCGAGGCCGGCCTTCGACCTCTCGCGCGTGCGGCGCTGGGACCCGGCCATCGCGCCGGCCGCCGCCTGGGTGGCGGCGGCGCTGTTCCTGGCCGTGCTCGGCGGCACCAGCGCCTTCCTGTGGCACGCCCACCTGATGAGCGGCGCCGAGCAGGCCGCCGGCGCCGCCGCCATCGTCGCCGCGCTGTGGCTGATCGGCCACCTCACGCGCGGCCGCGAAGCCGCCGGACCGGCTGCCGAGGCCCTGCCGCAACCCTGATGGACCAGCCTGCCCTCCACCTGCAGGACATCGCCTGCACCTTCGTCAGCAAGGACGACCCCGGCCAGCGCTACACCGCGGTGCGCGACATCACGCTGACGGTGGGCGCCGGCGAATTCGTCTCCGTCGTCGGCCCCACCGGCTGCGGCAAGAGCACGCTGCTCAACGTGGCCGCCGGGCTGCTGCAGCCCAGCACCGGCGGCGTGACGGTCTTCGGCCAGCCGCTCCAGGGGATCAACACGCGCGCCGGCTACATGTTCCAGGCCGAGAGCCTGATGCCCTGGCGCACCGCCGTCGGCAACGTGATGGCCGGGCTGGAGTTCCGCGGCGTGCCGCTGGCCGAGGCCCAGGCACAGGCCGAGCAGTGGCTCAAGCGCGTGGGCCTGGGCGGCTTCGGCGACCGCTACCCGCACCAGCTCAGCGGCGGCATGCGCAAGCGCACCTCGCTGGCGCAGACCCTGGCGCTGGACCCGGACATCATCCTGATGGACGAGCCCTTCTCGGCGCTGGACATCCAGACCCGCCAGCTGATGGAGAACGAGGTGCTGGAGCTGTGGGCGGCCAAGCGCAAGGCGGTGCTGTTCATCACCCACGACCTGGACGAGGCGATCGCCATGAGCGACCGCGTCGTCATCATGAGCGCGGGGCCGGCCTCGCGCCTGATCGGCGAATTCACGATCGACATCCCGCGCCCGCGCGACGTGGCCGAGATCAAGACCACCGAGCGCTTCATCGAGCTGCATGCCGCGATCTGGGCCCAGCTGCGCGACGAGGTGCTCAAGGGTTATGCGCAGCAGCTCGAGAAGGCGGCGTGAGATGAACCGCATCGGGCATCGGACCGTCTTCGGCGCGTTGCGGACCTTGCCTGCCTGGCCACGCACACCACCGTTCGCGCTGAGCCTGTCGAAGCGCCCGTGGTCCTCTGGGCTTCGACAGGCT
>CAZUPH010000087.1:0-16219 GCA_964621995.1 uncultured Rubrivivax sp. | reverse complement strand
ACCGAGAGCATCCTGATGAGCCTGCCGCCGCTGGTGAAGTGGCGCTACGACTGGCAGCCCGCGCCCGGCACGCCGGAGGCGCGGCTGGCCAGCGACTTCCTGCGCCCGCGCGACTGGCTGAACGAATGAACGTCGCAGCGCCGGCGCCCCCCGGGCGCCGCGTCGGCCTGTTCGGCGGCACCTTCGACCCGGTGCACGCCGCGCACGTGGCGCTGGCCCATGCCGCGCTGGACGCCCTGGAGCTCGACGAGGTGCGCTGGGTGCCCACCGGCCAACCCTGGCAGAAGGACCGCCGCATCACCCCGGCCGCGCACCGCGAGGCGATGGTGCGGCTGGCCATCGCGCACGAGCCGCGCTTCGTGCTCGACCGCATCGAGATCGAGCGCCCGGGCCCCAGCTACACGCTGGACACCGTGCGCGAACTGCAGGCCGCGTGGCCCGGGCGCACCTGGGTGCTGATCCTGGGCCAGGACCAGTATGCCGGGCTGCACACCTGGCACGACTGGCGCGAACTGCTCGGCCGCGTCACGCTGGCGGTGGCCAACCGCCCGGGCCCGGCGCGCGAGCCGGCGCCGGAGGTGCGGGCCTTCGCGCACCGCGTGGTGCCGCTGCCGATGCTGGACATCTCGTCCACCGGGATCCGCGCGCACGCCGCCGCCGGCGGCGACATCGCGCAACTGGTGCCGCCCGGAGTGGCGCGCTATATTGAAAACCACGGCCTGTACCGGGCCGTGCCCGCCACCTGAAAGGGAGCCCCAACTGGACATCCGCAAGCTGCAGCGCGCCATCGTCGATGGCCTGGAAGACGTCAAGGCCCAGGACATCGTGGTCTACAACACCGAGCACCTCTCGCCGATGTTCGAGCGCGTGATCGTCGCCTCGGGCACCAGCAACCGGCAGACCAAGGCCCTGGCCGCCAGCGTGCGCGACAGCGTCAAGGCCAAGGGCCTGCCGGTGCTGAGCACCGAGGGCGAGGACAACGGCGAGTGGATCATCGTCGACTGCGGCGCCGCGGTGGCGCACATCATGCAGCCGGCCATCCGCGAGTACTACCACCTCGAGGAGATCTGGGGCGGCAAGCCGGTGCGCCTGAAGGTCGGCGCCGCCGCACCCGGGCTGCCCAAGGCCAGCGAGCCGGCCGATGGCGCCGCGCGCAGGCCGGGGGCGAAGAAGGCCGCCGCGAGACCGGCTGCGGCGAAGAAGGTCGACGCGAAGCCGGCGGCCCCGCGCAAGGCCGCGGCGAAGCAGGCCCCCGCCAAGAAGGCAGCGGCGAAGAAGGCGCCCGCCCGGCGCCCGGCCGCGAAGGCCGCTGCGAAGGCGCCTGCGCGCGTGCGTCGCAGCGCCTGAAGCCGGCGCCGGCCGTGCGGCGATGAAGCTGCTGGTCGTGGCCGTCGGCCAGCGCCAGCCGGCCTGGGCCGATGCCGCCTGGGACGAATTCGCCAAGCGCTTCCCGCCCGAGATGCGGCTGGAACTGAAGGCCGTGAAGGCCGAGCCGCGCAGCACCGGCCGCAGCCCGGCGCAGTGCATGGCCGCCGAGGCGGTGCGCCTGCTCGGCGCCTGCCCCAAGGGCGCGCGCCGCGTCGTGCTGGACGAGCGCGGCACGCGGCTCACGACGGCGCAGCTGGCGCAGCGCCTGGCCGCCTGGCGCGGCGAGGGGCGCGACGTGGCGCTGCTGGTCGGCGGCCCCGACGGCCTGGACCCGGCGCTGCGCGACGGTGCCGACGAGACGCTGCGCCTGTCGGACCTGACGCTGCCGCATGCGCTGGCGCGCGTGCTGCTGGCCGAGGCGCTGTACCGCGCCTGGACCCTGGCCAGCGGCCACCCCTACCACCGCGAGTAGGGTCCGCAGGGCGCACCGCAGCGGCGCCGGCGGCCGCGCCGCCGGCATACGATCGCCGCATGCCGCCGCCCCACGCCGCACCGCTGCCGCACGCCTACGTCTACCTGGCCTCGCAGAGCCCGCGCCGCGCCCAGCTGCTGGACCAGCTGGGCGTGGCGCACCGGCCGCTGCTGCCGGCCGCGCGCGAGAACGCCGAACGGCTGGAGGAAGAGCGCCCCGGCGAGCTGCCCGACGCCTACGTGCGCCGTGTCACGCTGGCCAAGCTGCTGGCGGCGCGCAACCGGCTGGCGCAGCGCGGCCTGCCGCCGGCGCCCATCCTGGTGGCCGACACCACGGTGGCGCTGGGCCGGAACATCCTGGGCAAGCCGCGCGACGAGGCGCAGGCGGCCGAGATGCTGCGCGCGCTGTCCGGCCGCACGCACCGCGTGCTGACCGCGGTGGCCGTCAGCGCCGGGCGCGAGTCGCCGCTGCGGGTGAGCGTCTCGCGCGTGCGCTTCGCGGCGCTGTCCGAGGGCACGATCGCGCGCTACATCGCCAGCGGCGAACCCTTCGGCAAGGCCGGCGCCTATGCGGTGCAGGGGCGCATCGCGGCCTGGATCGAGGCCATCGAGGGCAGCTACACCGGTATCATGGGCCTGCCGCTGTACGAGACGACGAAGTTGCTGTCGCAAGCCCGCGTCCGCCTGGATCTGTAGGGAACCCGCACACGCCATGGCCGGACAGGACATCCTCATCAACTGGGCGCCGCAGGAAACGCGCGTGGCCGTGGTCGAGAACGGCGCGGTGCAGGAACTGCACGTGGAGCGCACGCTCGAGCGCGGCCTGGTCGGCAACGTCTACCTGGGCAAGGTCGTGCGCGTGCTGCCGGGCATGCAGAGCGCCTTCGTGGACATCGGGCTGGAGCGCGCCGCCTTCCTGCACGTGGCCGACCTGCACGGCCACGGCGGCAACGGCGGCGGCCGCGGCGACCGCGGCGACCGCACCGAGGGCCGCGCCGACACGCCCCCGGTGCCCATCGAGCGCCAGGTCTTCGAGGGCCAGACGCTCACCGTGCAGGTCATCAAGGACGCCATCGGCACCAAGGGCGCGCGGCTGTCCACGCAGGTGTCCATCGCCGGGCGGCTGCTCGTCTTCCTGCCGCACGACCAGCACATCGGCATCAGCCAGAAGATCGGCAGCCCCGAGCTGCGCGAGCAGCTGCGCGCGCGCATGGTGGCGCTCACCGCCGAGCCTGAGCCGCGCGACGGCAAGCCCGCGGAACGCGGCGGCTTCATCCTGCGCACCAACGCCGAGGAAGCGACCGACGCCGAGCTGGCCGAGGACATCGCCTACCTGCGCCGCGCCTGGGCGCTGATCCGCCAGCGCGCGCAGAGCCAGCCGCCGGGCACGCTGCTGCACCAGGACCTGAGCCTGGCCGAGCGCGTGCTGCGCGACCTGGCCGGCGAGGCCACGCAGAGCATCCGCATCGACAGCCGGCTGCAGTTCGACCAGCTGCAGGCCTTCGGCAGCACCTACATGCCGCGCGCGGTGGGCAAGCTGGAGCTGTACCGCGGCGAGCGGCCGATCTTCGACCTGTTCGGCATCGAGGACGAGATCCAGCGCGCGCTGGCCCGCCGCGTGGACCTGAAGAGCGGCGGCTACCTGATCGTGGACCAGACCGAGGCGCTGACCACCATCGACGTCAACACCGGCGGCTACGTGGGCGCGCGCAACTTCGAGGACACGATCTTCAAGACCAACCTCGAGGCCGCCGGCGCCATCGCGCGGCAGCTGCGGCTGCGCAACCTGGGCGGCATCATCATCGCCGACTTCATCGACATGCTGCGCGAGGACCACCAGCAGGCCGTGCTGGCCGAGCTGCGCAAGCAGCTGGCGCGCGACCGCACGCGCACCACCGTGAGCGGCTTCACGCAGCTGGGCCTGGTGGAAATGACGCGCAAGCGCACGCGCGAGAGCCTGGCGCACATGCTGTGCGAACCCTGCCCCACCTGCCAGGGCCGCGGCCAGGTCAAGACCGCGCGCAGCGTGTGCTACGACATCCTGCGCGAGATCCTGCGCGAGGCGCGCCAGTTCAACCCGCGCGAATTCCGCGTCGTCGCCAGCGCGACGGTGGTGGAGATGCTGCTGGACGAGGAGAGCCAGCACCTGGCGGGGTTGAGCGAGTTCATCGGCAAGCCGATCAGCCTGAGCGCGGAGCCGGGGATGAGTCCGGAGCAGTACGACATCGTGCTGATGTAGTGACCTCGCTCACGGCGCCCCGGGTACCTCAAAGTCGGAACACTACGCTCATCGGCTGGCTTCCCTGGTGCGACTCGTACGTCGCCCGCCCGTGGTACACGAACGGCGCCGCCTTCCCGCCCGCCAGCTTGCCATCCCGCACGAACAGATGAATGGCGATGCCGCGCCGCTCGTGCTCGATGATTTCCCTGCCCCGCTTGCTCTCCGGCGTCGTCGCGTTCTGGCTCTGCCAGTGGAAGCGGCGCTCGTCGATCCAGTGGTCCAGGTACTTGTGTTCCTCGGCCTTGCCCTGCTTGTTAAGGGTCACCAGCAGCACATGCGCCTTCTTGTCGTTCAGCGTCACGTGCCCCACGTTCCAACTGCCCGGGTTGAATGCTTCGCCGAACAGCGGGGGAATCTCCTCGCGCTGAAAGCTCTGGCCGACGGCCAGGTCCAGCGGATTGATCACGCCGCGTAGCCGCGCCAGCGTGCGCATCTCGTCGGTGGCCGGCATGTCCTCGTAGGCCGGGTTGTTGGCCTTCAGCACGTACTGGCCGTCGCGGGTCTTGGTCACCACCCGCAGCAGGTATTGGTTGTCGCCTGCCTCATCCTGCCGCTCGATGGCCACTACGTTGCCGGTGATCGAGCCGGCGCGCGTGGGGCTCATCAGTTCCAGCAACAGGTAGTCACCGTCGCGCACGGGGTTCTTGCCGCCGTCCATGGAGTTGCCGGTGGCTCGCGCGATGAAGTGCCGGCTCGGGTCGAGCGGACCGTAGGACTTCGGCAGGGTTCGATGCTCTTCCGAATCGGTGCGCCCAGTCTTGAAGTGGCCGCAAGCGATCTTCAGGTTCGGGAAGTACGGCAATTCCACAGCGTCGCGGCGCCTGGCAGGGAACGGCACCACGTTGCTGGCTGCGGCCTCGGGCTCCAGGCGCACCTCGTAGGCCGCCAAGCGGTAGTCCACCAGCTCCTGAAGCATCGCGGCCAGCGCGGGTGCCATCGCTGCAGGCACGCTTTGCGTCAGCGCGAAGTTCGATCCTTCCAGTTTGAAGGGCGCCGTCGTGCCCGGAGGGCGGTTGCCTCCCGTCCACGCCTTGACCGGGTTGTCGCGCCAGTAGCGTGTCCACGCGGGGTCAGCAGCGGCAACGGTGCGCACCTCTTCCGGCAGATCGGCCAGCAAGGGGCGGCGCCGCTCCAGCACGCCGCGAGACCGCTGCGCCAGCGCCTGCAGCGGCACGGGCTGCTCCAGGCCGTCGAGCTCGAGCAGTGCCTCCAGCAGCACCATCTTGAAGCTCCTGGTCATCGCGGTGACCTCGACCTCGCGCAGCAGCGCCTGGAATTGCTCGGCCACCGCCAACTCCAGCTCGGCCAGGTCACCCATCGTCCGCACCAGCGCAAACCACTGCCCGGCCTGTTGCCGCATGGCCTGAACGCTGCTGCCCGACCGATAGAACTCGCTCAGCGTGGGGCGCCGGCCGAGCACGTCGCGCAAGGCTTCGTAGTCCTTCTGCGGGCCGCTGCTGTCCAACGACTTCAGGAAGTCGATGATCGCCAGGTCGTAGTTGACGTAGCAGCCTGCCGGCAGGTCCAGCGCGTGCCGCTCGGCCTTGCGCGCGAACGCGGCCAGCGCCTGGTAGGTGGAACCCACGCCGAACAGTGCCTGCGGCTTCTGCAGAAAGCTGTGGTGGTTGCCGATGAAGTCCAGCACCACCAGGTGCTGCTTGCCTTCGCTGCGGCGCAGGCCGCGGCCCAGTTGCTGCAGGAACAGGATCTTCGACTCGGTGGGCCGCAGCATCATCACCGTGTCGATGCTGGGCAGGTCGACGCCCTCGTTGAACAGGTCGACCGAGAACACCACCTGCAGCGTGCCGGCGTGAAGCTTCTCCAAGGCCTGCGCGCGGCCGAGGGCGGAACCCGCATACACCGCGGCGGCTGACACGCCGGCGCGGGTGAACTGCTCGGCCATGTAGTCAGCGTGGCGCGTCGAGACGCAGAACGCCAGCGTGCGTTGCTGGGCCTTGCTGCGCCACTCGCGCAGGGCGTGGCGTGCGCGGGCCAGCGTGGCCAGCTTGTTGGACAACTGCTCAGGGTCGAACCGGCCGTTGCGCCAGGGCACCTCCCGGTAGTCGACCGACTCGTCCTGGATCCCGTGGTAGTGGAAGGGCGCCAGCAGCCCGGCCTGGATGCCGGCGAACAGGTGGCAGCTGTAGACGAGGTTGTCGTCGCACAGCGAGAGGATGTCGGACTGATCGGTGCGGTCCGGCGTGGCCGTCAGGCCCAGCAGGAACGAAGGCGCGAAGTGCGCCAGCAGCCGCCGGTAGGTGCCGGCAGCGGCATGGTGGAATTCGTCGATGACGACGTAGTCGAAATGCTGCGGCGCGAACCGCTCCAGATGTTCGGCCTTCGCCAGCGTCTGCACCGAGGCGCACAACACGTCGACGTCGGCGTCGCGGCTGCGGCCCGTGTAGTAGCCCACGCGCTTCTTCGGCAGGATGCGGACGAAGGTGGCCGCCGCCTGGCCCAGGATCTCTTCGCGGTGCGCGACAAACAGAATGCGTCGCGCGCCCATGCGCACAGCATCGAAGGCTGCCAGCCAGGTCTTGCCCAGGCCGGTGGCCAGTACCACCAAGCCGCGACGGTAGCCGCCTTCACGGCTTGCCGTGAGTGCCGCCAGCGCTTCGTGCTGGATCTTCGTGGGCTCGGGCGGCGCCTCCTGCTCGTGGCTGCCAGGCGCGATCGATCGCGAGGGCGGAAGCCGCCGCTGCTCGTAGGCCTCGATCCAGGCATCGGAGAGCACCACGGTTCTCGGGTGACCGAACAACTCTTCGAAGCGATCGCGGGCTTCGAGGAAGCCGGAGTCGCCGGGGTAGACGACGCGGTAGTTCCACTCCAGCCCGTCCTGCAGGGCCTGCCGGCTGAGGTTGCTGGAGCCGATGAACGCGGTTCCTGCCGCGAGCAACTGCCCGTGCAGCTTGGCGAAGATGTACGCCTTGAGGTGAAAGCTGCCTTCCTGCGTGGTGTACACCCGCACCTCGGCGCCACGCTCTTGCAACAGCAGCAGCAAGCGCAGGGCCTCGGGGTCGGTGATGTCGAGGTAGTCGCTGGTAAGCACGCGCACCCGCTGCGGCGCACCGGCATGGACCATCGACTCCAAGTCGGGTAGCAGGAGCCGCAGGCCCGTGGTTTTGATGAATGCGACCGCCAGGTCGGCCTGCGTGGCCCAGGTGAACGCTTCGGACAGGTGCGGCAGAAAGTGGTCAGCACCGCCGGTTATCAACTGCTGGCTTGGCACGGGCTTGCGGGTGGCCAGCGCGTTGGTCCAGCGTTCGGTTCGATCGGGCCGCTGGTCGTAGGTGAGCCACACGTCGAGCTGGTGCGCATCGGGCCATCGGTCGAACCACTGGCGTAGAGTGGCCTCATCCGCATCGGTGAACCGTCGCCCGCCGTGCACGCGCTCGCCGTTTCCATGCTTGAAGCTGACGTATAGCGTGCCGCCTGGGCGCAGCGCGCGCCACAGCCGGTCGAGGGTTGTCGGCATCGCGGCCAGCGGCACGTGCAGCAGACTGGCGCAGCACCAGATGCCGTCGAACGCTTCGACGTCATCGACGTCCTCGAAGCGCCGAACTGCGACCTCGAATCCGCAGTGCGCGCTGGCTCGCCGCGCCAACTCGGCGGACGCGTCGAAGGCGGTGACCTGGAAGCCAGCTTCGGCGAAGGCCTTGGCATCGCGGCCCGAGCCGCAACCGGCATCGAGGATGTTGGCTCGCGATGGGAGCCGTGCCAGGAACCTCTGGTGGATCGGTGCCATGTCCACGCCGACGGTCGAGCCGAAGAACTCGGCTGCGAACTGTTCGTAGTACTGGTCGGTGTGGTCCATCCCTGGCAGTGGCTTCGTCGATGCCGCTTTGGCTGCCAGCGTACCAGGTGAAATGGCGGCATCGACCCTGGGCGCGATGCCGCCGCTGCCACGTCAGCCATGCGATCGACCACTGCCCGCGGCCGTCGGAGTCGATCCCGTGGTTGCGCGAGGCGCTGGCAGGAGTGCGGAAGCCCGAGCCTCAGCCGCCGGATCCGGATGGCCAGCAGCGCTTGCTCCAGGTCCGCAGGCCTGGGGCCGGAGGGCCCTGCACGCTTGAGGTTTCCTGTCGAGACTCGGCCACGATCCTTGGGGAGTAAGAAGTAGATACACGGTATCTACAGGCGCTACAATAGCCACGACCTTCGCGTCTGGAGTACACATGCCCGCAGCCAAGCTCTTCAACCACGGCGGCAGCCAGGCGGTGCGCCTGCCCAAGGAGTTCCGCTTCGAAGGGACGGAGGTCCACGTGCGCCGGGTCGGCAACGACGTGGTCCTGAGCGCCGTGCCGCCGGCGGGCCCCGATGCCCTGATCGACGCCCTCATGGCCTTCGAGCCCGGCACCGCGCTGCAGCGCGATCAGCCGGCGCAGCAGCAGCGGCGGGCGCAGCTTCGCAGCGCGCGCTGACGCGGGCAAAGGGCCGCGCGATGCGCTACATGCTCGACACCGACATCTGCATCTACGCCATCAACGAGCGCCCTCCCAAGGTCCTTCAGGCCTTGCGCGAGCACCATGCCGAAGGCCTGGGCGTGTCGGCGGTCACCGCGTCGGAACTCTTCTACGGCGTGGCGCGCACGGGTTCGGCGCGCAATGCGGAGGTGTTGCGACGGTTTCTCGCGGCACTGGAAGTGGCCGAATTCGATGCGTCGGCCGCCGAGGTGGCGGGTCAGGTGCGGTCATGGCTCGCCGGCCAGGGCACGCCGATCGGTCCCTACGACAGCCTGATCGCCGCACACGCCCAGGCCCTGGGCGTGACCCTGGTCACCAACAACCTGCGCGAGTTCGAGCGCGTCCCCGGGTTGCGGCTGGCGAACTGGGCTGCGTGAGGGTCTTCGAGCACGTCGGCCCGCTGCATACCCTGAGTGTTCTTGCGATCCGGGCAACCCGGCGGGCAGCTCGAAGCGCACTGCGCCCAAGGGGCGAACGCAGGCTGTCCCCTCCCGCACCGCAACAATCGCCCGTCCCGATAGTCCCCATCGCCCGGGGCCGGTAGGCGCGCGGCGCCGGCGTCCCTAGAGTCCGGCTGCCATGTCGCACCACCTGCCGGACCCGAGATGCCCCCGCGCGGCCTGCTGATCACCGGCGCCGGCCGCGGCATCGGCGCGGCCACGGCGCTGGCCGCGGCGCAGCGCGGCTACGGGGTGTGCATCAACTACGTCGCCAACGACGCCGCCGCACAGGACGTGGCCGCCGCGGTGCGCGCGGCCGGTGCGCGTGCCGTGCTGTGCAAGGCCGATGTCTCGGACCCGGCGCAGGTGCGCCGCCTCTTCGACACCGCCTGCGAGGCGCTGGGTGCCGTCACGCACCTGGTCAACAACGCCGGCGTGCCCGGACGCATCGGCCGCGTCGAGGCCCTGGACCCGGCCGTGCTGGCGCGCACCTTCGAGGTCAACGTCTACGCCGCCTTCCACACCGCGCGCGAGTTCGTGCGCCGGGCGTCCACGCGCCACGGTGGCGACGGCGGCGCGGTGGTCAACGTCTCGTCGATGGCCTCGCGCACCGGCTCGCCGGGCGAGCTGGTGCACTACGCGGCGGCCAAGGCGGCGCTCGAGACCTTCACCTATGGCCTGGCGGCCGAGGTGGCCGCGGAGGGCATCCGCGTCAACGCGGTGGCCTGCGGGCTGATCGCCACCGACATCCACGCCGAGGCCGGAGACGCCGGCCGCTTGCAGCGTTATGCCACGCGCATGCCGATGCAGCGCGCCGGCCGGCCGCAGGAGGTGGCCGAGGCCATCCTGTGGCTGCTGTCCGACGCGGCTTCGTACGTCACCGGCAGCACGCTGCCGGTGGCCGGCGGGCGCTGAGCGCGATGGCCGACGACTGGTTTGCCGGCTACCAGCACCTGCGCTTCGTGCGCCGGGGCCGCGTGCTGACCGTGGTGATGGACCGGCCCGAGGTCAAGAACGCCGCCAACATGCGCATGCACCACGAGCTCTCGCGCGTCTTCGCCGACGTGCGGCGCGACGACGCCTGCGACGTGGTCGTGCTCACCGGCGCCGGCGACGCCTTCTCCTCGGGCGGCGACATCCGCGCGATGCGCGACAAGATCGCCGACCGCACGCTGTGGAACGCCACGGTGGACGAGGCGCGTGCGCTGTTCTATTCCATCCTGGACCTGGACAAGCCGCTGATCGCGCGCGTCAATGGCGCCGCCACCGGGCTGGGCGCGACGCTGGCGGTCTATGCCGACATCTCGATCGCCGCCGACACCGCGGTGATCGGCGACCCGCATGTCAAGGTGGGCCTGGTCGCCGGCGACGGCGGTGCACTGATGTGGCCGCTGCTGGTGGGCTTCCAGAAGGCCAAGGAACTGCTGCTGCTGGGTGACAGCATCGCGGCACCCGAGGCCGCGCGCCTGGGCCTGCTCACGCATGCGGTGCCGGCGGCGGAGCTGGACACGCGGGTGGACGCCCTCGTCGGGCGCCTGCTCGCGCTGCCGCCGCTGGCGCTGCGCGGCACCAAGCGCGCGATCAACCACACGCTCAAGGGGCTGGCGCTGTCCACCTTCGAATTCGGCGTCTCGCTGGAGACGCAGAGCCAGCTCACGCACGACCATGCCGAGGCCGTGGCCGCCTTCCTCGAGAAGCGGCCACCGGTCTACACCGGGCGCTGAGGGCGCTGCCGATGGCCGAGCTGGACGCGCTGTTCCGCCCCGCCTCGCTGGCGGTGGTGGGCGCCAGCGGCGACCCCAACAAGGTCGGCGGGCGGCCGATCGCCTTCCTGCGGCGCGCCGGCTGGCGCGGCCGCCTGGTCGCGGTCAACCCGCATGCGGCCGAGGTGCAGGGCCTGCGCACCCACGCCAGCCTGGACGAGGTGCAGGGGCCCATCGACCAGGCCATCGTCGCGGTGCCGGCCGCGCAGGTGCCGGCGGCGGTGCAGGCCTGCATCGCGCGCGGCGTGCGGGCGCTGCAGATCTTCTCCGCCGGCTTCGGCGAGGGCCCGGGTGCCGCGGCCGCGCAGCAGGCGCTGCGCGAGCAGGCCGCGGCCGCCGGCGTGCGGGTGCTGGGCCCCAACAGCCTGGGCCTGTTCAATGCGGTGGACGGCTTCTTCGGCACCTTCGCCACCGCGCTGGACGGCGCCTGGCCGCGTGCGGGCGGCGTCGGCGTGGCCACGCAGAGCGGCGCCTTCGGCTCGTACTTCTTCGGCCTGGCGCAGCAGCGCGGCCTCGGCTTCTCGCACTTCGTGGCCACCGGCAACGAGATCGACGTCGACGTCGCCGACTGCATCGGCTTCCTCGTGGACGACCCGGCCACGCGCGTCATCGTCACCGCGCTGGAGGGCTGCCGCGACGGCCGCAAGCTGGCCGCCGCGCTGCATGCCGCGCAGCGCGCCGGCAAGACGGTGCTGGCGATGAAGGTCGGCGCCTCGGCCGCCGGCGCGCAGGCGGCGCGCACGCACACCGGCGCGCTGGCCGGCGCCGACCGTGTCTTCGACGCCATGCTGCGCGACGCCGGCGCCTTCCGCGCGCGCAGCCTGCAGGCGCTGGTCGACGCCGCGTACCTGGCCACCAGCGGGCCGCTGCCGGCGGGGCGCCGTCTGCTGGTCGTCACCACCTCGGGCGGCGTGGGCGTGCTCGCCGCCGATGCGGCCGAAGCCTCGGGCCTGGCGCTGCCGCCGATGGACGAGGCGGCGCGGCGCGACATCCGCGCCATCGCGCCGCTGGCCGACGGGGCCAACCCGGTGGACACCTCGGCCGGCATCCTGGGCGACCTGTCGGCCTACGCCGCCATCGCCGCGCGTGCGCTGCAGGGCGGCGTCTTCGACGCGGTGCTGTGCTTCATCGCGCATATCGCACGCAATCCGGCGCACTGGGCGCAGCTGCGCGGGCCGCTGGTCGAGCTGCGCGCCCGTCACGCGGACCAGCCCTTCGTGGTGGTCGGCCTGGCCGACGACGCGGTGCGCGCCGACCTGGAGCAGCAGGGCTTCGCGGTCTTCGCCGACCCCACGGCGGCGATCGAGGCGCTGGCCGCCTGCGCACCGCGCGCTGCAGGCCGCGCGCCGCTGCGCGGCGACGGGGCCCGGCCGCAGCCCCGGCGGCCAGGCCCGCTGGCGACCGAGGCCGATGTCCGCCGCGCGCTGGCCGCGCAGGGCCTGCGCTTTGCGCCCGAACGCTACGTGCCGCTGTCCGCAGGCGGCGTGCATGCCGCCGCCGACGCCGCGGCCGATGCCGCCGGCGCGCTGGGCTGGCCGGTGGTGCTGAAGGTGGTCTCGCCCGACATCGGGCACAAGACCGAGGCCGGCGGCGTGGCGCTGGGCCTGCACGATGCGGCCGCGCTGCGCGCCGCGCTGCACGTGATGCACGAGCGCGTGCGCGCGGCCCGGCCGGGCGCGCACATCGCCGGCTTCGTCGTCGCGCGGCAGCTCGACGGCGGCGTGGAGGTGCTGCTGGGCACGCACACGGACCCGGTCTTCGGCCCGGTCGTCACGGTCGGCGCCGGCGGTGTGCTGGCGGAACTGCTGGACGAGGTCTGCGTGCACCTGGCGCCGGTGGACGAAGCCCAGGCGCGGGCCATGCTGCGTGCCACCCGCCTGGCAGCGCTGCTGGCCGGCTTCCGCGGCGCACCGGCCTGCGACGAGGACGACCTCCTGCGCCAGGTCGTGCGCCTGTCCGAGCTGGCCTGGAGCGAGCGCGACCAGATCGCCGGCATCGACCTCAACCCCGTGCTGGCGCGGCCCGACGGCGCCCATGCGCTGGATGCGCTGATCGTCCCCTGCGGAGAAGCCCGATGACACAGACCGTGCGGCCCGAACACCTGCGCAGCCCCGGCCACAGCCTGCCCTGCACGCGCGAGCAGATGCTCGCCCGCGTGGCGCGCTTCTCGGCGCGTGCGCCCGACCCCGGCGCCTTCCCGGACCTGCAGCAGCAGCAGGGCCGGCGCAGCGTGGCCTATGTCGTGTCGCCCGGGCGGCTGGGGGGGCCGGCGCCGATCGACCAGCCGCACGGCTTCCATCTCTCGATCAGCACGCTGGGCAAGGGCGTGCGGCCCACCGTGCACTCGCACCCGTACAGCGAGGTCTTCATGCCGCTGAATGCACGCTTTCGCCTGCACTGGGGCGAGACCCTGGAGCAGTCGCTCGACCTCGAGCCCTTCGACGTGGTCTCGGTGCCGGCGGGGGTGTTCCGCACCTTCGAGAACCTGGACGAGCACGACGGCCATATGGTGGCCATCTTCGACCACGGCGGCGACCCGCACACCGGCATCGTGGTGCCGCCGGACGTGTACGAGAAGTACTACCGCGGCTGGAACCCCGGCATGGTCGGCGTGCAGGGCTGAGCGGAGGCGGACCATGCTGATCGACCTGCGCATCTACACCTTCCACCCGGGCCGGCTCGGCGAGTTCCTGAAGCTCTCGCAGGCCGAGATCCTGCCGCTGCAGACGAAGCACTGCGGCCGCTGCATCTTCTACGCGACCAGCGAGACCGGCACGCTGAACCAGCTCGTGCAGGCCTGGGCCTACGAGGACGCCGCCGACCGCGACCGCCGCCGTGCCGCGCTGTGGGCCGACCCCGAGTGGCAGCGCCTGGGCGCCATCGCGCTGCCCTGGATCCAGCACCAGGAGAGCCGGCTGCTGACGCCGACCGCGTTCTCGCCCGCGAAGTGGGCGTGAGCGCGGCAGCGCCCGCCCGCCACATCAAGACCAGGAGACAAGACCGATGAACCGCCTGCTGCACACCCTGGCCCGGCCGCTCGCGCGGGCCGCCCGCTGCGTCGTCCTCTCCGCCGCGGCCCTGGCGGCCACGGCCGCCGCGGCTCAGACCGTGAAGATCGCCTACATCGACCCGCTGTCCGGGCCCTTCGCCAACATCGGCAAGAACGGCCTGAGCCAGTTCCAGTACGCCGCCGAGCGCGTCAACGCCGGCAAGCTGGCCGGGCCGTTCCGGCTGGAGATGATGGAGATCGACAACAAGGGCACCCCCACCGGCAGCCTGGACGCGCTCAAGCGCGCCATCGACAGCGGCGTGCGCATCGTCGTGCAGGGCAACGGCTCGGGGGCGGGCATGGCCATCATGGAGGCGGTGAATCGCCACAACGAGCGCAACCCGGGCCAGGAGCTGATCTACCTGAACTACTCCGCGCAGGACCCGGCCATGACCAACGAGAAGTGCAGCTTCTGGCACTTCCGCTTCGAGGCCAACTCGGACATGAAGATGGAGGTGCTGACCAGCTGGATAGCGAAGGACCCGAAGATCCGCAACGTGTACCTGATCAACCAGAACTACGCCTTCGGGCAGCAGGTCTCGCGCGCGGCCAAGGACTATCTCGCGCGCAAGCGGCCGGACATCAAGGTCGTCGGCGACGACCTGCACCCGCTGGGCCAGGTCAAGGACTTCGCGCCCTACGTGGCCAAGATCAAGTCCAGCGGCGCCGACACCGTGATCACCGCCAACTGGGGCCAGGACCTCTCGCTGCTGATGCGCGCCGCACGCGAGTCCGGCGTGGACGCCACGTTCTACACGCTGGGCGGCGGCTACTGGGGCGCGCCGACGGCGATCGGCGACGCCGGCGTCGGCCGCATGAAGTGGTTCGCCGAGTGGATGCACGATCTGCCCGGCGTGAAGACCGGGCCGTACGCCGCGGGCTTCAAGGCCAGGTACGGCGCCGACTACGCGCTGTTCCGCATCGACGTGCTGATGAGCATGCTGGCCGAGGCGATGAAGCGCAGCAACTCGGCCGACCCGGTGAGGATCGCCTACGCGCTCGAGGGCATGAAGCTCGCGACGGACACCGGCGAGGTCGAGATGCGCGCCGCGGACCACCAGATCCAGGTGCCGATGTTCCTGGGCACGATGGACAAGGTGGCGTCGCGCGGCGGCCATCCGTCGGTGCGCTACGACCTCGAGGGCGCCGGCGTCGGCTTCCGCAACGACGCGCGCTTCGAGCCCTACCTGGGCACCCAGCCCACCTCGTGCCAGATGCAGCGCCCGCCGCGCCCGTGACGGTACCGCCCTTCCGTTCCACCACCGCAAGGACCACAGCATGAAGATTGCCATCCTCGGCGCCGGCGGCGTCGGCCGCGCGCTCGGCAGCACCTGGGCGAAGAAGGGCCACGAGGTCTGCTACGGCGCACGCAACCTGGCCAGCGAGAAGCTGCAGGCCAGCCTGCAGGCCACGCCCGGCGCCAGCGCGAAGCCCATCGCCGAGGCCGTGGCCTGGGCTGACGCGGTGGTGCTGGCCACCGCCTGGCCGGGTGCGCAGGAGGCGCTGGCCGCGGCCGGCGACTTCGACGGCAAGCCGCTGCTCGACGCCACCAACCCGATCGGGCCCGGCTTCCAGCTCGCGCTGGGCCACACCGGCTCCGGCGGCGAGCAGGTGCAGGCCTGGGCGCCGGGCGCCAGCGTGGTCAAGATCTTCAACACCACGGGCCTGGAGAACATGGCCGACCCGGTGTACCCCGAGGGCCGCGCCGCGATGGTCCACGCCGGCGGCGACGCACGCGCCCGGCAGGTGGCGGCGCAGCTGGCCGGCGACTTGGGCTTCGAGCCCTTCGACCTCGGCGGCCTCGAGGGCGCGCGCCTGCTGGAGCCAGCGGCGATGGTGTGGATCCGCCTGGCGCTGGTGCAGAAGATGGGCCGCGGCATCGCCTTCCGGCTGATGCGGCGCTGAGCCCCGGACGACGAGGCCGACGATGCAGATCCTGGCCCTGTCGCGCCGGCGCCCCGGCACCACGCCCGAACGCCTGGCGCTGCTGGCCGAGGCCGAGGCGGCGCGCGCCTTCGAGCTGCTGGCCGCCGGCGTGCTGCGCAGCGCGCACCTGTGCCCGGAACGGCCGGGCTCGGTGCTGGTGCTGGAGTGCCCGAGCCTGGACGAGGCGCGCGCCGTGCTGGCGACGCTGCCGATGGTGCACGAGGGGCTGATCGAGTTCGAGCTCTCGCGCATGCTGCCCTACACCGGCGTGCGGGCGCTGTTCGCCGAGCGTCACCGCGGGCTGGGCGCGTGAACCCGCGGCTGCAGGGCGCACGCGCCGCGGTCATCGGCGGCGGCTCGGGCATCGGCCTGGCCAGCGCACGCGCGCTCGCCGCCGCAGGCGCCGACGTGCTGATCGCCGGCCGCACCGAGGCACGGCTGCGCGAGGCCGCGGCAGT
>CAZUPH010000086.1:0-16365 GCA_964621995.1 uncultured Rubrivivax sp. | reverse complement strand
GAGCTGCGCCCGTCGCGCGTGATGCGCCACAGCAGCCCGCGGTCCTGCGCCGGGCCGCCGGCCGCAGGCAGCGGGGGCGGGCAGGCCGCCGCGGCCTCCTGGGCCCGGGCCGGCGCCGTGCCGCCGAGCAGTCCGGCAGCGGCCAGCAGCAGGCCCAGCGTGGCCCGCAGCCGGGCGAGCATGCTCACGGCGCCGCCACCGGGCCGCGCGAGGGCGCTCACCGCGGGCCCCCCTGCAGCTCGATGCGCAGCCGGCCGCGGTCCTGCGTCCAGCGCAGCCGACCCAGCACGTCCATGCCCAGCAAGGGCGCGGCCAGGTCGGGCAGCGCCACCATGCGCAGCCGCTCCGCGCGCACGCCGCCGTCGAGTTCCAGGTCGCCGACGACGACGGTGCCGGTGACCACGCCGCCGGCGGTGCTGGAGCGCTGGCTGCCCACCACCTGCAGCCCGAGCTGCTGCGCCAGGCGCTGCGGGATCGCGGTGCGCGTGGCGCCGGTGTCGACGAGGAACTCGACCGGCCGCCCGTCCAGCCGCCCCGGCCAGTGGTAGTGGCCGTCGCCGGCGCGCGCGATCTCCAGCACGCCCCCGGCGACGACGAAGCGCGTCGCGCGCTGGCGGTCCTGCCAGGCCTGCACGCCCAGGAACAGCGACACCGCCAGCAGCGCCCAGACGGTGGCGTATTTCAGCCAGGGCGGCAGTTCGTTCATGCCCTCATTCGGCGCGCCGCGCCGGCACGACCTGCTGATCGATGGCCCCGAACAGGCTGGTGCCGTCGGCAGCGAAGGCCTCGATGCGCACGCGGTCGCCGAAGGCCATCCAGGGCGTGCGCGGCGCGCCATGCTCCAGGGTCTCCAGCGCACGCTGCTCGGCGATGCAGGCGTAGCCGCGGCCGGCCGCCGGGTCGGCGTTGCTGACGGTGCCGCCGCCGACCAGGCTGCCGGCGCGCACGCGGCGCGTGGCGGCCAGGTGCGCGAGCAGCTGCCCGAAGTGGAAGTGCATGCCGGCCGCGGTGTCGTGGCGCGCCACCTCGCGGTCGTTCCAGCGCACCGCCAGCGTGGCCTGCACGCGGCCGCCGCGCCAGGCCTCGCCCAGCTCGTCCGTCGTCAACGCCACCGGGCCGAAGGCGGTGGCCGGCTTGCTCTGCAGGAAGCCGAAGCCCTTGGCCAGCTCGGCCGGCACGCGCTCGCGCAGCGTCCAGTCGTTGACCAGCAGCAGCAGGCGCACGGCGTCCAGCGCGGCGTCGGCGCCGGTGCCGATGTCGAGGTCGCCGGTGGCGACCGCGAGCTCGGCCTCGAAGTCGATGCCGTCGTCGGCGCCGGCGAAGGGCGCGTCGTCGCAGGGGCCGAGCAGGTCGTCGCTGCCGCCCTGGTACATCAGCGGGTCCTCGTGCAGGCCCGAGGGCATCTCGGCGCCGCGCGCGCGCCGCAGCAGCTCCGCGTGGTTCAGGTAGGCCGAGCCATCGACCCATTGCGCCGGGCGCGGCAGCGGCGCCATGCAGCGCCCGGGGTCGAAGGCGAAGGCGTGGCGCGCCTTGCCCCCGTTGAGCGTCGCGTAGAGGTCCTCCAGCTGCGGGCTGAGGAAATTCCAGTCGTCGAGCAGCTGGCGCATCGTGCCGGCGATGCCGGTGGCGAAGTGCGCCATGCTCAGGTCGCGCGAGACGACGGCCAGCTGGCCGTCGCGCGATCCGTCCTTCAGGGTGGCCAGTTTCATGCTTTCGGGGGTGCGCTGGGCCGCGCCGCGGCGGCGGCGCGCTGGCAGCATTGTCCGATGGCCCGCCGCAGGCACCCGCACCCCGGCGCTTGGCCGCGGCCCGAGCAGGGGCGGCGGCGGCGCGTGGCCGCCGCCATGCTGCTGGCGGTGCTGGGCGGCCATGCCTGGCTGCTGGGCGGCGAGCGCCGGCCCGGGGCCGCGCGGCAGCCCGCGCCGGCGATGCAGGTGCGGCAGATCGTCGTGCCCTCGCCCGTCGAGGCCGCGGCGGCGCAGCCCGGGGTCACGCCGCGGCCTGCAGCGCCGCCTGCAGCGCCGCCTGCGGCGGCGCCCCGACCACGGGCCGCCGTCGTTTCGCCGCCGGCCCCTGCGGCGCCCACCCCGGCCACGCCCGGCGAACCCGGGATGAACGGCGAGCCGCCCCCGCGCTACGCGACCCGGCTGCCGCCCTCGCGGCGGCTGCACTACGAGCTGGACCGCGGCGCGCAGCCGGGCCGCGCGACGCTGCACTGGGAGATGGACGACGAAGGCTACCGGCTCGGCCTGGAAGGCGACTTCGGGCGCGATCATGCCGGCCGCAGCAGCCGCGGCACGCTGGACGGCGACGGCCTGGCACCCGAGCGTTATGTCGAGACGCGGCGCGGGCGCGCGCAGCGCGCGGTCAACTTCCAGCGCGACAAGGCCCTGATCTCCTTCAGCGCGGCCGAACGTGCACAGCCGCTGTGGCCGGCCGCGCAGGACCGCTTGAGCTGGCTCGTGCAGCTGGCCGCCGCGCTGGAAGCCGACGCCGCGCTGCGCGAGCCCGGCCGCGTGCTGCGGCTCTTCGTCGCCGGGCCGCGCGGCGAGGCCGAGACCTGGGCCTTCGAGGTGCTCGGGCGCGAGGCGCTGGAGCTGCCCGCGGGGCCGGTGGCCGATGCGCTGCACCTGCGCCGCGAACCGACGCGGCCCTGGGAGCCGCAGGTGGACCTGTGGCTGGACCCGGCGCGCCACCACCTGCCGGCGCGGCTGCGCTGGCTGCTGCGGCCCACCGGCGAGTCCACCGAGCTGCGGCTGGCGGCCGCGGACCCGCCCTGAGCCGGCGGCGCAGGACGCGGCACCCGATGCCGCGCTGGCACGGGCCCTGCTTGAAATCGGCCGGCCCATGCCCACATCGGTTGTCAGGAGGCTCACGCGCCATGCAGATGCTCTACAACTCGGACAGCTTCGTCGTCGTGCAGTTCGACCTGCCCGGCGCCGCGGACGCGGCCGTCGCCGACGGGCCGGCGCTGCGGCGCGGCGGCTACGAGATCGTCGACAAGCACGCGCAGCGCGAGATCTGGATCGAGGGCGCGCTGGCCGAACGCTTCCAGCGCGGCGTGCAGGAGCTCGTCGCCGCCGGCCCCACCGAGGAGGCGCTGGACGAATTCATCGGCGGCTTCACTGCGCTGGCACAGCATCCGCTGGTGCTGCACTGAACACGCATTGACCTTGCGGCGCGCGCCGGCCGCGCGCGTCCCCCTGTCCCCCGCCGGGGCTTGCCCCGGGGGCGGCCCTGGGCCAAGATCGTCGCACCACAGTTCGCCGTTGGAGGTGCAGTCGATGGCCCGTGGGTCCGCGGATGCCCGCAGCCTGATGTCGCCCGGACTGGCCGATGCGCCGGTGCTGGACCTGCTGTGCTCGCACTTCGTGCTGACGCTGACGCTGCGCCAGGGCGGGCACTTCAACCTGCGCCGCGACTGGAACAGCCTGCTCGCGCTGGTCGGCCGCCACCTGGTGTGGCCGCTGCCGGTGCTGGCGCGCGTGCGCGGCTTCCTGCGCCAGCGCTGCAAGGGCCAGCCGCTGTGGCGCGGCCACGAGCAGCTCTCCGACGACGCCTTCCTGCGCCGCCACGGCCCCTGGCGCGGTCCCTACGAGGAAGGCACGCTGTTCTTCTACATCGACGAGTACGTCAAGGACGCGCCCAAGGAACTGCTGGCCGTGCTGGCCGCCACCTGCGAGGCGCTGGCGCGGCGGCTGAAGAAGGAATCGACGCTGGTCGAGAAGAACATCGACGCGCTGGCCGGGCTGCTGCAGCTCACGCGCGCCGAGCGCGCGCTGCTGCTGTACGGCACGCTGGCGCGCTACCAGCGCGAGCTGCGCGGGCTGCTGGTGGAGTTCAAGGTCAGCAATGCGCAGGAGGCCTATGCCGCGCTGGCCGAGGTGGCCGGGGTGGAGGCCGCCGAGGTGGCCGAGGCACTGCGCGCCGGCTCGCGGCTGGAGCGCATCGGCATGATCGAGAACCTGATCTCCGAGCAGAACATCACCGACCTCGCGGACCTGATGAAGGTCAGCGACCAGCTGCCGCCGGTGCTGATGCGCGAGTACCGCGCGCCGGGCGAGCTGATGGCCGTCTTCACGCGGCCGGTGGCCCGCAGCGAGCTCGGCCCCGCGGACTTCGCCTTCGTCGCCGACGAGGTGCACACGCTGACCACGCTGCTGCGCCATGCCGCGGCGCGCCGCGAGTGCGGCGTCAACGTGCTGCTCTACGGCCCGCCGGGCACCGGCAAGACCGAGCTGGCCAAGGTCTGCGCACAGGCCGCCGGGCTGGAGCTCTACGAGGTGGAGTACGCCGACCGCGACGGCAACAGCCTCTCCGGCCGCGACCGCTATCGCAGCCTGCAGATCAGCCAGGTCTTCCTGAAGGGCAGCGACCGCGTGGCGCTGCTGTTCGACGAGGTCGAGGACGTCTTCCCGCCGATCAGCAGCGAGGCCGCGCAGCTGATCGCGCGCCTGGACAGCTTCGACGCCGGCGCCGGCGCGCTCAGCGGCAGCGTCAGCGGCAAGGCCTGGGTCAACCAGATCCTGGAGACCAACCCGGTGCCGGTGGTCTGGATCACCAACCGCATCGAGCAGATCGACCCCGCCTTCCGACGCCGTTTCCAGTACCACCTGCGGCTGGACAGCCCGCCGCCCGGCGCACGCGAGGCGCTGGTGGCGCGCGCGCTGGACGGCGCGCCGGTCAGTGCCGAGCTGGCCTCGCGGCTGGCGGCGCGGCGCACGCTGACGCCGGCGCAGATCCGCACCGCGGTGCGCTTCGCGCGGCTGGCGCAGGCCGATGGCGACGGCGCCACGGAGCCGGCGGGCTTCGAGGCGCTGCTCGAACGCCAGCTCGGCAATGCCGACCGCGCGCTCGGTGCCGCCGAGCCGCAGCGTGGTGCGCGGCCGGTCGTCACCGGCTGGGACCTCTCGCTGCTCAACGTGGAGAGCCGCTTCCCGCTGCCGCGCATCATCGAGGCGCTGGCGCGGCGCGGCCACGGCACGCTGTGCTTCCACGGCCCGCCCGGCAGCGGCAAGACGGCGCTGGCCGAGCACATCGCCGCCGCGCTGCAGCGCCCGCTGATGGTGCGCCAGACGAGCGACATCGCCAGCAAATATGTCGGCGAGACCGAGCAGAACCTTGCCCGCATGTTCGAGCAGGCCGGCGCCGAAGGCGCCGTGCTGCTGCTGGACGAGGCCGACAGCTTCCTGCGCAGCCGCCGCCTGGCCGAGCGCAACTACGAGGTCACCGAGGTCAACGAGATGCTGCAGGGCATGGAGCGCTTCGCCGGCGTCTTCGTCTGCACGACCAACCTGTTCGAGGAGCTGGACGAGGCGGCGCTGCGCCGCTTCACGTTCAAGATCCGCTTCCACCCGCTGAGCCCCGCGCAGCGCGAGCGCATGTTCGTCGCCGAGGCGCTGGCGGGCGACGCCACGGCGCTGACGGCCGAGCGCCGCCGGCGCCTGGCTGCGCTGGACCAGCTGGTGCCGGGCGACTTTGCCGCGGTGCAGCGCCAGGCCGAGATCCTGGGTGCGGCGCCGGATGCGGACGAATTCCTGTGCCTGCTGGAAGGCGAGCATCGGGTCAAACCCGAGGTGCGGCAGCGCCGGGGCATCGGATTTCACGGCGCGGCCCCCTGACCGCGTCCGCCGCCCCCGCGAACGGGCCGCGGCGCTTCAGCCGGCGGGTCGCGCGGCCGATACCGGACGGATGCCCCCGCCCGCCGCCGACCCCGCGACCCTCATGCCCGGGAAGGTCCTGCTCAGCCTGTTCGTGCTCGCCCTCGTCGCCGTCGCGGCGGCGCTGGCGATGCTGTGGCGCCAGGCGCGCCGCAACGAGCGGCTGATGTCGCGCCTGCAGGCCGCGAACTCGCAGATCGGCGAGCTGCGCGGCCGCGACCCGCTGACGGGCGTGCTGGCGCGGCCGGAACTGGAGTCGGCGCTGGACCTGGCGGTCGCCGCCAGCGACCGCGGCGGGGCGCCGCTGGCGCTGCTGTACGTGGCGCTGGACGGCTTCCGGCCGGTCAACGAGGGCTTCGGGCTGCGCGTGGGCGACGCCGTGCTGCGCGAGACCGCGCTGCGCCTGCTGCGCCTGGCCGACGACCGGCAGCTCGTCTGCCGCATCGGTGGCGACGAATTCGTGCTGCTGCTGGCGGCCGACGCCGAGGCGGCGCAGGACCGCGCGCAGGCGCTGGTGCAGGCGCTGCGCCAGCCCTTCGAGCTCGAGGGCCAGTCGCTGGCGCTGAGTGCCTCGGTGGGCCTGGCGGCCTACCCGGCGCATGGTTCGCGGCCGCGGCTGCTGGCGCATGCGGCGCTGGCGATGCGCGCGGTCAAGCTCGGCGGCGGCGACGGCCACGCCGCGTTCGACCCGGCGATGGCGGTGGACGCGCGCGAGCAGCTGCAGCTGCTGCAGGACCTGCGCCAGGCCGTCGCGCGGCGCGAGCTGCGGCTGGTCTACCAGCCCAAGGTGGACGCGCGCACGCTGCAGGTCACGGCCGCCGAGGCCCTGCTGCGCTGGCAGCACCCGCAGCGCGGCGTCGTCAGCCCGGCGGTCTTCGTCCCGCTGGCCGAGCGCCAAGGGCTGATCCACGAGCTGGGCGGCTGGGTCATCGAGAGCGCCTGCCGCCAGGCCGCCGCGTGGCGGCGGCAGGGGCTGCGCATGCGCGTGGCGGTCAACCTCTCGGCGCAGCAGCTGCGCCACGAGGACCTGGTGCCGCAGATCGAGGCGGCGCTCGAGCGCCACGGCATGCGCGCCGAGCGGCTGACCTGCGAGATCACCGAGACGGTGGCGATGGAGGACACCGCCACCACGCGGGCCGCCTTCGAGCGGCTGCGCCGAGCCGGCGTGCACGTGTCGATCGACGACTTCGGCACCGGCCACTCCAGCCTGGCCGCGCTGCGCCGGCTGCCGGCGGCCGAGCTGAAGATCGACCGCGCCTTCGTCGCCGACCTCGACGTGCCGGGGCACGCCGGCACGCAGGCGCTGTCCATCGTGCAGGCCATCGTGCAGATGGCGCACTCGCTGGGGCTGCGCGTGGTCGCCGAGGGCGTCGAATCCGCCACCCAGCGCGACCGCCTGGTCGGCCTCGGCGTGGACGAGCTGCAGGGCTTTCTGTTCGCACGCCCGATGTCGGCGCGCGCGCTGGGCCTGTGGGCCGAGGTGGACAGCGGCAGCGAGCCCGGCGGCGGCCCCGGGAACGCGGCACATGCCGCATTCCGCCCGTCGCTGTTCCAGCCGACGGCGCCGGCACCGCTCGACGACTGAGTCGGGCGTGCGATCATTCCGGTCGCCCACCTGCCCGCCCGCCCCCGCATGAATCCGAGCGCCTCCACCGTCGCCGAGTCGTCGCTACTGCTCTGGTTCCTGGGCGTCTTCGTCGCCGTGCTGGCGGCGCATGTCGCGCTGGGCTGGGTGCGCCAGGGCATGCACCAGCCCTCGCTGCGCGCCGGCTGGCGCGGGCTGCTGCTGGCCGGCCTGGTGTTCGGCAGCGGCGTGTGCTCGGCGATGGTGCTGTCGCTGGCCGCCGAGGCGCTGCCCTTCCGCGTCGGCTTCCGCTGGCGCGCGGTGCCGCTGCTGTGGCTGGGCGCCTCGGTCGCGGCGCTGCCGGCGCTGGCACTGCTGTCGCGCCGCCAGGGCTGGCTGGCGCTGGGCGCCAGCGCGGTCTGGCTGGCGGCGGTGGCGCTGGCCGTGCAGTCGGCCTGGATCTGGTCGGTCGGCTTCCGGCCCGGCGTCACCTGGCGGCCGGAGTTCCAGGCCTCGGCGCTGGTCGTCGACTCGCTGGGCGCCTTCGCCGCGCTGTACCTGAGCTTCATGGGCGGCGGCAAGGAAGGCCGCCGGCGCCAGCTCTGGCGCGTCGGCGCCGCGGCGCTGCTGGGGCTGAGCCTGGTCGCCGGGCAGGAGATCGTGATGGCCGGGGCCGGGTTGCTGGCGCAGGTCGGCGCGGTCTACCACCGCGAGGTGCCGGCCTCGGTGCTGTCGCTGCTGGGCGGCGTGGTCGTGCCGCTGCTGCTGGTGGTGATGACGCTGGACCTGGCGATGCGACGCCGCCAGCGCAAGCGCGACCTGCGCCGCCGCCACGGCCGCGGCGGCACGCGGCTGGAGACGCCCGACCAGCAGGCCACGCGGGCGGCCGACAGCGGCGCGCCGACGACGATGACGCCCCCCGCCCCGCCGGCGGCGACGTCCTGACGCGCGCCGCTAGAGCTGCTCCCAGGGCAGCCCGTCGTGGCGCCAGCCGTTCAGGCGGCCGCGCTGGAAATGTTCGTCGAGCTCACCCTCGAAGCCGTGCAGCACGTTGACCACCTCGCGGAAGCCCGCGGCCTCGAGCGCCTGCCCGGCCTCCACGGTGCGCTTGCCGGAGCGGCAGATCAGCACCACCGGCCGGTCCTCGCGCCCGCCCTCGCGCCGCACCTGCTCGACGAAACGCTCCGGATGCGGCTGCATCTCGGGGTATTCGTACCAGGCGACGTGCACCACGCCCGGCGGATGGCCGACGTACAGGTACTCGATCTCCATGCGCACGTCGACGAACAGCGCGTCCGGGTGGCGTTGCAGGTAATCCCAGGTCTCGAGCGGGGTCAGGTGCTTCATCGCGGCACTGCATCGGGGCGCGGGGCGCTTCCTACAATCGCGGCATGAACGCCCGACCGAGTCCCCAGGCCTACACGCGCGGCGCGGCCCTGCCCGCGATTCTGCAGCAGCGCATCGCCGTCATCGACGGCGCGATGGGCACGATGATCCAGCGCCAGCGCCTGAGCGAGGCCGACTTCCGGGGCGCGCGCCTCGCCGACCACCCGAAGGACCTCAAGGGCAACAACGACCTGCTGGTGCTGACGCGGCCGGACCTGGTGCGCTCGATCCACGAGCAGTACCTGGCCGCCGGCGCCGACATCGTGGAGACCAACACCTTCGGCGCGACCTCGATCGCGCAGGAGGACTACGGCCTGGCGCACCTGGCGCGCGAGATGAACGAGGCCGCCGCCCGGCTGGCGCGCGCGGCCTGCGACGCCCACGCCACGCCCGAGCGGCCGCGCTTCGCCGCCGGCGCGCTGGGCCCGACGCCCAAGACGGCCAGCATCAGCCCCGACGTCAACGACCCCGGCGCGCGCAACGTGGGCTTCGACGAGCTGCGCGACACCTACCGCGAGCAGGCCGAGGGGCTGCTGGCCGGCGGCGTGGACCTGTTCCTCGTCGAGACCATCTTCGACACGCTGAACGCCAAAGCCGCGATCTTCGCGCTCGACGAGCTGATGGAGGCCACCGGCGAGCGTGTTCCGGTGATCCTCTCGGGCACCGTGACCGACGCCTCGGGGCGCATCCTCTCGGGGCAGACGGTGGAGGCCTTCTGGCACTCGGTGCGCCACGCGCGGCCGCTGGCGGTGGGGCTCAACTGCGCGCTCGGCGCGGCGGTGATGCGGCCCTACATCGAGGAACTCTCGCGCGTGGCCGCGGACACCTTCGTGAGCTGCTACCCGAACGCCGGGCTGCCCAACCCGATGAGCGAGACCGGCTTCGACGAGACGCCGGAGGTCACCGGGCGGCTGCTCGGCGAGTTCGCGGCCAGCGGCTTCCTCAACATCGCCGGCGGCTGCTGCGGCACCACGCCCGAGCACATCGCCGAGATCGCGCGCCGCGTCGGTGCCTACCGGCCGCGCACGCGGCGCGACCCGCTGTTCACGCCGCTGCTGGCGGCCTGAACGCGCGGGCCGCGGCGGCCCTGCGGCAAGCCGCAGGGTGCGCCTCACAGCGACACCTGGGTGCCGAGCTCGACCACGCGGTTGGCCGGCAGGCGCAGGAAGTCGGCCGCCGAGGCAGCGTTGCGGTGCAGCGCGGCGAAGAGCTTCTCGCGCCAGGGTGCCAGCGCGCCGCGCGTCGCCGGCACCACGATGTCGCGGCTGAGGAAGTAGCTGGTCTGCATCGGGTCCAGCACGATGCCGCGTCCGGCCAGCAGGGCCAGCGCCTCGGGCACGTCGGGGTCGTTCTTGAAGCCGAAGTGCAGCGTCAGCTGCCAGCAGCCGCGGCCCAGCGGCCGGGTCTCGACGCGGCGCTCGAAGCCGATCCACGGCCGCTCGTGGTGCTGCACGGTGACGAACAGGTTCTGCTCGTGCAGCACGCGGTTGTGCTTGAGGTTGTGCAGCAGCGCGAAGGGCGTGATGCCGCTCTCGGCGCTCAGGAAGACGGCCGTGCCCGGCACGCGGTGCGGCGGCGCCAGGAAGACCGAGTCCAGGAACTCCGGCAGCGCGATCGCCTCGTCGCGCAGCCGCTCGCCCATCAGCCGCCGGCCCTGCTGCCAGGTCGTCATCAGCGTGAACATCGCGCCGCCGATGGCCAGCGGGAACCAGCCGCCGTCCAGCAGCTTCAGCGCATTGGCCGACAGGAAGGCCAGGTCCACGAGCAGGAAGCCGCCGGTGGCCGCCACGCACAGCGCCAGCGGCAGGCGCCAGGCGTGGCGGATGACGAAGAAGGTCATCACCGTGGTGATCGTCATGTCCAGCGTGACCGCGATGCCGTAGGCCGAGGCCAGTTCGCTGCTGGAGCCGAACATCACGACCGCGAAGACGACACCGCCGTACAGCGACCAGTTGACCACCGGCACGTAGATCTGCCCGGTGTCGCGCACGCTGGTGTGCACCACGTGCAGCCGCGGCAGGTAGCCGAGCTGGCTGACCTGCTTGCTCACCGAGAAGGCGGCCGTGATCAGCGCCTGCGAGGCGATCACGGTGGCCGCGGTGGCCAGCACGATCAGCGGGAACAGCGCCCAGGTCGGCGCCATCTCGTAGAACGGGTTGCGCACCGCCTCGGGCGCGCGCAGCAGCAGTGCGCCCTGGCCGAAGTAGTTGATCACCAGCGCCGGCATCACGACGGCGAACCAGGCCAGCCGGATCGGCCGCCGCCCGAAGTGCCCGAGGTCGGCATACAGCGCCTCCGCGCCGGTGACGCACAGCACGATGGCGCCCAGCGCCAGGAAGGCGATGCCCGGCTGCGCCACGGCGAAGCCCAGCGCATGGTGCGGCGACAGCGCCGCCAGCACCGCCGGGTGGCCGGCCACCTGCGTGGCGCCCAGCAGCGCCAGCACGGCGAACCAGGCCAGCGTCACCGGCCCGAAGAGCCGGCCCACTGCCGCGGTGCCGAAGCGCTGCGCGGCGAACAGCGCGGTCAGCACGGCCAGCGTCAGCGGCAGCACCCAGGTGTGCAGCGCCGGGGCCGCGACCTCCAGGCCCTCGACCGCCGAGAGCACCGAGATCGCCGGCGTGATGACGCCGTCGCCGAAGAAGATCGCGGTGCCGAAGATGCCCAGCAGCAGCAGCCGCGCGCGCAGCGCCGGGCGCTCCTTCACGGCCTGCGAGGCCAGCGCGAGCAGTGCCACGAGCCCGCCCTCGCCGTGGTTGTCCGCGCGCAGGATCAGCGTCACGTATTTCAGCGAGACGACCAGCGTCAGCGCCCAGAACACCAGGGAGAGCACGCCCAGCACGTTGTCCGGCGTCAGCGGCACGCGGCCGGGCGCGAAGACCTCCTTCAGCGCATACAGCGGGCTGGTGCCGATGTCGCCGTAGACGACGCCGATCGCGGCCAGCGTCAGCCCGGCCAGCGCGCCGGCGGGGCGGGGGGAGTTCGCGGAGCTCAAGGGGGATGGCACGGGCGCGAACCGGCGGCGCCTGCGCGCCCTGCCCTGCCGCGGTGCCCGATGCTACGCCGCTTGCTGCAGTGCAGCAAGCGGCGCGGCGTTCACTCGTACACCTCGGCCTCGGGGTCGGTGGCCTCCAGCTCGTAGGCGGCGGCCAGCATCGCCAGGCGGCCGATGACGCCGTACATGTAGAAGCGGTTCGGCGCGCTGGCGCCGGGCTTGGCGCCCGGGCGCGGCAGCTGGCTCGCCTGGTCGAAGGCCAGCGGCACGTAGCTCGAGCCCGGCGCGTTGAGGTTCTCGTCGGTGCCGCGCTCGGCGTGCACGCGGTAGAAGCCGCCGACCACGTAGCGGTCGATCGTCACCACCACCGGCTCGGCCACCGCGTCGTTGATGCGCTCGTAGGTCGGCACGCCTTCCTGCACGATCAGCTCGGCGCTGCCGCCGCCGTTGGCCAGCAGCCGGCAGCGCTGCTGGCGCGCCGGGTCGTCGAGGTCCTTCGGGTCGCGCACCGTCAGCACGCCGGCACCGCTGGCGTCGTCGGACTTGACGACGACGAAGGGGCGCTCGCCGATGCCGTACTCCTTGTACTTGCGCCGCACCTTGGCCAGCATCGCGTCGGCCTGCGCCTTGATGGCCTCCAGGCCCTCGGGGCGGTCGAGCGCGACCTCGCCGCAGCGCGCGAACATCGGCACGATCAGCCAGGGGTCCATGCCCAGCAGCTTCGCGAACTTCTTGCCGACCTCCTCGTAGCTCTGGAAGTGGCGGCTCTTGCGGCGCACGCCCCAGCCGGCATGCAGCGGCGGCAGCAGGTACTGCTCGTGCAGGCCCTGCAGCGCGGCCGGCGCGCCGCCGCGCAGGTCGTTGTTGAGCAGGATCGTGCAGGGGTCGAAGTCCTTCAGCCCCAGGCGGCCGCGCGTGCGCACCAGCGGCTCCAGCACGAGTTCGCTGCCGTCGGGCAGCGCCAGCGTGCGCGGCTCGCGCAGCGACTCGTCCAGCGAGCCCAAGCGCACGTTCAGCCCGGCCTGCGTGAAGACCTGCACCAGGCGCTGCACGCTCGTCAGGTAGAAGCTGTTGCCGGTGCGGCCGTCGGGCACCAGCAGCAGGTTCTTGGCCTCGGGGCAGATCTTCTCGATCGCCGCCATCGCCGCCTGCACCGCCAGCGGCAGCATCTCCACCGTGAGGTTGCCGAAGACGTCGGGGAAGAGGTCGGTGTCCACCGGCGCGAGCTTGAAGCCGGCATTGCGCAGATCGACCGCGGCGTAGAACGCCGGCGTGTGCTCCATCCACTCGAGCCGGAACCAGCGCTCGATGGCCGGCATCGACTCCAGGATGCGCGCCTCGAGCTCGTTGATCGGGCCGGTCAGCGCGGTGGTCAGGTGGGGAACCATGGCTGCATTCTAGGAGCCTGCCCCCGCGGGCGCAGGCCGCCAAAGAGAAGGCGGCAGCGAGCGCTCGCGCGCCGGCTGCCGCCTTCGGGGTGGACCGCCCCGGCCGGACACCGCGGGGCGCGGTCCGGCCGGGGCGGGCGGTACTCACTTGCTGTAGGCCGTCTCGCCGTGCGAGGTGATGTCCAGGCCCTCGCGCTCGTCTTCCTCGCTGACGCGCAGGCCGAGGATCATGTCGACGATCTTGTAGGCGATGAAGGCGACGATGGCCGACCACACGATGGTGATCACCACGCCCTCGGCCTGGATCAGGACCTGGCTGCCGATCGAGAAGTCGTCGCCGCCGGTGCCACCCAGCCCCGGCGCCGTGAAGACGCCGGTCAGCAGCGCGCCGACGATGCCGCCCACGCCGTGCACGCCGAACACGTCCAGCGAGTCGTCGGCGCCGAGCATGCGCTTCAGCCCGTTGACGCCCCACAGGCAGATGAAGCCCGCGGCCGCGCCGATGATGATGCCGCCCATCGGACCCACGCTGCCGCAGGCCGGGGTGATGGCCACCAGGCCGGCGACGGCGCCCGAGGCCGCACCCAGCATCGAGGCCTTGCCCTTGGACAGCGCCTCGCCCACGCACCAGGCCAGCACCGCGGCGGCGGTGGCGAACAGCGTGTTGATGAAGGCCAGCGCGGCGCCCGAGGTGGCTTCCAGGTTGGAGCCGGCGTTGAAGCCGAACCAGCCCACCCACAGCATGCAGGCGCCGACCATCGTCAGCGTCAGGCTGTGCGGCGCCATGCTCTCCTTGCCGTAGCCGATGCGCTTGCCCAGCATGTAGGCGCCCACCAGGCCGGCCACGCCGGCGTTGATGTGCACCACGGTGCCGCCGGCGAAGTCCAGCGCGCCCTTGTCCAGCAGGTAGCCGCCGGTGCCCCAGACCATGTGCGCGATCGGCAGGTAGCAGAAGGTGAACCACAGCGCGCTGAACAGCAGCACCGCGGAGAACTTCATGCGCTCGGCGAAGGAGCCGACGATCAGCGCGCAGGTGATGCCCGCGAAGGTGGCCTGGAAGGCGATGAAGACGTACTCGGGCAGCTTGACGTCGTCGGTGAAGGTGTCCGCCAGGCTGTCGACCGTGACGCCGCTCAGGAACAGCTTGTCGAAGCCGGCGATGATGAGCCCCTCCCCGCCGAAGGCGAGGCTATAGCCGTACACGGCCCACAGCACGCCGATCAGCGAGAACACGACCATCACCTGCATCAGCACCGACAGCATGTTCTTGCTGCGCACCAGGCCGCCGTAGAACAGCGCCAGGCCGGGCACGGCCATGAAGATGACGAGCAGCGTGGCCGTCATCATCCAGGCGACGTCGCCCTTGTGCACGGTGGGGGTGGCGGCGGGCTCGGAGGCCGCCTCGGCGGCGGCCGGCGCCGCGGCCTCGGCGGCCGGGGCGGCAGCCGGTGCGGACGCCTCGGCCGCCGGTGCCGACGCCGCGGCCTCGCCGGAACCGGGCGCGGTGGTGCCGGTCTGCGCGAGCGCGGCACCGCCCAGGCCGAGCAGGGCCAGGCCGAGGGCAAGGGAAGCGATCAGTTTCTTCATGGTGGGTTGTCTCTTGTCAGGGGGGGCCGTGCCGCGCGTCAGAGCGCGTCCTTGCCCGTCTCGCCGGTGCGGATGCGCACCACCTGTTCCAGCGTGGTGACGAAGATCTTCCCGTCGCCGATCTTGCCGGTGCGGGCCGAGCCCTCGATGGCCTCGATGACGCGGTCGACGATGGCGTCGTCCACCGCCGCCTCGATCTTCACCTTGGGCAGGAAGTCGACGACGTACTCGGCGCCGCGGTAGAGCTCGGTGTGGCCCTTCTGGCGACCGAAGCCCTTGACCTCGGTCACCGTGATGCCCTGGACGCCGATGCCGCTGAGGGCCTCGCGCACCTCGTCAAGCTTGAAGGGCTTGACGATCGCAGTCACCATCTTCATGAATTCGCTCCTTCGCTGGAGTGGCGGCCCCTCACAGGGCCTTGGACAGGGTGGCGATCACGCGCGCCTTGTTCAGGTCGCCGTAGGTGGCCTTCTTGTTGGCGCCCACGTACGCGATGCCCGCGGTGAAGCCGCCGGGCAGACCGAAGTCGGCGCCGACCTTGTAGTCGGTGTAGTTGACCGCGCCGTTGTTCTTGCCCTCGGACGTGAAGCGCGTCGTGCCGACCGAGCCCACCAGCGTGATGCCGTCGGCCACCTCGTAGGCCGCCTTCAGCTCCAGGTAGCCGGTGCCGCGGCCGCCGACGAGGCCGAAGTACTTCTTCGACACGGTGTGCGAGTACTTCGCCGTCACCGGGCCGAAGCCGACGCTGACGTAGGCCTCGGTGGTGTTGATGTCGCCCACGGCCGGGTAGTAGTAGTGCAGCACGCCGACGTCGTAGGCAAAGCCCTGGACCTCGCCGCGGTAGCCGGCGTAGAAGTCCATCTCGGTGCCGTTGCCGAAGCCGACGCTGGAGTTCCAGTTGCCGGCGTAGAAGCCGTTCATCGCGAAGTCGAAGCCGCCCTGCACCGCCGGCAGCACGTTCTTCTGGTCGTCGCTCTGGTCCTGGCCGCGGTACTTGTACTTGGTGGTCAGCGCGATGTTCGCGGACACCGGGCTGTCCTCGGCCTGCGCGACGGCAGGCAGCGCGGACAGCGTGACGGCAGCAGCGGCGGCGGCAGCGATGGAGGTCGTGGTGATCTTCATGGTGGGGGTTCCGGAGGAGGAGGATGCGAGGGGTGGGAGGGGACCGCAGGGGCATCTGCAGCTTCCGTGCCACGACCTTTCCCCAGGTGTGGGCACCGCAAACGGGCCCGCCGCCGGTAAGCGGATGTGTCCATGCACCGTTCGAGACCGGGTCGGTGCACCCGCTTGGTGCAAAGCAGGTCGTCCACCCCCTTCGGCGGGTGGCGGGTGCGCGCCAGCGGGCGATGGTGCGCACCGGCGCCGAGCGCGACAGTGCCGCACGCCACGGTGGCGCCGAGGGCCGGCCGGCACCGGGAGGCGCAGCAAGGAAGGGAAAGCAGGCATGTCGCTGGCCGTCGTCGCGAGCCGGGCCCTGGACGGGCTGCAGGCGCCCGAGGTGCAGGTGGAAGTGCAGCTCGCCAACGGACTGCCGAGCTTCACGCTCGTCGGCCTGGCCGAGACCGAGGTCAAGGAGTCGCGCGAGCGCGTGCGCGCGGCGCTGGCCTCGAGCGGGTTCGCGTTTCCGCACAACCGGCGCGTCACCGTCAACCTGGCGCCGGCCGACCTGCCCAAGGAGAGCGGCCGCTACGACCTGCCGATCGCGCTGGGCGTGCTGGCCGCCGACGGCCAGCTCGACGCCGCGAAGCTGGCGCGCGGCGTCTTCGCCGGCGAGCTCTCGCTGGC
>CAZUPH010000085.1:15918-16404 GCA_964621995.1 uncultured Rubrivivax sp. | reverse complement strand
CCCCCAGCAGGCCCAGCGCCAGCAGCAGCGCGCTGCGCTGGCGCTGCAGTTCGTCCTCGCGCCGCTGCAGCCGGGCGGCCAGCACGGCTTGCGTGCCGGCGGCGCGGTCCAGCGCACGCTCGGCCGCGGCGGCGCCTTCCTCGGCCGCGGCGACCGCGTCCTGCGCCGCCTGGCGGGCCTGCAGCGCGGCCACCAGCAGCGCCGCGGCGGCGTCGGCCGCGCCGACGAGCGGGTCCACGACGAGGTCGATGACCTGCAGCGTCTGCTCCACGAGCAGCCGGTGCGCGTCGTCGCTGTCGCCGTCGCTGAGGGCGCGCGCGGCGATCCGCCGCACCAGCGTGGCCCAGTCCGCGCGCAGCTCGTTCGTCTCCTCGACCGCGACCGGCGGCGCCAGCACCGCCACCGCGGCGGCCAGCGCCTCGGCGCGGTCGTCCACCGTGGCCTGGTGCAGACGGCGCTGCGGCTCGCGATCGGCGCGGCCGCGCA
>CAZUPH010000085.1:13968-15908 GCA_964621995.1 uncultured Rubrivivax sp. | reverse complement strand
ATCACCGTCGAATGGCTGCGCCGCGGCCGCCCCTCCATGCTCGGCTTCGTCTCCGGGCTGGTCGCCGGGCTGGTCGCGATCACCCCCGCCGCGGGCTACGTCTCGATCGCCGCCTCGCTCGCGATCGGCGCGGCCGCGCAGGACCTCGCGGGCCGCGTCGCGGTGCGCGAGCAGCGCACGCTGCAGCGCGGTGGCGCGCATCAGCGGGTCGAGCCCGGCGCGCGCGGCCTGCGCCGCATGCAGCTCCAGCCCCTGGTAGCGCAGCACCTGCGCGGTGGGCAGTGCCACCATCAGGGCGGCGGCCAGGCTCAGGGCGGCCAGCTTGACGCGCGGGCTCGGGGTCGGCAGGGGCATCGTTCGGGGCGGCTCGGATCGCGGACGGGCGCCGCGGTTCCGCACCGCGGTCAGTGACGGCATATCGGCAGCGCGGGGGGCGACTTGAAGGCCGGCCGCCGACGGGCGCCGCGGCAGCGGCGGCTACCATCGACGCCGATGCCATCGCTGCGCACCAAGTTCGTCATCTCGACCCTGCTGGTCTTCGCTGCCGTGTCGGCGGCCTCGCTGCTGGCGGCCCACTGGCTGCTGCACCGTTCGCTGATCGACGAGGTCGCGCGCTCGGCGCTGCGCAACGAGCACCTGCTCAGCGCCGCGATGGCGCCGCTGGTCGCCGAGCGCGACCTGACGGCGGCCGAGGAGCTGCTGCAGCTGCTGGTCCAGGACGGCTCCTTCGTCTATGTCGAGGTGGACGAACCGACCGGGCGCGTCTTCGCGCGCGCCGGCGGCACGGTGCCGGCGGAGCGCCCGGCGTCCGAGGCCGGCAACGTCGAGCGGCTGCAGGCCAGCGGCGGCACCTTCCACTTCGAGGGCACGCTGACGCTCAACGGCCGTCCCTTCGGCCGCTACCGCTTCGGCATCGCCGACCGGCCGCTGCGCATCGCCGAGCGCAATGTCCTGGGCGGCCTGGTCGCCATCGGCCTGGTCGGGCTGGTGGCCGCGGCGCTGCTGCAGATGGCGCTGGCGCGTCTGCTGACGCGCCGGCTGCAGGCCCTGGCCGACGGCGCGAACCGGCTCGCCGCCGGCGAAGGCGGTGTCGCGCTGCCGGTGCAGGGCGGCGACGAGACGGCGCAGCTCACCCTGGCCTTCAACCGCATGGCGCAGGCGCTGGAGCAGCGCGTCGCCGCGCTGCAGCAGGCCGAGCGCGAGCTGCATCGCGCCAACGACGAGCTCGAGGAGCGGGTCGCCGCCCGCACCGCCGAGCTGGCCGCGGCGCGCGACGCGGCCGAGAGCGCCAACCGCGCGAAGACCGAGTTCCTCTCGCGCATGAGCCACGAGCTGCGCACGCCGCTGAACGCCATCCTGGGCTTCGCGCAGGTGCTGCGGCTGCGCCTGAAGCCGGCGCCGGCGGGCGTGGACGAGCAGCTGGGCCATGTCGAGACCGCCGGCTGGCACCTGCTGGAGCTGATCAACGACGTGCTGGACCTCTCGCGCATCGAGTCCGGCACGATGGTCGTCTCGCGCGACGCGGTCGCGCTGGCGCCGCTGCTGGCCGAGAGCGTGCGCATGGTCGGCTCGGTCGCGCAGGCGGCACAGGTGACGGTGCTCGTCGAGCCCTTCGACGAGGCCCTGGCCGCCGAGGCCGACGCCACGCGGCTGCGCCAGGTGATGGGCAACCTGCTGTCCAACGCCTGCAAGTACAACCGTCCCGGCGGCCGCGTCACGGTGGGCGTGCAGGCCGGCGAGGGCCAGGTGACGATCAGCGTGGCCGACACCGGCGGCGGGCTCAGCGCCGCGCAGCTGACGGCGCTGTTCGAACCCTTCAACCGCCTGGGCGCCGAACGCGGGCCGGTGGAGGGCACCGGCATCGGGCTGGTCATCACCAAGCGGCTGGTGGAGCTGATGGGCGGCACGCTGCAGGTGCAGTCCGCGCCCGGCGAGGGCTC
>CAZUPH010000085.1:0-13958 GCA_964621995.1 uncultured Rubrivivax sp. | reverse complement strand
CGCGTCGGGCTGCGCCGGGCGGCGCTGCCGGCCGCCGCGCTGCCGGCGGTGGCCAGGCCGGCGGCGGCGCCGGCCGGCGAGCGTCGCGTCAGGCTGCTGTACGTGGAGGACAACGCCGCCAACGTGCAGCTGCTGGCCGAGGTGCTGCGGCTGCGCCCGGCGGTGCAGCTGCTGGCCGCGGTGGACGGGCCGCAGGGGCTGGCGCTGGCGCGCGAGCACGAGCCCGAACTGGTGGTCGTGGACGTCGCGCTGCCGGGCATCGACGGCTACGAGCTGTGCCGCCGCCTGCGCGCGCTGCCGGCGCTGCGCCAGCGGCCCATCGTGGCGCTGTCGGCCAATGCGATGGCCAGCGACCGTGAACGAGGTCGCAGCGCCGGCTTCGACCACTACTTCACGAAGCCGCTGGACGTGACAAACTTCCTCGCATGGCTGGACGAGGCGCTGAGCTCGCTGCCGCACGGCTGAGGGCGCGCCGCCGCGGGGTGCTGGGCCTGGGCGCGGCGCTGCTGTGCGGCGCCGGCCGTGCGTGGGCGCAGCCCCCGCAGGCCGTGCCGGGCGGCGCGGCGCCGCCGCTGAACATCGGCCTCGTGCCCTTCCTGTCCACGCGCCAGATGCTGGGGGTGTTCGAGCCCATGCGCGTGCACCTGGAACGGCAGCTCGGCCGGCCGGTGCAGTTCTACACCGCCGCCAGCTTCGGCAAGCTGGTGATCAATGCGCGCTCGCCGGACCAGCCGTTCACGCTGATGCCGATGCACCTGGGCCTGGTCGCGACCGAGGACTGGGGCTTCCAGTGGGTGGTGCGCTCGACGATGCAGTCCGTCGTGCACCTGTGGGTGGCCGGTGCGGGCGAGGCGTCGGCGCCCGGGCCGCAGGCCCTGCGCGGGCGGCGCGTCGCCGTCGGCGACCCGCTGTCGGTGGTGACGCTGATGTTCCGGCGCTGGGTCGCCGACAACGGCCTGGCCGACGCGGTGCAGACGACGAGCTACCCGAACCTGGGGGCCGCGCTGAAGGCGCAGCAGCGCGGCGAGACCGACTTCGTGCTGGCGCCGGAGGCCGGGCTGCGCGACGCGCTGGCCGGCAGCGAACTCGAGATGCGTACGGTGCTGCGCATCGGCACGGTGCTGACGCCGGGCTTCGTCGCTTCGCCGGCGGCGCGCCCGGCGGACGTGGAGGCACTGCGTGCGGCGCTGCTCGCCTTCCGGCTGGAGGGGGCCCCCGGCGGCGCCTCCGGTGCGCGCTTCGCGCCCTTCATGCCCGGCGACACCGAACCCTACCGGGCCTACGCCGCCGAGGCGCGGCGGCTGCTGGCCGAGGCCGGCGTGCGCTGAGGCCCTTCGGGGCCGCCGGCGCTACGCATCCAGGCCGGTTTCCTGGTGACCGTCGCGCGGCTGTTCGCGCGCGGCGCGGTACCCGGCTGAAGGGTCCTCGGCGTTCCGCGCCGCGCTCGCGCTGGCAGGCGCTCGCCCTTCGCACGGCACGCGGGTCCACGCAGGTGGACCCGCATGTCCGTGCTCAGCCTTGCAGGCCGCGCTCGCGCTCGTAGGCGCTCGCCCTTCGCGAGGCGCATGACCGTCCGCAGGGACGGTCATGCGTCCACGCTCAGCCTTGCAGGCCGCGCTCGCGCTCGTAGGCGCTCGCCCTTCGCACGGCACGCGGGTCCACGCAGGTGGACCCGCATGTCCGTGCTCAGCACTCCACGATGTTGACCGCGAGGCCGCCGCGGGCGGTCTCCTTGTACTTGCTCATCATGTCGGCGCCGGTCTCTCGCATGGTCTTGATGACCTGGTCCAGGCTCACGAAATGCGTGCCGTCGCCGCGCAGTGCCATGCGCGCGGCGTTGATCGCCTTGACCGAGGCGATCGCATTGCGCTCGATGCAGGGGATCTGCACGAGCCCGCCGACCGGGTCGCAGGTCAGGCCCAGGTGGTGCTCCATGCCGATCTCGGCCGCATTCTCCACCTGCTCGGGCGTGCCGCCCATCACCGCGGCAAGCGCGCCGGCGGCCATGCTGCAGGCCACGCCGACCTCGCCCTGGCAGCCGACCTCGGCGCCGCTCAGGCTGGCGTTCTCCTTGTAGAGGATGCCGATCGCCGCGGCGGTGAGCAGGAAGTCGATCACGCCCCGGTCGCTGGCACCGGGAACGAAGCGCGTGTAGTAGTGCAGCACTGCGGGCACGATGCCCGCGGCGCCGTTGGTCGGCGCGGTGACGACGCGGCCGCCGGCGGCGTTCTCCTCGTTGACCGCCAGCGCATACAGGTTCACCCAGTCCAGCACCTGCAGCGGGTCACGCAGGGCTTGCTCCGGCGCGGCCGTGAGCGCCGCGCGCAGCGCCTTCGCGCGCCGCTTCACCTTGAAGCCGCCGGGCAGCGTGCCGTCGGTGCGGCAGCCGCGCTCCACGCAGTCCTGCATCACGCCCCAGATGCGCAGCAGGCCGGCGTCGATCTCGGCGTCGGGCCGCCAGTGACCTTCGTTGACGCGCATCACGCCGGCGATCGTGAGCCCGGTCTCGCGGCAGCGCTGCAGCAGCTCCTCGCCGCTGTGGAAGGGCAGCGGCAGCACCGTGGTGTCGGGCGCGATCGCCTTGTGGCGGGCGCCGTCGGCGGCCACCTCGTCGCTGACCACGAAGCCGCCGCCGACCGAGTAGTAGCAGCGGCTCTCGATCTCGTCGCCGCGCTCGTCGAAGGCCGTGCAGCGCATGCCGTTGGCGTGGAAGGGCAGGGTCTCGCGGCGGTGGAACTTCAGGTCGACCTTCTCGGCGAAGCCGATCTCGTGCCGCCCCAGCAGCGCCAGCCGGCCGCTGCCGCGCACCTGGGCCAGCAGCGCCGGGATGGCCTCGACCTCGACGCTGTCGGGCTCGTGGCCGAGCAGGCCGAGGATGACCGCCTTGTCGCTGCCGTGCCCCTTGCCGGTGGCGCCCAGGCTGCCGTAGAGCTGCACCTGCAGGCGCGCCGTGCGCTCGAGCAGCGCGTCGTGGGCCAGGCGCAGCGCGAACAGCCGCGCCGCGCGCATCGGGCCCACGGTGTGGCTGCTGCTCGGGCCGATGCCGATCTTGAAGAGGTCGAAGACGCTGACGGCCATCGCGCAGCTCCGTTCAGGTGGCGCCGTAGCGGCGCAGCACGCGGTAGTGCGCGCCGTCGCGCACCGCGAGCACATGGCCGCGCGGCGCCCAGTGCAGGGCCGGCGGCGGCGCGGCCGGCGGCGTTGCGCCGGCCGCGCTGCGCGCCAGCGTCACGTGCGGCAAGTACGGGCGGGTCTCGATCGCCAGCCCCAGGCCGCGCAGGGCCTCGGCCAGCGCCCGCTGCCACGCGGCCAGCAAGGCCGGCACCTGCCGGCAGGCCAGCACGGCCAGCCGCCGGTGCCACAGCGCGGGCTCGTCCAGCACCAGCTCGAAGGCCGGCGTGGGCGTGGCCAGCGCCGCCTCGATCTGGGGCAGGCGCGCCACGGGGGCCGGGCCGATGAAGACCAGCGTCAGGTGCAGGTCGCGCGGCGCTGTCGGCCGCGCGCGCGCCGGCCAGGTCCAGGCCGCCTGCCCGGCCTGCAGCGTGCGGCGCAGCGCCGGGTCGGGCCACAGCGCGGCGAACAGGCGGCCGGTGGCGGCCCCGGCCGCGGCAGGCGTGTGGTCCACGATCAGTCGGCGTAGGCCGACATCGGCGGGCAGCTGCAGCTGAGGTTGCGGTCGCCCCACACGTTGTCGACGCGGCCCACCGGGCTCCAGTATTTCTGCCGGCGCAGGCTCTTCACCGGGAAGGCCGCCTGCTCGCGGGTGTAGGCATGGTTCCATTCGCTGGCCAGCAGCGACTCCGCCGTGTGCGGCGCACTCTTCAGCGGGTTGTCCTCGCGCGGCCATTCGCCGCGTTCGATGCGCGCGATCTCCTCGCGGATCGCGAGCATGGCGTCGCAGAAGCGGTCGAGCTCGACCTTCGGCTCGCTCTCGGTCGGCTCGATCATCAGCGTGCCGGCGACCGGGAAGCTCAGCGTGGGCGCGTGGAAGCCGTAGTCGATGAGCCGCTTGGCGACGTCCTCGGCACCGATGCCGGTGGCCTTGGCCAGCGGCCGCAGGTCCACGATGCACTCGTGCGCGACGCCGCCACCCCGGATCTGCGCGTGGCCGCCGGCGTAGAGCACCGGGTAGGCGTCGGCCAGCCGCGCGGCGATGTAGTTGGCGCTGAGGATCGCCACCTCGGTGGCGGTGCGCAGGCCCTCGGCGCCCATCATGCGGCAGTACATCCAGCTGATCGGCAGCACGCCGGCATTGCCCAGCGGCGCCGCGCTCACCGCACCGACCGACTGCGCGCCGCCCAGACCCGCCGTGCGGTGCGCGGGCAGGAAGGGCACCAGGTCCTCGACCACCGCCACCGGCCCGACGCCCGGGCCGCCGCCGCCGTGCGGGATGCAGAAGGTCTTGTGCAGGTTCAGGTGGCTGACGTCGCCGCCGAACTCGCCCGGCGCCGCCACGCCGACCAGCGCGTTCATGTTCGCGCCGTCGACATACACCCGCCCGCCGTGGCGGTGCACGATCTCGCACAGCTCCTTCACGCGCACCTCGAAGACGCCGTGCGTGCTGGGGTAGGTGATCATCACCGCGGCCAGCCGGTCGGCGTGCTGCGCGCACTTGGCGGCCAGGTCGTCCATGTCCACGTTGCCCATCGCGTCGCAGCGGACCACCACGACCTGCATGCCGACCATCTGCGCGCTGGCCGGGTTGGTGCCGTGTGCGCTCTCGGGGATCAGGCAGATGTCGCGGTGCCCCTCGCCGCGGCTGGCATGCCAGGCCTGGATGACCAGCAGCCCGGCGTACTCGCCCTGGCTGCCGGCATTGGGCTGCAGGCTCACGCCGGCATAGCCTGTGGCCTGCGCGAGCCAGGCGCAGAGCTGGCGCTCGAGCTCCCAGTAGCCGGCCAGCTGGTCGCGCGGCGCGTAGGGGTGCACCTGCGCGAATTCCGGCCAGGTGACGGGAATCATCTCGCTCGTGGCATTGAGCTTCATCGTGCACGAGCCCAGCGGGATCATGCAGCGGTCCAGCGCGAGGTCCTTGTCCGCCAGGCTGCGGATGTAGCGCAGCATCTCGGTCTCGCTGTGGTGGGTGTTGAACACCGGGTGCGTCAGGAAGGCGCTGGTGCGGCGCAGCGGCTCGGGGATCAGCGGCTCCACGCCCTTCTCGCAGGCCTCGAACGAGGGCAGGGCCTGCCCCGGCGCGGCGAACACCTGCCACAGCGCGACGATGTCCGCGCGCGTGGTCGTCTCGTCCAGCGTGATGCCCAGGTAGGCGTCGCCCCACTCGCGGTAGCGGCGCAGGTTCATGCCGGCGGCCAGTGCACGGTCGACGAATTCGCCGGTGCGGCCGTCGGTCTTCAGCGTCAGGGTGTCGAAGGCGCTGGCGGTGGCCGGCGCGTGGCCCAGGTCCTTCAGCCCGGCGGCCAGGATGGCCGCATAGCTGGCCACGCGCTGCGCGATGCGCTTCAGGCCCTCGGGGCCGTGGTAGACGGCGTACATGCTGGCCATCACCGCCAGCAGCACCTGCGCGGTGCAGATGTTGCTGGTGGCCTTCTCGCGGCGGATGTGCTGCTCGCGCGTCTGCAGCGCCAGCCGGTAGGCCGGGTGGCCATGCACGTCGATGCTCACGCCGACCAGGCGGCCGGGCATGCTGCGCTTGTACTCGTCGCGGCAGGCCAGGAAGGCGGCATGCGGGCCGCCGGCGGCCATCGGCACGCCGAAGCGCTGCGTGGTGCCGACGACGATGTCGGCGTCCCACTCGCCCGGCGGCGTCAGCAGCGTCAGCGCCAGCAGGTCGGCGCAGACGATGAAGGCGGCCTGGTGGGCATGCACCTTCGGCACCTCGGCGCGCCAGTCGTCGATGCGGCCGTCGGTGGTCGGGTAGCCGACCAGCACCGCAAAGTAGTCGCCGCCGGCGACCAGGGTGTTCCACTCGGCTTCCGAGTTGGCCAGCACCACCTTCAGCCCCAGCGGTTTCGCACGTGTCTGGACGACCTCGATGGTCTGCGGGTGGCAGTCGCCGGCCACCAGCAGCGTGTCGGAATTCGACTTCACGCTGCGCCTGGCGAGCGTCATGGCCTCGGCCGCGGCGGTGGCCTCGTCGAGCATGCTGGCGTTGGCGATGGCCATGCCGGTGAGGTCGCAGACCATGGTCTGGAAGTTGACCAGCGCCTCCATGCGCCCCTGGCTGATCTCGGCCTGGTAGGGCGTGTAGGCCGTGTACCAGGCCGGGTTCTCGAGGATGTTGCGCTGGATGACGCCGGGGGTCAGCGTGCCGTGGTAGCCCTGGCCGATGAAGCTCTTCAGCACCCGGTTCTGCGCCGCGACGGCCTTCAGCTCGGCCAGCGCCTGCGCCTCGCTCACCGGGGCCGGCAGCACCATGGGCCGGCTGCGCGCGATGCTGCGCGGCACGATGGCCTCGATCAGCGCGCGGCGCGTGAAGTTGGGCACGCCGGGCGCGATGGCGGCCAGCATCGCGGCCTCGTCGGCGGCCTCGGGGCCCAGGTGGCGGGCGGCGAATTCGGCCGCATTCTCGAGCTCGGCCAGCGGCTTGAAGGTGGACATCAGCATGGGGGACTTCCGGGTACGGGCGCGGCGGCCCGCAGGCAGGGGCGACGGCGCCGGGGCTGCCGGCACCGCCGCGGTCAGGAGGGGATCAGAGGGTCTTGAGCAGCGCGTCGTAGGCCGGCGGGTCCATCAGCTGGTCGAACTGCTCCATGTGCGTGACGTGGACCTTGAAGAACCAGCCGTGGCCCAGCGGGTCGCGGTTGACCAGCGAGGGGTCGTCCTTCAGCGCCAGGTTGACCTCGACGACCTCGCCCTCCACGGGCATGTACAGGTCGGCGGCGGCCTTGACGGACTCGACGACGCCGGCGACCTCGCCCTTCTTGTACGTGCGGCCGACCTCGGGCAGCTCGACGAAGACCACGTCGCCCAGCGCGTCCTGTGCGTGGTGCGTGATGCCGACGACCGCGGCTTCGTGGTCCTCGATGTTGATCCACTCGTGGTCGGGCGTGTACATCGTCGTCATGGGCGGGGTCTCCGGTGGGTGGGGTTCGGGCGGCTCAGCCGCGGGCGTAGCGGTGGGGGGCGAAGGGCATCGTGGTCACGCGCATCGGCACGCGCTTGCCGCGCACCTCGGCCCACACCTCGTGGTGGACCTGGGCGTGCTCGGGCGTCACGTAGCCCATCGCGATCGGCTGGTTGACGGTGGGGCCGACGGTGCCGCTGGTGACGCGGCCGATGCGGTGGCCGTTGACGTCGAACAGCGTGGCGCCCTCGCGCACCGGCACGCGTTCCAGGCCGACCAGACCGACCCGGCGGCAGGGCGCCGCGCCGCCCAGGTGCTTCTCGACGGCCGTCGCGCCCGGGTAGCCGCCGGCCCGCGCGCCGCCGGGGCGGCGCACCTTCTGGATGGCCCAGGTGAGGCCCGCCTCGACCGGGCTGGTGGTGGTGTCGATGTCGTGGCCGTACAGGCACAGCCCGGCCTCCAGGCGCAGCGTGTCGCGTGCGCCCAGCCCGGCCGGCGCCACCTCGGGCTGCGCCAGCAGCTGCCCGGCCAGCAGCACGGCGCGGTCGGCGGGCACCGAGATCTCGAAGCCGTCCTCGCCGGTGTAGCCCGAGCGCGTGACGAAGCAGGGCCCGCCGACCAGCTCGTACACGCCGCCGGTCATGAAGACGAGCTGCGCCACCGCCGGATTCAGCCGCGCCAGCGCGGTGACCGCCTTCGGCCCCTGCAGAGCGAGCAGTGCACGATCGGGCATCGGCACCGCGGCGCAGCGGTGGCCGATGTGGGTGGCCAGGTGGCGCAGGTCGGCTTCCTTGCAGGCGGCGTTGACGACCAGGAACAGGTCGCCGAATCCGGCGCCCGGCACCGGCCGGCAGACCATCAGGTCGTCCAGGATGCCGCCGCTGGCGTTGGTGAAGAAGGCATAGCGCTGGCGGCCGACGGCGAGGTCCACCAGGTCCACCGGCACCAGGCTCTCCAGGGCGGCCGCCGCGTCGGCGCCGACCAGGCGGATCTGCCCCATGTGCGAGACGTCGAACAGTGCCGCGGCCTCGCGGCACTGCCGGTGCTCGGCGATCACCCCACCGGGGTAGTTGACCGGCATCTCGTAGCCGGCGAAGGGCACCATGCGCGCACCGAGCTTCAGGTGCAGCTCGTGCAGCGGCGTCTTTGCGAGCGGGGTCTGGGGCGTCTCGGTCACGGCGGATCCTCCTGAGGGCTGTCCCGACGGCACGACCGCACGCTGGCGGCATGTGCACGCAGGGCCCCTCGCTGTCCGCTTTACCTGAGAGATTCGGCGCGCCCCGACCCCTGGCGGGCTGGCGGGCCTTGCCCCTTCGGTGGGCCGGGCGGCGGTGCCGCGCGGCCTCTCTCCAGTGAGGAAGGAAGTCAGTCCTTTTGCCTGAGCGTTCGGGGGCTGCCCTGCGCCTTCGGCGGCTTCCGCGAGGGAAGCTCTCTCCTGACGGAAGCCAGTGTAGCAGCGCCCCCGGGGCTGCCGCCATGCCGCGGCGCGCAGGCATGATGCGCGGCTCTTGCGACCGCCCCGGGCTGCCGATGACCGCCGACACCGCCTCCGATGCCGCCACCCCCGCCGCCGCGATGTCGCGGCTGATGGCCGCCCACCGCTCGATCCGCCGCTTCCAGGACCGGCCGGTGGACGCCGCGCTGATCGACCGCGTGCTCGGCGAGGCGCTGCACGGCAGCAGCTCCAGCGGCAACCTGAACATGGTCTCGGTCATCCGCAGCGGCGACGCGGCGCGGCGCGCGCGGCTGTGCGAACTGCACTTCGGCCAGCCGATGGTGCTGCAGGCGCCCTGGGTGCTGACCTTCTGCGCCGACAGCTTCCGCACGCGCGAGTGGCTGCAGCTGCGCGGCGCCCGGCTCGGCTTCGCGGACTTCCTGAGCTGGCACGTCGCGGCCCTCGACGCGGTCATCCTGGCGCAGACCGCGGCGCTGGCGCTGGAGAGCCAGGGCCTGGGCATCTGCTACATGGGCACCACGCTGCACCGCATGCGCGAGATCGCCGACGAGCTGCACTGCCCGCCGAACTGCCTGCCGGTGACGAGCCTGGTCGTCGGCTGGCCCGACGAGGCGCCGGCGCAGCGCGACCGCCTCCCGCCGGCGGCCTGGATCCACGAGGAGGTCTATCGGCGGCCGACGCCGGCGCAGATCGACGAGCGCTACGCCGAACGCGAACGCCGCGGCTGGGAGCGCTACCGCGCGCTCGGCCCGGAAATGATCCGCCGCATGGACGAGCTCGGCATCACGCACCTGGCGCAGTACTACACCAGCAAGGCCAAGTACGACCCGGACCGCTTCCGCGAGGACGCCGACGCGCTGCGCGCGCTGCTGAAGGAGCGGGGCTTCCTGCCCTGATCAGCCCGCGCCGCCGGCCTCGCCCCGGCGCTGCCGGGCGCGGCGCTTCAGGCGCACGCGCAGGTGCCACAGGCCGTTGACCAGGAAGTAGGCCAGCGCGCCGAAGCCGACCGCGAAGGTGACCGCGCCGACCAGCAGCGGCTTGCCCACCGCCCGCATGCCGTCGATCGTGCGCTCCCAGAAGCCGCGGCCGTTGGTGGCGCTGTTGCCGATGCCGGTGGACTCCAGCGCATCGGGCAGCACCGGGGCGTCGGCCTCGTCGGCCTCTTCGCCCAGCATCCAGCTGCCCACCTTCCAGGCCGCGTAGTACACCGGCGGGAAGGTCAGCGGGTTGTTGACCAGCGTGCTCGCCACCGCGGCCGGGATGTTGGCGCGCAGCGCCACCGCCAGCGCCGCCGACAGCGGGATCTGCGCGATCGGGATCAGGAAGGCGAAGAACACGCCGATCGCCACGCCCAGCGCGATGCCGCGCCGGCTCATGTGCCACAGCCGCGGATGGAAGAGCCCCGGGCCCAGCCAGCGCAACCAGCGGTTGCGCTGCAGGGCGTCCTGGGTGGGCATCAGGCGGCGCAGGCGCTGGATCATGCGGGTGGGCAGGCGGTGCGGCGAGGCTCGGGGGGCAAAAGACGGATTGTCGCCGGACACGACAAGCCCCCGCCCGGCCGGGCCGGTGCGGGGGCGTGAACTTGCCTCGCCCGGGGCCGGCGCAGGCAGGCACTGCCGTCCGGCTCAGGCCCTGCGGGCCGCGCTCGCGCAAGCATGCGCTCGCCCCTTCGCCGGCGGCAGTGCCTGCGCAGGCAGGCCCTGCCGTCCGGCTCAGGCCGCCAAGAGCTGGCGCAGCACGAAGGGCAGGATGCCGCCGTGCTTGTAGTAGTCGACCTCGATTGCGGTGTCGATGCGCAGCGTGACCGCCAGCTCGCGCACGCTGCCGTCGCCGGCGGTGATGCGCAGGGTGGCGTCGGACAGGGGCCGGATCTCGGCGCCCAGCACCACGTCGACGACCTCGTCGCCCTTCAGGCCCAGGCTCTCCCAGGAGTCGCCGGCCTTGAACTGCAGGGGCAGCACGCCCATGCCGATCAGGTTGCTGCGGTGGATGCGCTCGAAGCTCTTCGCGACCACGGCCTTGATGCCCAGCAGCGCCGTGCCCTTGGCCGCCCAGTCGCGGCTGGAGCCGGTGCCGTACTCCTCGCCGGCGAAGACGACGGTGGGCGTGCCCGCGGCGAGGTACTTCATCGCGGCGTCGTAGATGGGCATGCGCTCGCCGCCCGGCTGGTACAGCGTGTAGCCGCCCTCGACGCGCGAGCCGTCCTCCTTGGGCGGCAGCATCAGGTTCTTGATGCGCACGTTGGCGAAGGTGCCGCGCATCATCACCTCGTGGTTGCCGCGGCGCGCGCCGTAGCTGTTGAAGTCGGCCTTCAGCACGCCGTTGTCCAGCAGGTACTTGCCGGCCGGCGTGGTCTCCTTGAAGCTGCCGGCGGGGCTGATGTGGTCGGTGGTGATGCTGTCGCCGAACAGGCCCATGATGCGCGCGCCCTGCACGCCGGCGACCAGCGCCTTGGGCTCCATCGCGAAGTCCTGGAAGAACGGCGGCTCGGCGATGTAGGTGCTCTTGGGCCAGGTGTAGACCTTGCCCTTGACGCCCTTGATCTTCTCCCACAGCTTGCCGGGGTCGCTCTTGACCTTGTCGTAGTTGGCGCGGAAGGCGCGGCCGTTCATCGCGTACTTCATCAGCGCGTAGATCTCGTCGCTGGTCGGCCAGATGTCGCCCAGGTAGACGTCCTTGCCGCCGCTGCCCTTGCCGACCGGTTCGCTCATCAGGTCGCGCGTCACGTTGCCTGCAATCGCGTAGGCCACCACCAGCGGCGGGCTGGCCAGGAAGTTGGCCTTCAGGTTGGGGTGAATGCGGGCCTCGAAGTTGCGGTTGCCCGACAGCACCGCGGCGCAGACGAGGTCGTTCTTCGTGATCGCCTCGTTGATCTCCGGCGTCAGGTCGCCGGCATTGCCGATGCAGGTGGTGCAGCCGTAGGCGGCGACCGCGAAGCCCAGCTTCTCCAGGTAGGGCAGCAGGCCGGCCTTCTCGAGGTACTCGGTGACGATGCGCGAGCCGGGCGCGAGGCTGGTCTTGACATGCTTCTTCACCTTCAGCCCGCGCTCGACCGCCTTCTTGGCCAGCAGGCCGGCGGCCAGCAGCACGCCGGGGTTGCTGGTGTTGGTGCAGCTGGTGATGGCGGCGATCAGCACGTCGCCGTTGCGCAGTTCGAGGCCGTCGGCGGTGGTCACCGGCGCGGCCAGCTTCTCGGCCGGCTGGTTGAAGCCGTTGTCGGCCGGCGCGGCGCTGAAGAGCTCGGTGAACTTCGTCTTCACGTTGCCGAGCTCGATGCGGTCCTGCGGCCGCTTCGGGCCGCTGAGCGACGGCGCTACCGTGCCGAGGTCCAGCTTCACCAGCTTGCTGTAGTCGATGTCCCGGGCCAGCGGCACGCCGAACATCTTCTGCGCCCTGAAGTAGGCCTCGAAGGCCTCGATCTCGGCCTTGGTGCGGCCGGTGCCCTGGAAATACTCGATCGTCTTCTCGTCGACCGGGAAGAAGCCCATCGTGGCGCCGTATTCGGGCGCCATGTTGGCGATGGTCGCGCGGTCGGGCAGGCTCAGCGTGCGCGTGCCCTCGCCGCAGAACTCGACGAACTTGCCGACCACCTTTTCCTTGCGCAGGATCTCGGTCACGGTCAGCACCAGGTCGGTGGCGGTGACGCCTTCGCGCAGCTGGCCGGTGAGCTCGAAGCCCACCACGTCCGGCGTCAGGAAGTACACCGGCTGGCCCAGCATGCCGGCCTCGGCCTCGATGCCGCCCACGCCCCAGCCGACCACGCCGATGCCGTTGATCATCGTCGTGTGGCTGTCGGTGCCGACCAGGCTGTCGGGGTAGTACACGCCGTCGCGGGTCTTGTGCACGCCGCGCGCCAGGTACTCCAGGTTGACCTGGTGCACGATGCCGAAGCCCGGCGGCACGACGCCGAAGGTGTCGAAGGCGTCCATGCCCCACTTCATGAACTGGTAGCGCTCCTGGTTGCGCTGGAACTCCAGCTTCATGTTCAGGTCCAGCGCCTTCTTCGAACCGAAGTGGTCGATCATCACCGAGTGGTCGACGACCAGGTCCACGGGGACCAGCGGCTCGATGCGCTTGGGGTCGCGGCCCATCTTGTCGGCCACGTTGCGCATCGCCGCCAGGTCGGCCAGCAGCGGCACGCCGGTGAAGTCCTGCAGCACCACGCGCGCGACGACGAAGGGGATCTCGTCGGTGCGCGCCGCCGTGGCGCCCCAGTTGGCGAGCTGCTCCACGTGCGCCGGCGTGACCTTCTTGCCGTCGCAGTTGCGCAGCACGCTCTCGAGCACGATGCGGATGCTCACCGGCAGCCGGTCCACGTTCGGGAAGGTCTTCGCGAGCGCCGGCAGCGAGTACAGCCGGCCCTCCTTGCCCGAGGCGGTCTTGAAGGTCTTGACGGTCTTGGCGAACGGATGGGCGGGGCGGGCGGTCGTCTTGGCCATGGGGCGGTCCTTGTGGGGTGGTCTGGCGGGGGTGGTCTGGCGGGAGGGAGGGCGAAAGCGGCCCGTGTTCTAGGCCCTCAGGCTTTCGGCACGATGACTTTGAGGCCCTTGAAATAGTCGCGGAAGAAGCCGGCGTCGCGCGTGATCAGGCCCTGGCACTGCAGCAGCGCGTGGGCGCCGACGAGGAAATCGGGGATCGACCGCTTGGGCCCGCCGGCGAGCGTGCCCTGGCGGATGCGGTCGCGGTAGCGGCGCTGCATCTCGCCTGCGCGCACGGCCGAGCGCTGCTCCAGCGGCGAGAAGTCCACGCCGATGTCGTCCATGATCTCGACGACGAGCGCGCTGTTGCCCAGGCCGGCGACGACCTCGGCGAGCACCACCTCGCAGGCGACGACCGGCCCGCGCGACAGGGCGTTGCGCAGCGCGGCCTCGGCGGCGTCGGCGGCGCCGGGGTCGTCGCCGATCAGGTCGACGAGCACGTTGCTGTCGACGGCGATCATGCGGCCTGGTCGTCGGGCGCCGGGTAGGGGTCGCCGGGGGCGCGGCCGCGCAGCTCGCGCATGATGTCGTCGGTGCTCACGCCGGCGGGCAGCCGGATGCGGCCGCGCGCCCGCGACACCGCGTCGCCGACGTCCTTGCGCAGCACGATGCGGCCGCCCTCGAGCTCCACCTTGAGCTTGCTGCCCTTGGTCAGGCCCAGCGCGTCGCGCACGGCCTTGGGCAGCGTGATCTGGCCACGTTCGGCGACGGTCGCTTCCATCGGCGGCTCCCCGGGGTATGCGGCTGGGATTCTGATCGAATCGGTATGCATTGATTGTACATACCCGGGCGCGCCGGATCAACCCGATGGACGCGTGGCCGCCGCGCGCGACACACTGCGCCGATGATCTTCGACCTGCCCGCCGCCCCGCACCACTTCGGCCCCGAGCACGAGGCCTTCCGCGCCGCACTGCGCGACTTCGTCGAGCGCGAGATCGCGCCCCACGCCGCGGCCTGGGACGAGGACGGCACCTTCCCGCGCGAGCTGTACGGCAAGGCC
>CAZUPH010000084.1:14632-16653 GCA_964621995.1 uncultured Rubrivivax sp. | reverse complement strand
CTCGATCGTGAAGTGCGCGAAGTCGGGCTGGCCGGTCAGCGGGCACAGGCAGGTGAACTCCGGCACGTCGAAGCGGATGACGTAGTCGCGCTCGGGCGCCGGGTTCGGGAAGGCGTGCAGTTCGCGGCTCGGTGCGCTGGGTGGCACGGCGGGCGCGGGGCGCCGGGGCGGGGTCGGGGCGGGGGGCTTGCGGGGCATCGGACAGGGCCGGTCGGCAGGGGGCGCGATGCTATCATCCGGACCTGACGCGCTCGCCACAGGAGCGCGATTTTCATTTGAGAATCAAGCACTTGCGTAAGGTTCCCGGGCGCTGCGCGCAGCCCCGCGGGGCGCGCCGGTGCACCCTGCGATGCGCCTGAACCAGATCAAGCTCTCGGGCTTCAAGTCCTTCGCCGAACCGACGACCTTCCAGCTGCCGGGTCAGCGCGTCGGCGTGGTCGGGCCCAATGGCTGCGGCAAGAGCAACATCATGGACGCCGTGCGCTGGGTGCTGGGCGAGAGCAAGGCCAGCGAACTGCGCGGCGAGTCCATGCAGGACGTCATCTTCAACGGCAGCGGCAACCGCAAGCCGGCCAGCCGCGCCAGCGTGGAGCTGGTCTTCGACAACAGCAGCGCGCGCGCCGGCGGCCAGTGGAACGCCTTCGCCGAGATCGCCGTCAAGCGCGTGCTCACGCGCGACGGCAGCAGCAGCTACTACATCAACAACCAGCCCGTGCGCCGGCGCGACGTGCAGGACGTCTTCCTGGGCACGGGCCTGGGGCCGCGCGCCTACGCCATCATCGGCCAGGGCACGATCAGCCGCATCATCGAGAGCCGGCCCGAGGAGCTGCGCCTGTTCCTGGAGGAAGCCGCCGGCGTCAGCAAGTACAAGGAACGCCGCCGCGAGACCGAAAGCCGGCTCAAGGACACGCGCGAGAACCTCACGCGCGTGGAGGACATCCTGCGCGAGCTCAATGCCAACCTGGACAAGCTCGAGAAGCAGGCCGAGGTGGCGCAGCAGTACCGCACGCTGCAGGACCAGGGCACCCTGAAGCTGCACCAGCTGTGGTTCCTGAAGCACCGCGACGCCGCCAGCGAGGAGCAGCGCGTGGCCGCCGCCGAGGCCGAGGCCGAGACGGCGCTGCAGGCGCGGCTGGCCGAGCTGCGCCACGTGGAGGCCGAGCTCGAGCAGGTGCGCCAGGCGCACTATGCGGCCAACGACCGCCTGCACGAGCGCCAGGGCGCGCTGGCCGACGCGCAGCTGGCGGTGAGCCGGCTCGAGGAGCGCATCCGCTACGTCGTCGAGGGCCGCCAGCGCGCGCAGGCGCGGCTGGCCGAGCTGCAGGCGCAGAACGCCGGCTGGCGCGAGCGCCAGCAGCTCTCGCACGCGGAGCTCGAGGAGATCGCCGGCCGCATCGCCGAGGCCGAGGAGCAGGCCGCGCTGCTGCACGCGCAGGCCGAGGAGCAGGGCGAAGCGCTGCCGGCGCTGGAGGACGCGCTGCGCAGCGCGCAGGCCGAGGCCAACGCACAGCGCGGGCAGGTCGCGCAGGTGCAGCAGCAGATCCAGGTGCTGGCCGCCGAGGGGCGCAGCGTGGAGGAGCAGTCGCGCGGCCTGAAGGCGCGGCGCGACCGGCTGGCCGGCGAGCGCCAGGGGCTGCAGGCTCCGGACCTCGCGCGCATCGACGCGCTGCGCGCCCGGGAAGCCGCGGCACAGGAGGCGCTGGCGCAGGCCGAGGGCGTGCTGGGCGACCTGTCCGAGCAGGTGCCGCAGCTGGACGAGCAGCGCCGCGCCGCGCAGGACGCGGTCGGCCGCGAGTCGGCCCGGCTGGCCGACATCGCGGCACGGCTGGCGGCGCTGCGCGCGCTGCAGGAGAAGGTGCAGACCGAAGGCAAGCTCAAGCCCTGGCTCGCCAAGCACGGACTCGACGGGCTGAGCGGCCTGTGGACGCGGCTGCACATCGAGACCGGCTGGGAGACCGCGCTGGAAGCGGCGCTTCGGGAACGCATCAATGCGCTCGAGGTCGGCCGCAATGCCGGCCTTG
>CAZUPH010000084.1:0-14622 GCA_964621995.1 uncultured Rubrivivax sp. | reverse complement strand
GAGAATGCACTGGAGTCCGCGCTGCGCGAGCGGCTCAATGCGCTGGCCGTCGGCCGCCTGGACACGGTGCGTGCCTTCGCCGCCGACGCGCCGCCGGCGCGGCTGGCCTTCTATGCGCTGCCCTCGGGCGCGGTCGTCGACCCGCACCGCACGCTGCCGCGGCTGTCGGACCTGCTGCGGCTGGGCGACGCCGGGCTGAAGGCGCTGCTGGTGGACTGGCTGGAGGGCGTCTACACCGCCGAGAGCCTGGACGCCGCGCTGGCGCAGCGCGGGCAGCTCACGCACGGCGAGGTCATCATGACCCGCGAGGGCCATGCCGTGAGCCAGCACGCGGTGGCCTTCTACGCGCCGGACTCCGAGCAGGCCGGCATGCTGGCGCGCGCGCAGGAGATCGAGAACCTGGACCGCCAGCAGCGCGCGCAGGCGCTGATCGCCGACGAGTCGCGCAGCGCCTCGGTGCGGCTGGAGGCGGCCTACACCGAGGCATCGCAGCGGCTGCTGACCGCGCGGCGCGACGCGCAGCAGGCCCAGACCCATGCACACGGCCTGCACGTGGAGCTGCTGCGGCTGCAGCAGCAGGCCGACGCCGCCGCGTCGCGCCACGAGCAGCTGGCCGGCGAGCTGGCCGAGCTCGACGCCCAGCTCGAGGCGCTGGAGGAACGCCGCGCCACCGGCGAGGCGCGCTTCGAGGAGCTGGACATCGCGCTGGCCGACGCGCAGCAGCGCCACGCCGAGCTGGACGACGCGGTGATCGCCGCCGAGCGCGCCCTGGCCGACGCGCGCGAGCAGCAGCGCGCGCTGGAGCGCCGGGCGCAGGAGGCGCATTTCCAGGCGCGCACGCTGGCCGCGCGGCAGGGCGAGCTGCAGCGCAGCATCGAGACCGCCGAGAGCCAGGTGCGCGCCAACGAGCAGGCCGGCGAGCAGCTGCAGCTGGAGCTGGGCAGCTTCGACGACGCCGCGGCGCAGGCCGGGCTGCAGGAGGCGCTGGCGCTGAAGCTGGACCGCGAGCAGGCGCTGGGCCTGGCGCGCAGCGAATACGACGACCTCAGCGCGCAGCTGCGCCGCGCCGACGAGCAGCGCCTCGTCTTCGAGCGCAGCCTGGACCCGCTGCGCGAGCAGATCACGAAGCTGCAGCTGGAGCTGCAGGCGGCGCGCCTGGGCGGCGCGCAGTACCTGGAGCAGCTGCAGGCCGCCGAGGTGGACCTCGAGGCGCTGGCCAGGTCGATCGAGGAAGGCTCGGTCAAACTCTGGGGGCTGCAGACCGAGATCGACCGCATCAACCGCGAGATCGCGGCGCTGGGCGCGGTCAACCTGGCGGCGCTGGACGAGCTGGCCAGCTCGCGCGATCGCAAGAGCTTCCTCGACGCCCAGAATGCCGACCTGCGCGAGGCCATCCACACGCTGGAGGACGCGATCCACAAGATCGACCTCGAGACGCGCGAGTTGCTGGCCTCCACCTTCAACCAGGTCAACGAACACTTCGGCCGCATGTTCCCCAGCCTCTTCGGCGGCGGGCAGGCGCGGCTGGTGATGACCGGCAGCGAGATCCTGGACGCCGGCGTGCAGGTGATGGCGCAGCCGCCGGGCAAGAAGAACAGCACCATCCACCTGCTCTCCGGCGGCGAGAAGGCGCTGACCGCGATCGCGCTGGTCTTCGCGATCTTCCAGCTCAACCCGGCGCCCTTCTGCCTGCTCGACGAGGTCGACGCGCCGCTGGACGACGCCAACACCGAGCGCTACAAGAACCTGGTGACGGAGATGAGCCGGGGCACGCAGTTCCTGTTCATCAGCCACAACAAGATCGCGATGGAGATGGCCGAGCAGCTGATCGGCGTGACCATGCAGGAGCAGGGCGTCAGCCGCATCGTCGCGGTGGACATGGAATCGGCCGTCGGCCTGGCGGAGGCCGCGTGAGCGGCCGGCCGCCCTCGCGGAGCCTCGCGGCGTGAGCCTGACGACGGCGCTGGTCCTGCTCGGCGGCGCCGTGCTGCTGGCGCTGGCGCTGCAGGCCTGGTGGACGCTGCGCCGCGTGCGGCCGCGCAAGCTGGCCGGCGCCGAGGTCGCGCCGGCCGCCGCGCCGGAGCGCATCGAGCCGGCGCTGGGCCCGGCGATCGAGACGCCGCCGCGCCCGGCGCTGCGCCGGCCGGCCCGGCTGGACGCGCTGATCGACGCCCTGGTGCCGCTGACGCTGGAGCAGCCGGTCAGCGGCGAGGCCGTCATCGCGCACCTGCCGGCCACGCGGCGCGCCGGCAGCAAGCCCTTCTACGTCGAGGGCCTGGACACCGAGACCGGCGACTGGGAGGCCCCCGCCCCCGGCCGCCGCTACGGCGAACTGCAGGCCGGCGTGCAGCTGGCCAGCCGCAGCGGCGCCCTCAACGAGATCGAGTATTCCGAGTTCGTGCAGAAGGTGCAGGCCTTCGCCGACGCGCTGGGCGCCAGCGCCGACGTGCCCGACATGCTGGAGGTGGTGGCGCGCGCGCGCGAGCTGGACGCGCTGGCCAGCCCGCTGGACGCACAGCTGACGGTGACGCTGCGCGCCAACGGCGTGGCCTGGTCCTGGGGCTACCTGCAGCAGGCCGCGGCGCGGCTGGGCTTCGTGCCCGGTCCGCTGACGGGCCGCATGGTGCTGCCGGGGGCCGACGAAGGCGCCCCGCCGGTGCTGGTGCTGGCGGTGGATGCGCAGGTCGCGCTGGACGTGCAGGACGGCGAACCTGGGCCCTCGCGCGCGCTGCGCGAGTGCACGCTGACGCTGGACGTGCCGCAGACCCCGGCCGCGGCCGAACCCTTCCCGGCCTGGCACCGCGCCGCCGGCGCGCTGTGCGAGGAGCTCGACGCGACGGCCTGCGACGACCAGGGCACCCCGGTCACGCTGCAGGCCTTCGCGGCCATTGGCCGCGAGCTGCAGCAGCTCTATGCCCGCATGGAGGCGCTGGACCTCGCGGCGGGCTCGCCGGCGGCGCGCCGGCTGTTCAGCTGAGCGTGGACCCGCTGCCACCGGTGACGCTGCGCCCGGCGCACGCGGGCGACCTGCCGGCCCTGGCCGCGCTGTACGGCGCGGCCGCGCGCACGCTGGGGCCGGCGGTCTACACGCCGCGCCAGGTGCAGGCCTGGGCCGCCTTCGCCGACGACGCCGCGGCCTTCGGCGGCTACGTGCTGCAGCCCGACACCTGGGTCGCGCTGGCGGACGGCCCGCCGGACGCCCCGCAGGACAGGCAGCGGCCGCTGGGCTTCAGCGGCTGGGCGCCGATCGAAGGCAGCGCGGATGCCGAGATCCGATCGCTGTACGTGCACCCGCGGTTCGGCCGCCGCGGCGTGGGCACGCGGCTGCTGGCGGCCAGCGTGGCGCGTGCGCAGGCGGCCGGCGCGGCGGCGCTGTGGGCCTGGGTGACGCCGCTGTCGCGGCCGCTGTTCGAGCGCGCCGGCTTCGGGCTCGTGCAGACCGTGCACGAGGATTTCGCCGGCGTGCCCTTCGAGCGCTACCGCGTGCGGCGCCCGCCGGCCGCGTAGGCCGCGGCGCTACAGTCGCTGGCTGACCCGGGCGGCAGCCGCGACCGCCCCGACCGATCCGGAGACCCCGCTTGCCCGACCCTGCCAGCACGACCAACCTGCCGCACCACGACGAGCTGCTGCAGCAGTACCTGCAGTCCTTCCTGGGCCAGCTCGAACCCGCGGCGCTGGCGCTGCTGCGCGAGAAGCTGCAGTGGCAGGAAGTTGCCGGCGGCCAGGTGCTGATCGAGCAGGGCGCGCCCGGCGACGCGATGTACCTGGTGGTCAGCGGCCGGCTGCGCGCCTACGTGCGCCAGGACGACGGCAGCGAGCGCGCGGTGCGCGAGATGGGCCGCGGCCAGATCGTCGGCGAGATGAGCCTGTACACCGACGAGCCGCGCACCGCCACCGTGGTCGCGATCCGCGACTCGGTGCTGGTGCGCCTGGACAAGGCGCACTTCATGGCGCTGCTGGAGTCGAGCACCCAGGTCTCGCTGGCACTGACGCGCCAGATCATCCGTCGCCTGCAGACCGAGCAGCAGCGCCATCCGTTGGTGCTGCCGGTGACGATCGCGCTGGTGCCGGTCAGCGCCGGCGTGGACGCCCCCGGCTTCGCGCGCCGCTTCGCCGCGGCGCTGGGCCGCCACGGGCGCGTGGCGGTGGTCGACGCGACATCGCTGGACGGCGGCGCGGACAGCCGCAGCCTGACGCTGCGCCTGGACGAGATCGAGGCCGCGCACGACTTCGTGCTGCTCGTCGCCGACGAGCAGCCCACCGAGTGGACCTGGCGCTGCAGCCGCCACAGCGACGAGCTGCTGCTGCTGGCCGACGCGCGTGCCGAGCCGGCGCTGCACCTCAACGAGACCGGCTGCCTGATGAAGCGTCCGCCGCGCACCGAGGCCGCGGAGATCCTCGTGCTGCTGCACCCGGCCGACGCCGGCGGCCCACGCGGCACCGCGCGCTGGCTGGACCGGCGTCCGGTGGCCGGGCACCTGCACGTGCGCAGCGGGGACGCGGCGGACCTGGCGCGCCTGGCCCGCGTGGCCGCGCGCCAGGCCGTCGGCCTGGTGCTCGCCGGCGGCGGCGCGCGCGGCTTCGCGCACCTGGGCGTGGTGCGCGCGCTGCGCCAGCGCGGCATCGAGATCGACTTCGTCGGCGGCACCAGCATCGGCGCGGTGATGGGCTTCGGCATCGCCTCGGGACGGCCGCTGGAGGACTTCATCGCGATCGCGCGGCGCGCCTTCGTCGGCAACCCGACCGGCGACTGGAACCTGCTGCCGATGCTCTCGCTGTTCCGCGGCCTGCGGCTGAAGCGGCTGCTGCACTCCGCCATCCACGAGCTGCTGGGGGCGGAGGTCGGCATCGAGGACCTCTGGCTGCCCTTCTTCTGCATCGCGACGAACTACTCGCAGGCCAGCGAGCAGGTGCTGTCCTGCGGTCCGCTGCTCAGCGCGGTGCAGGCCAGCTGCGCCATCCCCGGCGCGCTGCCGCCGGTGGTCATCGACGGCGAGCTGATGTGCGACGGCGGCACCTTCAACAATTTCCCGGTGGACGTGATGCGCTCGCAGCGCGGCGTGGGCCGCGTCATCGGCGTGGACCTGGCCTTCAGCCGCTCGCGCCGGCTCGCCAGCGACGAGGTGCCGGGCCCCTGGGCGCTGCTGCGCGACCGCCTGCGTCCGCGCAAGCAGCGGCGCTGGCGCTTTCCGTCGCTGGCCACCTACCTGGTCAACGTGACCGTGCTGCACAGCGTGGCGCGCCAGCGCCGCGCGCAGCAGCTGGCCGACCTGGTGCTGCGTCCGGCGCTGGACCGCGTGGGGCTGCTGTCCTGGGAGCGCTTCGACGACATCCTGCGCCAGGGCCAGGAACATGCCGACGCGGTGCTGGACGCGCGCGAACCGCCGGCCTTCGGTGCCGTGGACTGGGCGGCGGCGGGGTCGTTGCCGCTCAGGCCGGCAGCGGCGACAGCATCCAGCGCAGCGCGCTGAACCAGCCGGCCCAGCCGGCCGGGGCCGGCGTCGCGGTGCGCGAGGCCTCGGGCGTCCCGGCCAGCTCGCAGGCCAGGCGCAGCACGTCGGCGTCGCGCTGGGCCAGCGGGGCGTAGCCGCGGCGCTGCAGCAGCGCCTGCATGCGGCCGTTGTCGGCCAGCACCTCGCCGACCAGCCGGCGCAGCCCGGCGCGGCGCGCGCTGCGTTCCAGCACCGCCATCAGCTTCGCACCCAGGCCCAGGCCCTGCCAGGCATCGGCCACGGCGATGCCGAACTCGGCGCTGCCGAAGCCGGCGCGGCCCCAGCAGGCCTCGGCGACGACGGTCGCGCCGTCGTCGGTGGTGAGCACGAAGCCGGCGCTCGTGCGGCCGTCGGCCTGCGCCAGCCGCCGCGCCGCCGCGAGCGGCAGCCCGCGCACGGCACCGTGCAGGCGCAGCCGGCGCGCGCCGGGCGACAGCCCGGCGAAGAAGGCCACGAGCGCCGGCGCGTCCTGCGGCTGCACGGCGCGCAGCCGGAGCCGGCGGCCGTCGGCCAGCGGCAGCAGTTCGGCGCTGGCCTCGAGGGCGGTGTGCGGCGTGGCCATGAGACTCTCCCGGTGGCGCCGCGGCGGGGCGCCGCGGCATGGGAGCAGTCTCGGCAGGGGCCGGCGCCGCGTCGGTGAGTCCTTCCACCGCGCGCTTGTGCGGAATTCACCTCGGGGGCGCCCCGAGGCGCGCGCGCACGGGACAGGCCTTCGCGCTGCGCGCTCCGGGGCCGGGCGCCTGGGAGCGGCCCGGCGCGCTCAGGGCGCCGGCCGCTGCCGCACCGGGTCGCGCATCAGCACGAACTCCTCGGCGGCGGTGGGGTGCATCGCCAGCGTGCGGTCGAAGTCGGCCTTGGTCGCGCCGGCGCTCAGCGCCACGGCCAGGCTCTGGACGATCTCGGGCGCGTCGCTGCCGGCCATGTGCACGGCCAGCACGCGGCCGCTGGTGGCGTCCACCAGCAGCTTCATGCGCGTGCGTTCCTCGCCGCCCCAGAAGGCGGCCTTCATCGGCCGGAAGTCGGTCTCGAAGACCTTCAGCGCGTGGCCGGCGGCGACCGCGTCGTCCTCCGACGGCCCCACGCTGGCCAGCGGCGGCAGCATGAAGACGGCGCTGGCCACGCGCGTGAGGTCCACCGTGCGCGGCTGCGCGACGAACAGGGTGTCGGCCAGCGCGCGGCCCTCGGCGATGGCCACCGGCGTGAGGTTGACGCGGTCGGTCACGTCGCCGATGGCATGCACACCGTCGGCGGCACGCAGCGCGGCGTCCACCGGGATCTCGCCGCGCGTGCCGGGCGCCACACCCACCGTCTCCAGGCCCAGCCCGGCGGTGTTGGGGCGCCGGCCGGTGGCGTTGAGCACCCAGTCGAATTCGCGCAGGCGCTCGTCGCCGAGCTCCAGCACGAAGCCCCCGGCCACGCGCGCGATGCGCCGCGGCAGCACGCCGGCGTGCAGCTCCACGCCGGCGGCCTGCAGCGCGGCCGCGGCCGCGCCGCGCAGCATGGTGTCGAAGCCGCGCAGCGGCAGCTCGGCGCGGAAGTAGACCGACACCTTCGCGCCCAGCCGGGCCAGCATGCTCGCGAACTCCACCGCGATATAGCCGCTGCCGACCACGGCCACGCGTGCGGGGAGGTGGTCCAGGTCCAGCAGCTCGTCGCTGGTGGCTGCGTGCTCGATGCCCGGCAGGCTGTCGCGCACCGGCGAGCCACCCGTGGCGACGAGCACGTGGCGCGCGTGCAGCGTGCGCTCGCCGGTGCCCGTGGCCACGACGACACGCCCGGGACCGTCCAGCCGGGCACGGCCCTCGACCAGACTCACCCCGCTGGACTCCAGCAGCCGGCGGTAGATGCCCTCCAGCCGCGCCGTCTCGGCCGCCTTGGCCTGCTGCCAGCGGTCCATGCCGAACTGCGGCGGCCCGGGCAGGGCCCAGCCGTAGCCGCGGGCCTCGGCGAAGGCGTCGCCGAACTGCGCCGCGTACATCAGCAGCTTCTTGGGCACGCAGCCGCGCAGCACGCAGGTGCCGCCGACGCGGCCGGCCTCGACGATGGCGACCTTCGCGCCATGCGCCGCGGCGCGGCGCGAGGCGGCGACGCCGCCGCTGCCGGCGCCGATGGTGACCAGGTCGTAGCGCTCGTCCATGCTGCGTTCCTCTCGTGCTGCGGGCTGTGCAAGAGAATGTCGCACATGTCGCCGTCTCCCTCCCACGTCCCCGGGACCGTCCCCGACAGCGCCCGCCGGCGCGCCGCCAAGCTGCGCGCGCTGCTGCACCACCACGCGCACCGCTACTACGTGCTCGACGCCCCGGAAATCCCGGACGCCGAGTACGACCGCCTGTTCCAGGAACTGCAGGCGCTGGAGGCCGCGCACCCGGCGCTGCTGACGCCGGACTCGCCGACGCAGCGCGTGCTGGGCCAGGTGCTGCCCGGGCTGACGCCGGTGCGCCACGCGGTGCCGATGCTCAGCATCCGCACCGAGACCGACACCAGCGCGGCCGGCGCCCTGGCCTTCGACGCACGCGTGCGCCGCGAGCTGGGCCTGGCGGCGGAGGACCCGCCGGTGCGCTACGCCGCGGAGCTGAAGTTCGACGGCCTGGCCATCAACCTGCGCTACGAGCAGGGCGTGCTGGTGCAGGCCGCCACGCGCGGCGACGGCGAGACCGGCGAGGACGTCACGCACAACATCCGCACCATCGGTCAGGTGCCGCTGCGGCTGATCGGCGACGCGGCCGCACTGCCGCCACTGCTGGAGGTGCGCGGCGAGGTGTACATGCGGCGCGACGACTTCGAGCGCCTGAACGAGCGCCAGCGCGTGAAGGGCGGGCGGACCTTCATCAACCCGCGCAATACCGCCGCCGGCGCGGTGCGCCAGCTGGACAGCCGCGCGCTGGCGGACAAGAAGCTGAGCTTCTACGCCTATGGCCTGGGCGAGGTGCGGGGCTGGGCGCAGCCGCCCACGCACAGCGCCACGCTGGACGCGCTGCAGGCCCTGGGGCTGCCGGTCAGCGCCGAGCGCGCCGTGGTCGCGGGGGCCGAGGGGATGGTCACCTTCCATGCCCGCATCGCCGCCGAGCGCGACGCGCTGCCCTTCGACATCGACGGCGTCGTCTACAAGGTCGACGAGATCGCGCTGCAGCAGCGGCTGGGCTTCGTGACGCGCGAGCCGCGCTGGGCGGTGGCGCACAAGTACCCGGCGCAGGAGCAGGCGACCCGGCTCAAGGGCATCGAGATCCAGGTCGGCCGCACCGGCAAGCTCACGCCGGTGGCCCGGCTCGAGCCGGTCTTCGTCGGCGGCACGACGGTCAGCAACGCCACGCTGCACAACCTGTTCGAGCTCCGGCGCAAGGGCGTGCGCATCGGCGACCGCGTGATCGTGCGCCGCGCCGGCGACGTGATCCCCGAGGTGGTCGGCCGCGTGCCCGAGGCGCGGCCGCACTACGTGCCCAACTTCCGCATGCCGCGCCAGTGCCCGGTGTGCGGCAGCGCGGTCGTGCGCGAGCAGGGCGGCATCGACCACCGCTGCAGCGGCGGCCTGTTCTGCACCGCGCAGCGCAAGCAGGCGCTGCTGCACTTCGCCGGGCGCCGCGCGATGGACATCGAGGGCCTGGGCGACAAGCTCGTCGACCAGCTGGTGGACAGCGGCCTCATTCGAACCCTGCCCGAGCTGTACACGCTCGGCGTGGCCAAGCTCTCGGCGCTGGAGCGCATGGCCGACAGGAGCGCGGCCAACCTGGTGGCTGCGCTCGAGAAGAGCAAGGCGACGACGCTGGCGCGCTTCGTCTTCGCGCTGGGCATCCGCCAGGTCGGCGAGACCACGGCCAAGGACCTGGCGCGCCACTTCGGCAGCCTGGACCGGCTGATGACCGCCAGCCTGGACGAGCTGCTGCAGGTGCGCGACGTCGGCCCGGTGGTGGCGCAGAGCATCCGCACCTTCTTCGACCAGCCGCACAACGTGGAGGTCGTCGAGCAGCTGCGCGCCGCCGGCGTGCACTGGCCCGAGCACGAGGCTGCCCTCGGTCCGCAGCCGCTGGCCGGGCGCACGCTGGTGCTGACCGGCACGCTGCCCACGCTGGGCCGCGAGGAGGCCAAGGCGCTGATCGAGGCCGCCGGCGGCCGCGTCGCCGGCTCGGTGTCGAAGAAGACCGACTACGTGGTGGCCGGCGCGGAGGCCGGCAGCAAGCTCGACAAGGCGCGCGAGCTGGGCCTCGCCGTGCTCGACGAGGACGGGCTGCGAGCGCTGCTCGACGGCGCGGCCGGCGGCTGAGCCGCCGCGGTCGCGCCGCCGGGGGGGCCGCGGTCGGGCGGCCTCAGGGGCGGCCGGCGGCCATGTGCACGGCCGCTCCTTCACGCAGCGTCATCGCGACGCGCTCGACGAGGCCGTTGCTGCGCGTCGAGAAGACCAGCGTCAGGCGGCCGTCGGCGCTGGTCATCACGCCGGGCGCGGCGGCGATCAGCGGTTCGTCGCTGCCGCCGTCCAGCGAGGCGCGCAGCGTGCGCCCGGCGCGGCTGACGGCCAGCACGCGGCCGTCGGACATCGCATACTCGCCCTGCAGCGCGCGCAGCTCGTCCAGCGCCGCGCGCTGCAGCGGCTGGCCCTGCACGTCGATACGGTCTCCCGGGGTCTGCGCGGCGGCCGGGACGGCGGCGCCCAGCGACAGTGCGGCGAGCAACAGGGTGGTCGGGGGCAGGTGCTTCATGGGGTGTCCTTGCGGGCCGGGCCCGGGGCGTGGAGTTGACGTGCCGCCAATCTACGCAGCGTGGCGACGAGATCACGCCCGACCCGACGAAGTGCACGATCGGGCGACCGGGCTGCACAGGCGGCCGACGGGCCCGGGTTCGCGAGCGCAGCGGCAGACCGCGCCGCGGGCCGATAATCCGGGCGTCGGGGCGCACCCCGGCCCGACCCCACGAGGAGACGCCCGATGAGATCGCCGCCATCCCTGCGCGCCCTGCTGGCCGCTTCGGCGCTGGCGCTGGCCGCCGCACCCGCGGCCGCCTGCCTGAGCGACGCGCAGGTCGCTGCGCTGTTCGACGCCTACAGCAGCGCCCAGCCGGCACCCAACCCCGAGGGCCTGGACAAGGCGGGCGGCGAGTGCACACGCGCCAAGTTCACCTCGATGCTGCGCGTGCAGCTCGGCGAGCCCGTGGGCTACAAGGCCGGGCTCACGAATCCGGCGGTGCAGAAGCGCTTCAACCACGACTCGCCGGTGTGGGGCATGCTGTTCCCGCAGATGCTGCTGGAGGACGGCGCCCGGGTGCCGGCCAGTTTCGGCGCGCGCCCGCTCTTCGAGGCCGACCTGCTGGTGCGCGTCGCCAGCGCCGCCATCAACCAGGCACGCACGCCGGCGGAGGTGCTGGCGGCCGTCGACCAGATCATCCCGTTCATCGAGCTGCCCGACCTGGTGGTGCAGGCGCCGCCCCGCCTGAACGGCGCCGCGATCACCGCGATCAACGTCGGCGCGCGGCTGGGCGTGACCGGCAAGCCGATCGCCGTGCCGGCGACGCGGGCCGAGCGCTACCAGCTGCTGGACGGGCTGCGCGACATGACCGTCATCGTCAGCGGCGACGGCGCCGAGCTCGCCCGCGGCAAGGGCAGCGACGTGCTCGAGCACCCGCTCAACGCCGTGGTCTGGCTGGTGCAGGATCTGGCGCGCGAGAAGCTGGCGCTCAAGCCCGGCGACCTCGTCAGCCTGGGCTCGTTCTCGCCGCTGCTGCCGCCCAAGCCGGGCCTGGCCGTCGGCGTGCAGTACCTGGGGCTGCCGGGCCAGCCCAGGGTGGGCATGAGCTTCCTGCCCTGAAGACCACCACGCCCAGGAGCTTTCCGGCCCAGTGTCCCTGCTGTCCTCGCTGCCGCCGCTGCCCGACTGGCTGACGGCCCTGCTGCCGCCGCTGCCCTTCGACGCCGCGGTCTCGGATGTCGATCGCGCCCTGGTGCTGGCGATCTTCGTCGTCGTGTATGCCGGCATGATCCTCGGCGGCCTGCCGCGGCTGATGCTGGACCGCGCCGGCGTGGCGCTGCTCGGCGCCATCGCCGTCATCGGCCTGGGCGAGATGACGCCGGAGCAGGCGGCCAGCGCGATCCACCTGCCGACCATGCTGCTGCTGTTCAGCTTCATGGTCATCTCGGCGCAGATGCGCCTGGGCGGCTTCTACAGCACCATCACGCGCTTCATCGTCGCGATGCGCCTGTCGCCGCTGGTGCTGCTGGCGATGGTGATCCTGATCGCCGGCACGCTCTCTGCGGTGTTCTCCAACGACATCGTCTGCCTGGCAATGGCGCCCGTGCTCGCCGAGGCCTGCCTGCGCCGGCGCCTGGACCCGGTGCCCTACTTGCTGGCGCTGGCCTGCGCCAGCAACATCGGCTCCGCGGCCACGCTGATCGGCAACCCGCAGAACATGCTGATCGGCGAGGTGCTGTCGCTGTCCTTCGCCGACTACTTCCACACCGCGCTGGCGCCGGTGCTGCTGGGGCTGGTGGCGCTGTGGGCGCTGCTGGCCTGGCCGGCGCGGCGCGGCGTGCTGCTGGTGGACCCGGAGGCCGCGCAGCTGGCGTCGATGGTGCGCGACGTGCCGCGCTTCGACGCCTGGCAGACCTTCAAGGGCCTGGCCGTGGCGACCGCGCTGATGGTCATCTTCCTGACCACCGACTGGCCGCGCGACGTGGCGGCGCTGCTGGCCGCCGGCGTGCTGCTGCTGAGCCAGCGGCTGCATTCGTCCAAGGTCATGGGGCTGGTGGACTGGCCGCTGCTGATCCTGTTCATGGGCCTGTTCGTGGTCAACCACGCGCTGCAGGACAGCGGCCTGACGCAGGAGGCGATCGCCTGGCTGGGCACGCAGGGGCTGGACCTGGGCGAGCCGGCGGCGCTGTTCGGCGCGACGCTGGTGCTGTCCAACCTGGTGTCCAACGTGCCGGCGGTGATGCTGCTGCTGCCGGCCGCCACCGAGCCCTGGGCGGGCCCGATGCTGGCGCTGGTCAGCACGCTGGCGGGCAACCTGCTGATCGTGGGCTCGATCGCCAACATCATCGTCGTGGACGCCGCGCGGCAGTGCGGCATCAAGATCGACTGGAAGCAGCATGCGCGCGTAGGCGTGCCGGTGACGCTGGTCACGCTGGCCATCACCGCCGGCTACCTCGTCTGGCGGCCGCTGTAGGCCTGCGCGCCGCGCGCGCTGCGTAAAGCTGTGCAAACGCGCCGCGGCGCGAAGGAACCCCCGACCATGACCGTGCGTCAGATCCTCAAGATGGGCGATCCCCTGCTGCTGCGCGTGGCGCAGCCCGTGGCGGCCTTCGACACCCCCGAGCTGCACGAACTCATCCACGACATGTTCGACACCATGGCCGCCGCCAACGGCGCCGGGCTCGCCGCGCCGCAGATCGGCGTGGACCTGCAGGTCGTGATCTTCGGCTTCGAGCGCAGCGAGCGTTATCCGGAAGCGCCACCGGTGCCGCGCACGGTGCTGCTCAACCCGGTGATCACGCCGCTGTCGGACGAGCTGGTCGAAGGCTGGGAGGGCTGCCTGTCGGTGCCCGGCCTGCGCGGCGTGGTGCCGCGGCATGCGCGCATCCGCTATCGCGGCCACGACGAACACGGCATGCCGATCGAGCGCGAGGCCGAGGGCTTCCACGCACGCGTCGTGCAGCACGAATGCGACCACCTGATCGGCCGCCTGTACCCGACGCGCATGACCGACCTGACCAGGCTCGGCTACACGAGCGTGCTGTTTCCCGGCCTGGACCCGGCGGCGGACGACTGACGCGCCTGCGGGCCGCGCGTACGTCCGTCCGCCGCCGATACAGGGCTTTACACCCGCGCCGTCGGCCCCGTGCCCGACGCCGGCGTTGAAAGGACATGGACGCGATGCACCCGACCGACCCCTCCCGCGCGCATGCCGCCGGCACCGCAGCCGCGCGCTGGTTCCGGCACCTCGCCACCTGGGCGACCGCGGCCGCGCTGGCCTTCGCCGCCGCCCCCGGTGCACGCGCCGAGGACGACCCGCCGGGCCGCGCCGGCCGCATCGCCGACGTGCAGGGCAGCGTGTCCTGGTACGACCACGAGCAGGGCGAGTGGACCGACGCGCAGCGCAACCTGCCGCTGACCGGCGGCGACCGCGTCTCCACCGCGGCCGGCGCGCGCGCCGAGCTGAGCATCGGCTCCACCGTGCTGCGCCTGGGCGGCGGCAGCGAGCTGGAGGTGCTGCGCCTGGACGACGAGCGCATGGTCTTCCAGCTGCACGGCGGCGCGCTCGCGCTGCGCGTGCGCTCGCGCGAGCTCGCGCAGGAGATCGAGCTGGTCACCGAGGAGGCCCGGCTGCGCCCGCTGCGCGCCGGCCACTACCGCATCGACCGCATCGACGACACGACGCTCGCCGGCTCCTGGCGCGGCGAGCTGCGCGTGGACGACCCCGAGGGATTCACCGTCGCCGAGGGCCGGCGCGCCGAGCTGTGGCGCGACGGCCGCTCGCGCGGGCTGCGCTCGGAGTGGAGCGGCCTGCCGGCCGATGCCTTCGCGGCCTGGGCCGAGGCCGCCGATGCACGCGATGCGCGCACGGCGTCCACGCGCCACGTCTCGCCGGAGACGACCGGCGTGGAGGACCTGGACCGCCACGGCCGCTGGGACCGCCACCCGGACTACGGCGCGGTGTGGTTCCCCACCGTCGTCGTCGCCAACTGGGCGCCGTACCGCCACGGGCGCTGGGTCTGGGTGCGGCCCTGGGGCTGGACCTGGGTCGACGAGGCGCCCTGGGGCTTTGCACCCTTCCACTACGGCCGCTGGGTGCACTGGCGCGGCCGCTGGGGCTGGGTGCCCGGCGCCTATGTGGCGCGGCCGGTCTTCGCACCGGCGCTGGTGGCCTGGGTGGGCGGGCCGAACTGGAGCGTCTCGGTCAATATCGGCGGCCCGGCCGTCGGCTGGGTGCCGCTGGCGCCGGCCGACCGCTTCGTGCCCTGGTACCGCGGCTCGCCGCGCTACGTGGAGCGTGTGGACCGCTGGACGCCGCCGGGCGGCCACCCGCCACCGCGGCGGCGCGGCGACGGCCCGACCTACGTGCACCAGGCCGTGCCCGGCGCCGTGACGGTGATGCCGCGCGACGCGCTGCTGCGCCGCCAGCCGGTGCCGCGCGCGGTGGCGCAGCCGCC
>CAZUPH010000083.1:7920-16722 GCA_964621995.1 uncultured Rubrivivax sp. | reverse complement strand
TCGCCCATCAGCGCCAGCGTCATGTGGGCCAGCGGCGCCAGGTCGCCCGAGGCGCCGACGCTGCCCTGGCTGGGCACCAGCGGCACCAGGCCGGCGTTGTGCACCGCCAGCAGGGTGTCGATCACGACCGGGCGCACGCCCGAGTGGCCGCGCGCCAGGCTGGCCGCCTTCAGCGCCAGCATCAGCCGCACCACGGCCGGCGCCAGCGGCTCGCCCACACCCACGCTGTGGCTGCGGATCAGGTTGAGCTGCAGCGTCGCCAGGTCGGCGGCGCTGATGCGGGTGGACGCCAGCTTGCCGAAGCCGGTGTTGACGCCGTAGACCGGCGCGTCGCCGGCCGCCGCACGCTGCACCAGTGCGGCGCTGGCCTCGATGGCGGGCAGCGCCTGCGGATCGATCGCCAGCGGCTGCAGGCCGGCGTGGATGGCCTGCAGCTCCTCCAGCGCGAGCCGGCCGGGACGCAGCAGCATCAGCGCCCCGCCCCGGAGGCGCCGCCCGTCAGCATCGGCAGGTCCAGCCCCTGCGCCTGCGCGCAGGCCACGGCCTCGTCGTAGCCGGCATCGGCATGGCGCATGACGCCGGTGCCGGGGTCGTTCCAGAGCACACGCTCGATGCGCTTCGCCGCAGCGTCGCTGCCGTCGCAGACGATCACCACGCCGCTGTGCTGGCTGTAGCCCATGCCGACGCCACCGCCATGGTGCAGGCTCACCCAGGTGGCGCCGCCGGCGGTGTTGAGCAGCGCATTGAGCAGCGGCCAGTCGGAGACGGCATCGCTGCCGTCGCGCATGGCCTCGGTCTCGCGGTTGGGGCTGGCGACGCTGCCGCTGTCCAGGTGGTCGCGGCCGATCACGACGGGCGCCTTCAGCTCGCCGCGCTTGACCATCTCGTTGAACGCGAGGCCGGCACGGTGGCGCTCGCCCAGGCCGATCCAGCAGATGCGCGCGGGCAGGCCCTGGAAGGCGATGCGCTCGCCGGCCATGTCCAGCCAGCGGTGCAGGTGGGCGTCGGCCGGGAACAGCTCCTTCATCTTCGCGTCCGTCCTGCGGATGTCCTCCGGGTCGCCCGAGAGCGCCACCCAGCGGAACGGCCCCTTGCCGCGGCAGAACAGCGGCCGGATGTAGGCCGGCACGAAGCCGGGGAAGTCGAAGGCCTTGCTCACGCCGGCATCCAGCGCGACCTGACGGATGTTGTTGCCGTAGTCCACCGTGGGCACGCCCATGGCCTGGAAGTCCAGCATGGCCTGCACGTGCACCGCGCAGCCGGCCGCGGCGGCGTCGCGCAGGCGGGCGTGCTGGCCTTCGTCGGCCTGCGCGGCGCGCCACTGCTCGACGCTCCAGCCCGGCGGCAGGTAGCCGTGCACGAGGTCGTGGGCGCTGGTCTGGTCGGTGACGAGATCCGGCTTGACGCCGCGTCGCACCAGCTCGGGCAGGATCTCGGCCGCATTGCCCAGCAGCCCGACCGACACCGCGCGCTTCTCGGCGGTGTACTTCGCGATGCGCGCCAGCGCGTCGTCGAGGTCCTTCGCCTGCTCGTCGAGGTAGCGGCTCTTGAGCCGGAAGTCGATGCGGCTCTGCTGGCACTCCACCACCAGGCACGAAGCGCCGGCGAAGACGGCCGCCAGCGGCTGCGCGCCACCCATGCCGCCGAGGCCGGCGGTGAGGATCCAGCGCCCGGCGAGGTCGCCTCCGTAGTGCTGGCGGCCGGCCTCGACGAAGGTCTCGTAGGTGCCCTGCACGATGCCCTGGCTGCCGATGTAGATCCAGCTGCCGGCCGTCATCTGGCCGTACATCATCAGGCCCTTGCGGTCGAGCTCGTGGAAGTGCTCCCAGGTGCTCCACTTCGGCACCAGGTTGGAATTGGCGATCAGCACGCGCGGTGCGTCCTCGTGCGTGCGGAAGATGCCCACCGGCTTGCCGCTCTGCACGAGCAGGCTCTCGTCGGGCCTCAGGCGCCGCAGGCTGGCCAGGATGGCCTCGAAGCAGTCCCAGTTGCGCGCCGCCTTGCCGATGCCGCCGTAGACGACCAGCGCGTCCGGGTTCTCGGCCACCTCGGGGTCCAGGTTGTTCTGGATCATCCGGTAGGCGGCCTCGATCAGCCAGTTGGCGCAGCTGATCTGGCTGCCGCGCGGCGCGCGCACGGGGCGCGGCTGGGCGGTGCGGTGGACGGCGGACAGGTCGGTCATGGCGGTTCTCCGGCGAGGGGCTCCAGGCAGCGGGCCTAGGGATCGACTCTACTTGTCTAGACAAGACTAGGCAAGTACGATAGCGCTCATGGTTTCCCCTGAGGCTGCCGCCCGCGCAACCGCCGCGCCACCCTTCGCGCGGGTCAAGCAGTTCCTGAAGGACGGGCTCGCCGCGGGGCGCTGGGCGCCCGGCGCGCTGATGCCCTCCGAGGCCGAGCTGGTCGCCATGTTCGGCGTCAGCCGCATGACGGTCAACCGCGCGCTGCGCGAGCTGCAGGCCGAGGGCCTGGTCGTGCGCACGCAGGGCGTGGGCACCTTCGCGGCGCCGCTGCACAAGGTCTCGAGCACGCTGACCATCCGCGACCTGCACGAGGAGGTGCGCGAGCGCGGCCACCGCCACGACGCCGTCGTGAACCTGCAGCGGCCCGAGGCCGCGCCGCCGGCGCTGGCCGCGCAGCTGGGCGTGGCCCCCGGCAGCGAGGTCTTCCACACCCTGATCGTGCACTTCGAGAACGGCGTGCCGCTGCAGTGCGAGGACCGCTACGTCAACCCGGCCTGCGCGCCCGGCTACCTGGGACACGACTTCACGCGCACCACGCCCACGCAGGTGCTGTTCGAGACCACCGCGCTGTGGCGCGCGCAGTATTCGATCGAGGCCGCGCGGCCGACCGCGCAGGAGGCGCGGCTGCTGCAGGTGGCGCCCGACGAGCCCTGCCTGGTCGTCGTGCGCCGCACCTTCACGCGCGACGCCGCGATCACCATCGCGCGGCTCGTGCACCCGGGCAGCCGCTACCAGCTGGAGGGACAGTTCACGCCATGAGCCTGCACCGCATCCGGCTGGCCGACGTGCGCGCCGAGCCCTGGCGCAACGGCGGCGGCACCACGCGCGTGCTGCTGGCCTGGCCCGAAGCAGCGCACTGGCGGCTGCGCGTGAGCGTGGCGGAGATCGCGTCCGAGGGGCCCTTCTCGCCCTTCCCCGGCGTCGAGCGCTGGTTTGCGGTGATCGCGGGTGCCGGTGTGCGGCTGGCACTGCCCGACGGGCCCGCGGTGCTGCAAGCGGGCGATGCGCCGCGGCGCTTCGACGGCGAGGCGGCGCCCGGCTGCACGCTGCTGGACGGCCCGACGCAGGACCTCAACCTGATGGCGCGCCGCGACGCCGGCCAGCCCGGCATGGCGCTCGCGCATCCGGGCGGCGAACTCGGTGCCGGCTGTGCATGGCGCGGGCTGTACACGGCCGATGCGGCGACGCTCGAGACCGGCGGCCCGGGCGGCGTCGTCGAGCCCCTGGAAGCGGGCACGCTGCTGTGGACCGAGGCGGCCGACGACGCGCCCTGGACGCTGCGCCAGGGCCGCCGCGCCTGGTGGCTGTGGCTGGAGGCGCCATGAATCCGACGACGAGCCTGTGGCGCCATGCGCGCATCGCCAGTTTCGCGGGCGAGGCGCCCTGGGGCTGGATCGCCGACGGCGCGCTGCTCGTCGAGGGCGGCCGCATCGCATGGATCGGTCCCGACGCCGCGCTGCCGGCCGAGCGCATCGCACGCGCCGGGGCGCTGGCCGAGCACGACCTCGCCGGCGCGCTGCTCACGCCGGGGCTGATCGACGCGCACACGCACCTCGTCTATGCCGGCGACCGCGCGGCCGAGTTCGAGCTGCGCCTGCAGGGTGCGAGCTACGAGCAGATCGCACGCGCCGGCGGCGGCATCCGCTCGACGGTGACCGCCACGCGCGGGGCCGACGACGCGACGCTGTTCGCGCTGGCCGCGGCGCGGGCGCGCGCGCTGATGGCCGAAGGCGTGACCACGATCGAGGTCAAGTCCGGCTACGGCCTGAACGAGGTGGACGAGGCGCGCTGCCTGGGCGTGGCGCGGCGGCTCGCCCGCGAGCTGCCGGTCGCGGTGCGCACCACCTCGCTCGGCGCGCACGCGCTGCCGCCGGAATTCGCCGGCCGCGCCGACGACTACATCGACGCGGTCTGCGCCTGGCTGCCGGGGCAGCAGGCGGCCGGGCTCGTGGATGCCGTCGACGCCTTCTGCGACACCATCGGCTTCACGCCGGCGCAGACACGGCGCGTCTTCGACGCCGCGCGGGCCCTCGGCCTGCCGGTCAAGCTGCATGCCGAGCAGCTGTCCGACCAGGGCGGCGCGGCGCTGGCCGCCGGCTATGGTGCGCTGAGCTGCGACCATCTGGAGCACCTGTCCGCCGCGGGCATCGCGGCGATGCAGGCCGCCGGCACGGTGGCGATGCTGCTGCCCGGCGCCTACTACTTCCTGCGCGACACCACGCTGCCGCCGGTGGCCGCGCTGCGCGAGGCCGGCGTGCCGATGGCGCTGGCCACCGACCACAACCCCGGCTCCTCGCCCTGCCTGAGCCTGCTGCTGATGCTCAACATGGGCTGCACGCTCTTCCGCCTGACGCCCGAGGAGGCCTGGCGCGGCGTGACCGTGCACGCCGCGCGCGCGCTCGGCCTGGCCGACCGCGGCCGGCTGGCCCCGGGGCAACGCGCCGACTTCGTGGTCTGGGACGCGGCCCACCCGCGCGAGCTGTGCTACCGCTTCGGCCACAACCCCTGCCGGGCCCGCGTATTTGGCGGCCTGCCCGATTGAGGCGATGATCGACCATGGACACGACGCCCGTCCGTGATGCCACGCAGGAGGTGAGCCACGAGGTGTACACGCTGCGGCGCGGCACGACGCCGCTGCTGATCAGCATGCCGCACGTGGGCACCACGATCCCCGCCGACCAGCACGAGCGCTACACCGCGCGCGCGCTGGAGGTCGAGGACACCGACTGGTTCCTGGACCGCCTGTATGCCTTCGCCGCCGGGCTCGGCGCCGGGCTGCTGGTGCCGCGCTACAGCCGCTATCTGGTGGACCTGAACCGGCCGAGCGAGAACGCGCCGATGTACCCCGGCCGCAACAACACCGAGCTGTGCCCGACGCGGCACTTCAGCGGCGACCCGCTCTACCGCGAGGGCCGCGCACCGGACGAGGCCGAGATCCGCCGCCGCGTGGCGCGCTACTGGCAGCCCTACCACGACGCGATCCGCGCCGAGACCACGCGGCTGCGCGCGGCGCACGGCCACGCCGTGCTCTTCGACGCGCACAGCATCCGGAGCGAGCTGCCCTGGCTGTTCGAGGGCGTGCTGCCGCAGATGAACCTGGGCACCGCCGACGGCGGCAGCTGCGACCCGGCGTTGCGCGACACGCTGGCCGCCGTCTTCGCGGCGCAGGCACGCTACGACCATGTCGTGGACGGCCGCTTCAAGGGCGGGCACATCACGCGCTCGTTCGGCCGCCCGGCCGAGGGCGTGCACGCGGTGCAGCTCGAGATGTGCTGGCGCGCCTACATGGACGAGACACCGCCGCGCTGGAACGACGAGCGGGCCGCGGAGGTGACACCGCTGCTGCACCGGCTGGTGGCCACGATGATCGCGTGGCGGCCCCGGTGACGACACGATGAACGAGCCCGCCCTGCTCTGGGCCCCGCAGGCCTGGCTGCCGCACGACGACCGCGCCGGCGGCGGGCGCTGGGCCGAATCGGTGCTGCTGCGCGTGGACGCCACCGGCCACTGGGCCGAGGTGCGCGAGCGCAGCGCCGCGCCCGAGGGCGCGACGCACCTGCCGGGCCCGGTGCTGCCCGGGCTGGTGGATGCACACAGCCACGCCTTCCAGCGTGCCTTCGCCGGCCTGGCCGAGCGCCGGCTGTCGGCGCACGACGACTTCTGGAGCTGGCGCGACCGCATGTATGCGGTGGCGCTGCGCATCACGCCGCCGCAGCTGCGCGCGGTGGCCTCGCAGCTGTACCTGGAGCTGCTGGCCGGCGGCTACACGCAGGTCTGCGAATTTCACTACCTGCACCACGGCGCCGACGGCCGGCCGCACGACGACCCCTTCGCGATGGGCCTGGCGCTGGCCGGCGCCGCGGCCGAGGCCGGCATCGGCCTGACGCTGCTGCCGGTGCTGTACCAGCGCGCCGGCTTCGCGCAGGCGGCGCTGCGCGAGGACCAGCGCCGCTTCGCCGCCGACGTCGAGCAGGTGCTCGCGCTGCGCGATGCGGCGCGTGCGCTGAACCGGCCGCTGGTCAAGGCCGGCGTCGCCATCCACTCGCTGCGCGCGGCGCTGCCCGAGGACATCCATGCGCTGCGCGGGCATGTGCTGAACGACCCCGGGCCGCTGCACATCCACGTCGCGGAGCAGACCGGCGAGGTGGACGACTGCGTGGCCGCCACCGGCGCGCGGCCCATCGAGTGGCTGCTGCGCGAGGGCCTGCTGGACCGCCGCTGGCAGCTGGTGCACGCCACGCACGCCACGCCGGCGGAGATCGACGGCGTGGCCGCCAGCGGCGCCGGCGTCGTGATCTGCCCCACCACCGAGGCCAACCTCGGCGACGGCCTGCCCGACCTGCCGCGCTGGCTGGACACCGGCGTGCCGCTGGCCGTGGGCTCCGACAGCCAGGTCTGCCGCAGCATGACCGAGGAACTGCGCTGGCTGGACTATGGCCAGCGCCTCGTGCGCCGCCAGCGCAACGTGGCCGCCGATCCGGCGCGCGACGACGGCTCCACGGCGGCGCGGCTGTTCGCGCGTGCGCTGGCCGGTGGCGGGCATGCCGCGGGCTTCGAGCGCTGGGGGCTCGTCGAGGGCGCGCGCGCTGACCTGCTGGTGCTGGATGCACGGGCGCCCGGGCTCGTCGGCGTGCCCGAGGCACTGCGGCTGGACGCGCTGGTCTTCGCCACCGACGCACCGGCCTTCGCCGAGGTCTGGGTGGCCGGGCGGCGCGTGCTGGCCGGCGGCCGGCATGCCGACGCCGACGGGGTGGCTTCGCGCTTCGCCGAGGCGATGGCCGGGCTCTGGCCCACCTGATCCCGAGTCGCCTTCGATCTTCCAGAACGCCGTTCGGGCTGAGCCTGTCGAAGCCCCGAGGACCACGGGCGCTTCGACAGGCCTGTTCGGAGCTTGTCCAAGGTCTCAGCCCGAACGGGGGCCTCTCGACCAACGAATCCACTCCCGCATGAGCCGGCCCGAGGCTCAGCGAACGATCTCGGCGCGGACCTCGCGCAGCCAGGCCTGCACGCGGCGCTGGCGCTCGGCGCCCAGCCGCCACAGGATGCGGCGGCCGGACGAGGCCGACTCCAGCGCCGGGTCGGCATATTCGTGGCGCACCCAGGGCCGTTCGGGGGCGATCGGGCCCTTCACGTCGGTCAGCACGGTCTGCGGACGCTCGCTCGGCACCTCGGCAGCGACGAGGTGGTCGATCACCGCGACGAGCCGGGCGTGAAAGCTGCGGCCGGGATAGCCGAGCTCCTCGTACGCCGCCTGCAGCTGCGGCAGCAGGCGGCGGTACAGCGCGGCGGCCTGCGCCGGCTCCACCGCCAGCGCCACGCCGAGCAGCGCGTCGTAGCGGCGGGCATTGGCCTCGGCGATGCGCCCGGTGTCGTCCACCGCGAAGCGCCCCGCGGTCGGGTTGACCGGCCACAGGCGCGGCGCGGCATGCGGGCGCGGCAGGTTGTCCACGGTGGCGGCGACGCGCCGCGCGAAGCCGTCGGTCTGCACCAGCCGCAGCACGGCCTCGCGGCCGAGCAGCTCCACCAGCGCCTGCCGCACCGCGGCGTCCTCGCGCGGCAGCGGCGTCTCGTCGGCGCGCGGCGCGGGCGGTGCCGGCTCGGGCGGCGCGGCCGACGCCTCGGGTGCCGGCGCCGGCAGCGGCAGCTCGGCCACCGGCTGCCGGGTCGGCGGCAGCGCGGCAGGCTCGCCGCCGCGCTGCCACCACCAGGCGGCCGCAGCGGCCAGCAGCAGGATCGCGGCACCGGCCAGCGCCGGCCAGAGTCTTGCGTTCATCGCGTGTCGGTGCCCGGCGCAGCGGCCGCCGCGCACTGGCGCGGCAAGCGGCGAACGGAGCGTGATTGCATTTGGGCAAATATACCCGGTGCCGGAGCGCGCCGACCCTGCGCGCAGGGGGCCTATCCGCGCAGCCCGTCGCTCAGCAGCTTCAGCCCGGTCAGCGCCATGCCGGCATAGGCCAGGCGGTAGAACCAGGTCGCGCTGACGCGCCGCACCAGCCACACGCCGGCCCACACACCCAGCGGCGCCAACGGCATCAGCAGCAGCGAGGTGGCCAGGTTGCGCAGGTCGATCAGCCCCAGCGCCGCATAGGGGATCCACTTCGACAGGTTCAGCGCCGCGAAGAAGACCGCCAGCGTGCCGGCCAGCCGGCGCGGCTGCATGCGCAGCGGCAGCACGTAGGCGGCCAGCGGCGGGTGGCCGGCGTGCGCGACGAAGCTCGTGAAGCCGGCGGCCGCGGCGCTGGCCGCGCCGACCCAGCGGCGCGGCGGCGGCGCATCGGCGCGCGGCCTGAACAGCAGCCGCTGCGCCAGGAACAGCAGCGTCAGGGCGCCCACCACGCCGGACACCGTGGCGGTGGAGAGCACGCCGAAGAGCAGCGTGCCGATCGCCGTGCCGGCCAGCCCCCAGGGCAGCAGCTGGCGCAGCAGCGCGGGGTCGCGGTCGCGCCAGAGCTGCTGCAGCCCGATGGCGTCGTGGAGGAGGTCGTCCTCGGCCCCGACCTCGGACCGGATGTCGGCCAGCCCGCTGGTGAGCACGGTCTGCAGGTCGTCGGCGAGCCGG
>CAZUPH010000083.1:0-7910 GCA_964621995.1 uncultured Rubrivivax sp. | reverse complement strand
ATGGCGTCCATCACCAGCAGCAGCGGCAGCATGATCGCCGCGGCCTGCGGCACCGGCAGCACCAGCGCCATCATCGGCGTGGTCAGCGAGCCGAAGCCGGAAGCGAAGCCGCTCTTGGCCAGCCCCATCAGCAGCACCGAGGGCACCGCGATGGCCCAGAAGAGAGGGTCGCCGACGACCGGTGCCGCGGCCCAGGCGTCGGCGGCGGCCTGCAGCAGCGTCACCGGCGACGGGGACGCTGCCGCCGCGTCAGACAAGCCGGCAGGCCTCGTCGAAGCCCAGGCGCGGGCTGCGCGGCTTGATCTTCGAGGGGTCGCCGTGGCCCAGCGCGCAGATGAAGTTGGTGCGCACGCCGGTGCCGGCCCAGAACTCGGCGTCCAGCTTCGCGGCGTCGAAGCCGCTCATCGGCCCGGCGCCCAGGCCCAGCGCACGCGCCGCCATGATCAGGTAGGCGCCCTGCAGGCTGCTGTTGCGGAAGGCCGTGGACTGCACGAGATCGGGCTTGCCCTCGAACCAGGCGCGAGCGTCGGTGTGCGGGAACAGCTGCGGCAGCTTGTCCGGAAACGCGAGGTCCATGCCGATGATCACCGTCACCGGGGCCTCCTGCACCTTGGCCACGTTGCCGACGCTGACACAGGCCGCCAGCCGCGCCTTGGCCTCGGGCGTGCGCACGAAGAGGAAGCGCGCCGGGCAGCAGTTGGCCGAGGTCGGGCCCCACTTGAGCAGTTCGTAGAGCTGGCGCAGCTGCTCGTCGGACACCGCCTGCGGCAGGTAGCCGTTCTGGGTGCGGGCTTCGGTGAAGAGCTGTTCGGTCGTGATGTTCATCGGGTGCGTCGAGGGGGGATGAGGGACTGCGGCGACAATTCTCGGATGTTCCAGCCCTCCCAGTCGGACGTGCGGCGATTCTTCTGCGCCGCGTATGCGCGCTGGCGCGACGGGCTGCCGCTGGAGCCCATGCAGGCGATCGCCGCGAACTGGATCGCCGAGCACCCCGAGTACCACGCCGACCTGGCCGACGAGGCCGCGGCGCTGGAGCGCATGTACACGGTGGAGGACGGGCGCACCAACCCCTTCCTGCACCTGGCGATGCACCTGACGATCGAGGAGCAGCTCGCGATCGACCAGCCCACCGGCATCCGCCAGGCGGTGCAGCTGCTGGCGGCACGCCGCGGCTCGCTGCACGACGCGCACCACGAGGTGATGGAGTGCCTGGGCGAGATGGTCTGGGCCAGCCAGAGGAGCGGCCTGCCGCCGGACGGCCAGGCCTACCTGGAGGCGGTGCGGCGGCGGGCCACCGCCTGAGGCACGCGGGCGCCGCGAGGGCTTGACATGGCACCATGGTGCCGGCTCTAGCATCCGTCCCCGACATGCCCGCCACCACCCTGCCCCTGACCACCTCGCGGCTGTGCGCCGAGGCCGCCGTCACGCGCGGCCAGCTCCGTCTGTACGAGCGCCAGGGGCTGCTGCCGGCGCCCCGCCGCAGCGCGGCCGGCTACCGTCACTATGCGCCGGACGCGGTGGAGCGGCTGGCCGCGATCCGCCAGCTCAAGGAGATCGGCTTCACGCTGGCGGAGATCGCGCTGCTGCTGGCCGACCACGCGGCCGGCGGCCTCGACGAGGACGGGCTGCGCGAACTGGCGCGCGAGCAGGTGGCGCGCATCGACGCGCGCATCGCACGGCTCGAGTTCGTGCGCCGCTACCTGGCCCCGGTGGCCGGCGGCGACTACAGCGCGCTGCACGACCCGGACTGCCGCTTCCTGCTGCGTTTCCTGGCGGCGGCGCCGGGCGCCGCGGCGCGGCGGCGCGCCTGAGCCTGCGGCATGGGCAGCACGCGCCGCTTCGTCCTGGGCACGCTCGCGCTGACCGGCGCGCTGGCCGTCGGCTGGGGCCTGCTGCCGCCACGCCAGCGGCTGACGACGCGCGAGCCCCTGCCGGCCGCGCCCGGCGAGGTGCCGCTCAACGGCTGGGTCAAGGTCGCGAGCGACGGCAGCGTCGTCGTCGCGATGGCCAAGAGCGAGATGGGCCAGGGCATCCACACCGCGCTGGCCATGCTGCTGGCCGAGGAACTGGACGCCGACTGGTCGCGCGTAAGCGCCGAGCCCTCGCCGATCGACCCGATCTACAACAACCTCGCCGGCGTCGTCGACGGGCTGCCCTTCCACCCCGACGACCACGGCCGCCTGAAGCGCCTCGCCGAGTGGATGACGGCCAAGGCGATGCGCGAGTTCGGCGTCATGATGACCGGCGGCTCGTCCAGCGTGAAGGACCTCTGGCTGCCGATGCGCCAGGCCGGGGCCTCGGCGCGCGCGATGCTGGTCGCGGCCGCGGCCGAGGCCTGGCAGGTGCCCGCGGGCGAGATCCGCGTCGCCGAGGGGCGGCTTGCACATGCCTCGGGCCGCAGCGCGCATTTCGGCGAGCTGGCGGAGGCGGCGGCACGCCAGCCGCTGCCGCGGGACCCGCCGCTGAAGGACCCTACGCAGTTCCGTCTCGTCGGCAGGCCGACGCCGCGCCTGGGTGCGCCCGGGCTGCTGCGCGGCGACGCCGGCTTCGGCATCGACGTCGTGCTGCCCGGCATGCTGTATGCCAGCGTGCGCATGTGCCCCACGCTGCTGGGCCGCGTGCGGTCCTTCGACGACCGCGCGGCGCGCGCGCTGCCGGGCGTGCGGCAGGTGCTGGCGGTGGACGGCCATTTCGGCGGCACCGCGGGCGTGGCCTGCATCGCCGACACGCCCTTCCACGCGCTCAAGGGCGTGGCGGCCGTCGAGGTGGCATGGGACGCCGGGCCGCTGGCCGGCCTGTCCAGCGAACAGGTGATGCAGCAGCTGGCCACGCGGCTGGACACCGACGACGGCTGGGCCTACTTCGAGACCGGCGACGTGGACGCCGCGCTCGCCGCGTCGGCCCGCGTGGTGCAGGCCGAGTACCGCGCGCCCTACCTCGCGCACGCGGGTCTGGAGCCGATGAACTGCACCGTGCAGTTCCGCGACGGCCGTGCCGCCGTCTGGGCACCGACCCAGGTGCAGGGCCTGGCGCGGCGCGCGGCGGCGCAGGCGCTGGGCATCGCGGAGTCCGCGGTGGACCTGCACGTGCAGCGCCTGGGCGGCGGCTTCGGGCGCCGGCTCGACGTGGACTTCGTCGGCCAGGCCGCGGCCATCGCGAAGGCGGCGGGCGGCGCACCGGTGCAGACCTTCTGGACGCGTGCCGAGGACCTGCAGCACGACTTCTACCGCCCGGCCTGCGTGTCGCGCTTCCGCGCCGGGCTGGACGCGCAGGGGCGTCTGGTGGCCTGGCGCAACAGCTCGGCCGGCCAGGCCATCGTGCCGCAGGTGCTGGCGCGGCTGTTCGGGCTGCCGGCCGTCGGCCCCGACAAGACCGCCGCCGAGGGCGCCTACGACCAGCCCTACGAGTTCCCGGCCGCGCGCATCGGGCACGCCATCGTCGAGCTGCCGGTGCCGGTGGGCTTCTGGCGCGCGGTGGGGCATTCGCACCAGGCCTTCTTCAAGGAAGGCTTCATGGACGAGCTGGCGCATGCCGCCGGCGCCGACCCGGTGGAGTTCCGCGCCGCGCTGCTGGCACGGCACCCGCGCCACCTGCACGTGCTGCGGCGGGCGGCGGAACTCGCCGGCTGGAGCCGTCCACCGGGCCCGGCGCCCGATGGCGCGCCGCAGGCGCGTGGCGTGGCGCTGCACCAGTCCTTCGGCGCCATCGTCGCGCAGGTCGCCGAGGTCTCGGTGGCGGCGGACCGGTCCATCCGCGTGCACCGCGTGGTCTGCGTCGTCGACTGCGGCTTCCCGGTCAACCCGAACGGCATCCGCCAGCAGATGGACAGCGGCATCGTCTTCGGCCTGTCGGCCGCGCTGTCCGGCGAGATCACGATCGCCGACGGCCAGGTCCGGCAGAGCAACTTCCACGACGCACCGGCGCTGCGCATCGACCAGTGCCCGGTCATCGAGACCGAGGTCATTGCCAGCACCGCGCATCCGGAAGGCGTCGGCGAGCCCGGGCTGCCGCCGGTGGCGCCGGCGGTGGCCAATGCCGTCTTCGCGCTCACCGGCCAGCGGCTGCGCAGCCTGCCGCTGCGCCTGGCCTGACACGCCGTGAACGCCGACCCGGGGACCCCATGACGACACTGCGACTCAATGGTCAGACGGTGGAGGTGAGCGCCGAGCCCGACACCCCGCTGCTGTGGGTGCTGCGCGGCGAACTCAAGCTCACCGGCCCCAAGTACGGCTGCGGCATGGCGCTGTGCGGCGCCTGCACCGTGCACCTGGACGGCGCCCCGGTGCGCGCCTGCGTCACGCCGCTGGCCGCCGTGGGCACGCGCGAGCTGACGACGATCGAAGGCGTCGACGGCCGCGAGGCCGAGGCGCTGCTGCGCGCCTGGACCGAGCTCGACGTGGCGCAGTGCGGCTACTGCCAGCCGGGCCAGCTGATGAGCGCCTGCGCGCTGCTGCGCGGCACGCCGGCGCCGAACGACGCGCAGATCGACGGCGCGATGGCCGGCAACCTGTGCCGCTGCGGCACCTACCCGCGCATCCGCAGCGCGATCAAGGTCGCGGCGGGGCGCCTGCGCTGAAGCCCGGCCCTGGGCGCACTCATCGCACGACGACCCAGGCCACCTCGAGCCAGTTGTCGGCGCGGTGCACCACGTCCACGTTGCTGCGCGCCGCCCAGGGGATGAACTGGCGGTGCAGCGGCAGCACGTGGACCTGGCTCGTGTACTCGCGCAGTGCGGCGCGCACGAGCTGCTGGCGCTTCGCGGGGTCGGCCTCGGTGGAGCTCTGCGCGGCCAGTGCGTCGGCGCGCGGATTGCTGGCGCGGCCGTAGTTGTACAGGCCCACGCCCTTCTCGCCCGGGGTGCGCAGCACCGGCGTCATCGTCGTCTCGGCGTCGGTCACCGCACCGCCCCAGCCCAGCATGTACAGGCTGGTGTCGAACTTCTCGAGCCTGGGGAAGTAGGTCGAGCGCGGCATCGCGTTGACGCGCACGCGCAGCTTGAGCTGCGACCACATCGTGGCCAACGCGATGCAGATCTCCTCGTCGTTGACGTAGCGGTTGTTCGGGCAGTCCAGCGTGACCTCGAAGCCGTCGGCGTAGCCCGCCTCGGCCATCAGCGCACGCGCGCGCGCCAGGTCGAAGGGCAGCCGGGCCTCGACCTGCGGGTCGTTGAAGGCGCCCAGCGGGCTGGGCGTCAGGCCGCCGGTGGGCGCGCTCTGGCCGTTCATCAGCTTGCTGCGTATCGTCTCGATGTCGATCGCGTGGTACAGCGCGCGCCGCACGCGCAGGTCCTTGAAGGGGTTGCGGTCCTTGACGCTGCCGTGCAGCAGCTCGTCGCGGTGCTGGTCCATGCCGATGAAGACGATGCGGTTCTCCGGCCCCTCGACGACCTTCACGCCGGCGGTGTTGCGCAGCCGCGGCACGTCGCGCGGGGCCGGGTCGATCACGAAGTCGATCTGGCCCGAGACCAGCGCGGCCAGCCGCGTGGCGTCGTTGGCGATCGGCGTGAAGACGATCTCCTGCACGTTGCCCTCGTGGCGGTCCCACCACTGCGCATTGCGGCGGTAGCTGGTGCGGATGCCGGGCTGGCGCTGCACCAGCACGTAGGGCCCGGTGCCGTTGGCGTTGAACGAGGCATGGCTCTCCTCGCGGTTCTTGAAGTCCAGCGGGCGCTGCACGCGGTGGCGCTCGGCCCAGGCGCGGCTCATGATGAAGATCGAGTCCACGTGCTCGAGGAAGATCGGGTTGACCTGCGCCAGCCGGAACTCCACCGTCAGCGGGTCCAGCGCCACCGGCGTGCCCAGCGCGCTGGCGTAGACGGAGAAGGTGCCCACCGGGTCCTGCGCACGCCTGACCGAGAACACGACGTCGTCGGCCGTGAACGGCGTGCCGTCGTGGAACTTCACGCCCTCGCGCAGCCGGAAGCGCCAGGTCAGCGGGCCGGTCTGCTGCCACGACACGGCGAGCGCAGGCACGATCTCGAGCTGCCGGTTGCGCCGCGTCAGCCGCTCGTGCACCTGGCCGTTCATCGAATTGGTCAGGCCCTCGTTCTGCGAATGCGGGTCCATCGTCAGCGGGTCGCCCTGGCTGGCCCAGCGCAGGGTCTGGGCCTGCAGCGGGCCGGCGAGCACGAGGGCGGCCGCCAGCAGGGCGGCGCGCAGCGCCGGGCACAGGAACTTCATCGCCACTCCCGCACCGGCTCGGGGCCGCCGGCGGTGCCGCGAGTGTAGGGGCCGCGCCGGGTGCTCAGCGGTGGCGCCGCTGCGCCTCGGCGCCGGCCCACAGCTCGTCCAGATGCGGAAACTCGCCGTGCGCCCGCTCGTGGCGGCCGACGATGCGGTCGCTGCAGCCCGGCCGCGCGAGGTCCAGCCGCTGCGGCGCGAGCGGCAGCTGCGACTTCGTCGAGAAGAAGACCTTCACCACCGGCGCCACCGGCCGCTGCGCGTTCTGCTCGACCACCACGGCCAGCTTGCCGCTTTCCAGCCGCACCAGCGAGCCGGTCGGGTAGATGCCCAGGCCGCGCACGAAGGACTTGAAGATCGCCTCGTCGAAGTGGCCCTTCCACGAGGCCATGCGGGCGATGCTCTCGGCCGGGTCCCAGCCGGCCTTGTACGGGCGGTCGGAGGTGATCGCGTCGTAGACGTCGCACACCGCGCCCATGCGGGCCAGCCGCGTCAGCGCCTCGCCGGCCAGGCGCTCGGGGTAACCGGCGCCGTCGATGCGCTCGTGGTGGTGCAGCGCCACGTCCAGCATCGCCGGCGTGGCGTCGGGCGAGCCGGCCAGCAGGTCGTGGCCGGCGCGCGGATGGCCGCGCATCACGGCGAACTCCTGTTCGCTGAGCTTGCCCGGCTTGTTCAGCACCGCCAGCGGCATCGCCGCCTTGCCGATGTCGTGCACCAGGCCGGCCAGCCCGGCCTGGCGGCAGGCCTCGTCGTCCAGGCCGAGCTGGCGCGAGAGCGAGACCATCAGCGCGCACACCGCCACCGAGTGCAGGTAGGTGTAGTCGTCGCGTGTCTTCAGCCGCGCCAGGCTGACCAGCGCGTCGGGGTTGCGGAACACCGACTCGGCGATCTGCTCGACCAGCGGCGCGCAGCGCTCGACCTCCAGCGCGCGGCCCAGCCGTGCCTCGGCGAACAGGCCGACCACGGCCTCGCGACCGCGCCGGCACACGGCGGCGGCGGACTGCAGCTCGTCGTCGAAGGACCTCGTCGGCGGCGCTGCCGCGGCGGCGGGCGGTGCCGGGGCCGTCACGGCCGGCACCGGAGGCGCGGCCGCCGCCGGCGGCGCCACGTCCAGCCCGCGCGAGACGTCGATCCAGCAGTCCTTCACGCCGCTCTCGCGCAGCTGCGCGAGCACCTCGCCGCGCTCGAGCAGGAAGCTGGCGCGCCAGAACGGGTGGTCGAGCCAGCGACCCTCCACGCGTGCGAGGAACATGCCCAGGCGGAGCTGATCGACGGAAATCTTCTTGAGCATCGGCGGCGCCTGAACTGCGCGCGTGCGGTCGGACCTCCGACCTTATCGACGCCGCGGCCGGCGCATTGAGCGCCCGCGGCGTGAATCCGCCCGCGGTGCGGCCTCGGCGGCAAAGAAGAAGCCCCCGGCGGTTTCCCGGCGAGGGCTTGCAGGATGTTGGCGGAGCGGACGGGGCTCGAACCCGCGACCCCCGGCGTGACAGGCCGGTATTCTAACCAACTGAACTACCACTCCTGGCAGACAGCTTTTGCGCTCTTTCGAGCCAAGTGCTGCAAACTTGGCGACCCTACGGGGATTCGAACCCCGGTACTCACCGTGAAAGGGTGATGTCCTAGGCCTCTAGACGATAGGGTCAAAACCTGGACTGTTTCCAACTCGACGCTTCACTTGGTGGAGGTAAGCGGGATCGAACCGCTGACCTCTTGCATGCCATGCAAGCG
>CAZUPH010000082.1:0-16752 GCA_964621995.1 uncultured Rubrivivax sp. | reverse complement strand
GTGGACGTGGCGCCGCACGAGGCCCCGCGCCGGCGCGCCGAGCGCGTGCGCGCCGCGCTGGGCCCCCGCGGCGAGGCGCTGGCCGCGCTGCTGGAGGCGCTGGACCGCCAGCGCTACGGCGAGGGCCGCCGCCTGCCCGAGGCCGGCTGGTGGCGGCGTTTTGCCGCCCAGGCGGCCCAGGCGCGCACGCTGCCGGCGCGCTGATACGCAATCGCGTTCGTCAGGTCAGTCCGGCAAGCACCGTTCGCGCTGAGCCCGAACGGACTTCCGAACGATCGAAGTCGACTTGGCACGAAGCCGCAGCGCGTGCGGGGTCGGCGCGGCAGCGCGGCCGATAATGCCGCCATGCCCTTGCCCCCTGCCCGGCCGCTGCGCCGGGGCTTCCTGCGGGTGGCGCTGTCCGGGGCGGCGGCGCCTGCGCTGGCCTGGCTGCCCGCAACCGCCGCCGCACGCAGCGAAGGCCCGCGCTACGCCGGCCGCGCCGAGGTGTCTGCCTTCGCCGCCGAGGTGTCGGCGCGCCGCGGCCTGCCGCGGCGCTGGCTGCAGCAGCAGCTGGCGCAGGCACGGCGGCTGGAGGCCGCACGGCGGCTGATCATGCCGCCGCCGGCCGGCGCGCCGCCGGACTGGGAACGCCACCGCGGCCAGTTCCTGCGCGCCGATCGCATCGCCGCCGGCGCCGACTTCTGGCGCACGAACCGGCGCTGGCTGGACGCCGCCGAGTCGCGCTTCGGCGTGCCGGCGGAGGTGGTCGTCGGCATCGTCGGCGTGGAGACCTTCTACGGCCGCATCACCGGGCGCCACCGCGTGCTCGATGCGCTGGCCACGCTGGCCTTCGACTTCCCGGCCGGCCGCAGCGACCGCAGCGCCTTCTTCCGCGGCGAGCTCGAGGAATTCCTCGTCTGGTGCGCGCGCGAAGGCGCCGACCCGCAGGCGCAGCGCGGCAGCTTCGCCGGCGCGATGGGGCTGCCGCAGTTCATGCCCGGCAGCATCAACCGCTGGGCGGTGGACTTCGACGGCGACGGCCACGTGGACCTGCTCGGCAGCGCCGCCGACGCCATCGGCAGCGTCGCGAACTACCTCGCCGGCCACGGCTGGCAGGCCGGGCTGCCGACCCACCATGCGGTCGGCCTGCCCGCGGGCGGCGAGGGCTGGCAGGCGCTGCTGGCGGCGGACATCGCGCCGCGCTGGGCGCCGGCGCAGTTCGGCGAGCGCGGCGCCACGCTGCCGCCGGCAGCGCACGCGCAGGGCGCGCCGCTGGCCCTGGTGGAGCTGCGCAACCCGGGGCGCGCCAGCCACTTCGTGGCGGCCACTGCCAACTTCCAGGTCATCACGCGCTACAACTTCAGCCGCTTCTACGCGATGGCGGTGATCGAGCTCGGCGCCGCGGTGCGCGCGCAGGTGCAGGATTCGGCCCAGGCCCCGCCGCGCAGCGCCGCCCCGCCAGGTCGATGAAGAAGGCGTACTCGCGCGCGATCTCGGCCAGCACCTCGAAACGCCCCGACGCGCCGCCATGGCCGGCGTCCATGTTGACGTGCAGCAGCAGCGGATGGCGGTCGGTCTTCAGCGCACGCAGCTTCGCGACGTACTTCACCGGCTCGAAATACTGCACCTGGCTGTCCCACAGCCCGGTCGTGACCAGCATCGGCGGGTAGTCCTGCGCGCGGATGTTGTCGTAGGGCGAGTACGAGAGGATGTAGTCGTAGGCGGCCTTCTCGCGCGGGTCGCCCCACTGCGTCCACTCGTTGGCGGTGAGCGGGATGGTCTCGTCGAGCATCGTCGTCAGCGCATCGACGAAGGGCACGTCGGCGGCGATGCCGGCAAAGCGCTGCGGCGCGATGTTGGCCACCACGCCCATCAGCAGCCCGCCGGCGGAGCCGCCGCTGGCGAACAGCTGGTCCGGCGCGGCGCGCTGCTGCCGCACCAGCGCCTCGGCGACGTCGACGAAGTCGTTGAAGGTGTTCCACTTGTGCAGCAGCCGGCCGGCCTCGTACCAGCCCTCGCCGAGCTCGGCGCCGCCGCGCACGTGCGCGATCGCGACGACGAAGCCGCGGTCCATCAGGCTCGGCCGGTTCGACGAGAACGTGGGGTCGTACGACGACCCGTAGGCACCGTAGCCGATCAGCAGCAGCGGCGCCGTGCCGTCCATGCGTGCGCGGTCGCGCCGCCAGGCCAGCGTGACCGGCACGCGCGCGCCGTCGCGCGCGCTGGCCCACAGCCGCTCGGTGGCATACAGCGCGGCGTCGTAGTTCGGCACCGGCTGGCGCTTGCGCAGCGTGCGCGCGCCGCTGGCCACGTGCAGGTCCCAGGTCTCGGTGGGCCGCACCATCGAGGTGACCGTGAAGCGCAGGTGCGCGGCGCGCGGGTCGCGCACCTCGCCCAGCGAGACGGTGGCCGCCGCCGCGCCCGCCACGGTCTGCCAGCGCCCGCCGGTGTACAGCCGCACGCGGCGGTCGGCCTCGACGCGTTCCTCGATCGCGATGCCGCGCTCGAGCAGCGCGAAGCCCTCCAGCGTGGCCTGCTCGCGGCCGGGCACCAGCGTCTTCCAGCGCCGGCGGTCGTCGGGTGCGCTCTCGGGCGCCTGCACGAGGCGGAAGTTCGGCGCGTCCTCGTTGGTGCGCAGGATCCAGCGCCCGCGCAGGTGGTCGGCGCTGTGGCGCACCTTGTCGCGGCGCGCCAGCACCACGCGCGGCGGCTCGGTCGGCCGCGCGGCGGGCACCGCCAGCGTCTCGGCGGTGTCGAAGCCGCTGACGGAGATGATCACGTAGCGGCGCGACGCGCTGGCGTGCACGCCGGTGAAGAGGGTCTTGTCCGGCTCGTCGTAGACCAGCACGTCGTCGGTCGCAGGCGTGCCGACGCGGTGGCGCCAGACCGGGCCGCTCTGCAGCGTCACCGGGTCCTGGCGGATGTAGAAGAGCGTGCGGCCGTCGGCCGCCCAGGCCAGGCTCTCGAGCACGCCGGGCACCGCGTCGGGCAGGTCCTCGCCGCGCACCAGGTCGCGGATGCGCAGCGTGTGCATGCGCCGCCCGGCGGTGTCCTCGGTCCATGCCAGGTAGCGCCCGTCGGGGCTGACGGCCATCGAGCCGACGCTCCAGTAGGCATGACCGGCGGCGCGCGCCGGCTCGTCGAGCAGCACCTGCACACGCGCCTTCGGGTCCGGGCGCTCCGGGCTGCCGCGCCGGCGCTTGTGCACCGGGTACTCGGCGCCGACGGCGTACTCGCGCCAGACCCACCAGCCCTGGTCGTAGACCGGCGGGCTGCTGTCGTCCTCGCGGACGCGCGAGCGCATCTCGGCCACCAGCTCGGCCTGCAGCGCCGCCAGCGGCGCCAGCATCTTCGCGGTGTAGTCGTTCTCGGCACGAAGGTAGGCCAGGATCTCCGGCCGCTTGGCCTTGGGGTCGTCGTCGCGCAGCCAGTGGTAGTCGTCGACGCGCTCGCCGTGCGGGCTCGTCACGACATGGGGCTGGCGCGCAGCCAGCGGCGGCGCGAGCGTCGCGGGCGCCGGGTCGGCGCCGCCGGCGGCGGCAGGGGCGGCGTTGGCAAGCATGGTCAGGGCAAGCAGGCAGGCGCGGAACACCGGGCAGATGATAGGAGCGGTCGCCGCAGGGCGCGGCGGGCCCCGTTCACAGCACGCCCGCCGCGCCGAGCAGCGCCCCGGCCCCCAGCATCCACAGCAGGTGCAGCCGCGTGCGCCAGACCAGCCCTGCCACCGCCACCGACAGCGCCGCCAGCGGCGCCAGGCCCTGCACGCCGCGCTGCGAGGTGACCAGGATCCAGGCCGTGGCCAGCAGCAGGCCGATGACCACCGGCGCCATGCCCTGCTTGAAGGCGCGCACGGCGCGGTGCTCGCGGTGGCGATGCAGCCGGCGCGTGACGGCCAGCGTCAGCAGCGAGCTCGGCAGCAGCATCGCGCCCATCGCCACCAGCAGCCCGAGCAGGCCGGCCCAGGCGCCGCCGCCGTGCCAGCCGACGTTGAAGCCCAGCAGGGCGACGAACAGCACGTTGGGGCCGGGCGCGGCCTGCGCCAGCGCGATGCTGGCGGCGAACTGCGGGTCGCTGAGCCAGCCCTGCTCCACGACGATGTAGCGGTGCATGTCCGGCGCCACCGCGATGGCGCCGCCCACCGCCAGCAGCGACAGCAGCAGCAGGTGCGCCGCGAGGCCCAGCCAGTCCGCGGCGCTCACCGCGAGCCCCTCAGCTGCCGGCCGGCCCACAGGCAGGCCGGCAGCGCGACGAGCGGCAGCGCCGCGGCCAGCGGCATGCGCCACAGCGCGACGAGTCCGAAGGTGGCGGCCGCTGCCAGCGCGCAGGCCGCGGGACCGAGCACGTTGCCGCGCAGCGCCGCCGCCAGCTTCAGTGCGGTGCCGGCCACCAGCCCGGCGGCCACCGCACCCATGCCGCGCAGCGCGCCCTGCGCCGCGGGCACGTCGGCCAGGCTCTCGAAGCCGAGCGCCAGTGCCAGCAGCAGGACCAGCGGCAGCAGCAGCAGCCCGCCGGCGGCGGCCAGCGCGCCGCGCCAGCCGAAGTGGCGGTCGCCCAGCATCAGCGCCAGGTTGACGACATTGGGCCCGGGCAGCGTCTGCGCCACCGCCCAGTCCTCGAGAAACTGCTCGCGCGTGAGCCAGCCGCGGCGCTCGACCAGTTCGCGCTGCACGACGGCGAGCACGCCGCCGAAGCCCTGCAGCGCGATCACGCTGAACGCGCGGAACAGATGGCCGGACGAACGGGGGCTGCTGCTGGGATTCAAGCGGTGGGCCGGACCTGGCCCGGCTGCGGAGGCGACGGCGCGCATGTTCGCACGCGCGCCGGCCGGCCGGCCGCGCTTCAGCCCGCCGCCAGCCTGTCGCGCAAGGCCCGGTGCTGGATCTTGCCGGTGGCCGTGCGCGGCAGCTCGCCCTCGCTGACCACGCGCACCGAGCGCGGCCGCTTGTAGCCGGCCATGCGCTCGCGGCACCAGTCGATCAGCGTCGCCTCGTCGACCGTCGTGCCGGGCCGCGGCACGACGACCGCGCACACCGCCTCGCCCCACTTGGCGTCGGGCAGTCCCACGACCGCGACGTCCTGCACCGCCGGGTGCGCGGCGAGCACAGACTCCACCTCCGACGGGTAGATGTTCTCGCCGCCGCTGATGATCATGTTGCTCTTGCGGTCGACGAGGTAGATGTAGCCCTGCTCGTCGCGGCGCGCCATGTCGCCCACCGAACACCAGGCGCCGTTGAAGGCCTCGCGGGTCCCCCGCGACCCTTCACCCCCTCGGGGGGCGGGCTCGGCAGGGCCGAGCCCTGGGGGCCAGTGGAAGGCCTCGGCGGTCTTGTCCGGGTTCTTCCAGTAGCCGTCGAAGACGTAGGCGGTGCGCGAATGCAGCTCGCCGACCTCGCCGTCGGGCACCTCGCGGCCCTCGGCGTCGAGCAGCCGGATCGCGCCCGAGCCGGCCCACTCGCGGCCGACCGAGCCCAGGTGCGTGAGCTGCTCGTCGGGCCGCAGCACCGTCACCCAGCCGGCCTCCGTGGAACCGTAGAGCTCGAACAGGCGGCCGTTCGGGAACAGCTCGTGGATCGCCAGCTTGGTCTCGCGGCGCGCCGGCGCCGAGGAGATCAGCAGCTTGCCCACCGCGGCGAGGTCGTAGCGCGCCTTCACCTCGGTCGGCAGGTCCAGCATCATGATGTAGTGCGTGGGCACCAGCGAGGTGAAGGTGATGCGCTCGCGCGAGAGCAGCGCGAGCAGCGCCTCGGGGTCGAAGCTGCGGCGGTCGTCCACGGTGATCGTCGCGCCGAGCATCGTGAAGGTGAGCAGGAAGTACAGCGAGTTGGCGTGGCACAGCGGCATCACGAGCAGGCCGTGGTCGTCGCGCGTGAGGCCGAACTCCAGCGCGGTGACCAGCGCCAGCAGCGCGTTGCCCTCGTGGCTGCGCATCGCCCCCTTGGGGCGGCCGGTGGTGCCGCTGGTGTACATCAGCGCAAACAGGTCCGCCGGCTTCACGGTGACGGCCGGTGCCGACGCGTCGGCACCGGCGAGCAGCGCCTCGTAGTCGAGCCAGCCTTCGCGCGCGCCCGCGCCCGCACCCAGGCGCACGAAGCGCCCGGCGGGCACCGGCAGCTCGCCGCGCAGCGGCTCGACGATGCCGAGCAGGTCGTCCTGCACGATCATCGCCTGCGCCTCGCAGTGCTCGACGATGTAGGCCACCTCCGGCCCGCGCAGGCGGAAGTTCAGCGGCACCGCCACCAGCCCGGCGCGCGCCAGCGCGGTGTAGATCTCCAGCCACTCCAGCGTGTTGTAGGCCAGCAGCGCGACGCGGTCGCCGGGCTGCAGGCCCAGGCCCCGCAGCGCGTTGGCCAGCCGGCTGGCACGTTCGTCCCACTGCGCCCAGGTGTGCGTACGCCTCGAGTCGCGCGCCGCGATGCGCTGCGGCTGCAGCCGCGCGTGCGTGGCGACCATCTCCGACAGGGTGAGCAGCGCGCCCATCAGGCGGCTCCCTCGCGGCGCGCGCGCTCGGCGTCGTCCCAGGCGGTGAGCGCCTGGCGGTCGGGCACCCAGCCCAGGCCCTTGCCGGCGTCGGAGCTCAGCGCGTCCTGCGTGACGACGACGTCGACGAGCGCCGGCGCATTCGCCAGCGCATCGGCGATCGCACCGGGCAGCCGCTCGGGGTCGGTCACGCGCTCGGCGTGCAGGCCGAAGGCGCGCGCCATCGCGGCATAGTCGCTCCAGGCCAGCGTGGTGCCGACGACGCGGCCGCCGTAGTTCATCTCCTGGTCCAGCCGCTCGATGTTCCAGGCCGCGTTGTTGCTGACGATGAAGACGGCCTTGGCGCCGTGGCGCGCCGCGCTGTCGATCTCCATCGCATTGATGCCGAAGGCGCCGTCGCCGGTGATCGTGACGACCTGTCGCTCCGGGTGCAGCAGCGCCGCGGCCACGCCGTAGGGCGTGCCCACGCCCAGGCAGCCGAAGGCGCCGGCATCCAGGTAGTGCCGCGTCTCCAGGCCCATGCGCGCGAAGCTGAGCAGGTCGCCGCCGTCGGCGATGGTGATCGCATCGGGCCTGAGCACCTTCTTCAGCGCCGCGAAGATGCGGTTGGGGTGCATGTGGCCGTCCTTGCCGGCGGGTGCGCTGGCCAGCGTCTCGGCATACTTCGCTGCGCGCTTCACGTGCTCGGCGCGCAGCGCCTGGGCCCAGGCGGCGTCGCGCGCCGGGGCCGGCCGCCCGATCGCGTCGGCCAGCGCCTGCAGCGCCAGCGCCGGGTCGGCGAGCAGTTCGACCTCGCCGCGCCGGTTGTCGCGCAGTTCGTCGGCGTGGTCGGCGATGCGCAGGAAGCTCGCCGACTTGAAGACCGCCGGCGAGCCGTAGCCGAGCTGGTAGTCCAGCTTGCGGCCGACGACGAGCACGCAGTCGGCCTCCTGCATGGCCCGCGCGCGCACCGCGCCGACCACCGCGGGGTGCGCCGGGTCCACGAGGCCGCGGCTCTCCTGCGTGTCCAGGTAGACGGCGCCGCTGGCGTCCAGCAGCGCGGCGAGCGCGGCGCCGCAGCCCGCGGAGGCCCGGGCGCCACGGCCGGTGACGACCAGTGGCCGCTTCGCCGCACGCAGCCGCGCGGCGGCCTCGGCCACCAGCGCCGGGTCGGGCAGCAGGCGCCGCCGCGGCCTGGCGCGCAGGTGCTCTTGCAGCACCAGCGCCGCGGGCACCGTCTCGCGCAGCACGTCGGTCGGGATCTCGAGGTAGACGGGTCCCGGCGGGTTGCCATCGCCCTCGGCCATCGCCCAGGCCTTGTCGAGGTCGCGCGCGATCTGCTCGGACACGCGCAGCGTGCGCGAGGCGCGCGTCACCGGCGCCAGGATGGCGGCGTGGTCTATGCCCTGCAGCGGCCCCAGGTCGTCCTGCGGGCGCGGCGGGCAGCCGCCGATCAGCAGCACCGGCACGCGCTCCAGGTGCGCGTTGGCCATCGCGGTGACGCAGTTGGTGACGCCGGGGCCGGCAGTGGCCATCGCGATGCCGACCTGCCCGGACAGCGCGGCATGGGCATGCGCCATGTGCACCGCGGCGCCTTCGTCGCGCACGTCGACGATGCGCACGCCGAGCTGCGCCAGGTGGTCCCAGATCGGCTGGATGTGGCCGCCCTGCAGGCCGAAGATGCGGTCGACGCCGCGGGCGACGAGGAAGCGGGCGACGATCTCGGCCACGCTGCGGCCGGTGGAAGCGGTCATGGGCGGTCTCCTGGGGGTCGACGGCCCGCCATGCGCGGCCCGCTGCCCGGACTGTAGAACTCTGAATTCAGAGTTCAATAAGGGTAAATCCGGAGATCCGGCATGCGGAACTCTGAATGCAATACGGCGGCCGGCGGCTAGACTGGTGGCCGACGCGACCCGCCCGGAATGCCGATGAAGACCCTGGCCCTGCCCCCCAACCTGACCGAGCAGGTGCACGACGCACTGCTGGCCGAGATCAACGCCGGCCGCCTGGCGCCGGGTGAGCGCATCGTGCAGGAGCAGATCGCGCAGGCGCTGGGCGTGTCGCGCCAGCCGGTGCAGCAGGCGCTGCTGCTGCTGCGCAAGCAGGGCGTGCTGCGCGACGCCCCCGGGCGCGGGCTGGAGGTGGCGCCGCTGGACCCGGACCAGGTCGAGCACATGTACGAGCTGCGCGCGGTGATCGAGGGCCTGGCCGCACGCCGCGCCGCCGAGACGGCGGCCGAGCGCGCGGCGCGCCAGGGGCCAGCGCTGATCGAGGCCGGGCGCAAGGCGGTGGCCGCCGCCTCGGTGCCCAAGATGATCGCCGCCGACCAGCGTTTCCACGAATTCGTCTACGGCCTCAGCGGCAACCCGCTGGTGGCGCGCGCGATGAATGCCCACTGGATGCTGACGCAGCGCGCGATGGGCGAGGTGCTGCTGCGCGACGAGACGCCGCGCGACATCTGGGACCAGCATGCGGCGATGCTGGACGCCATCGCCGCCGGCGACGGCGCGCGCGCCGAGGCCCTGGCGCGCGAACACATCACGCAGGCGGCAGGCTTCATGGTGACCAGGCTGCGCGGCGAGCCTGCGGCTGCACCGGCGGGCTGAAGGGAACCACTCCCGGCTCGGGCCGGTTACGGCGCATGGCGGACCTTCGAGGCACCCCGACGAACCGTTCGCGCTGAGCCTGTCGAAGCGCCCGCTCGAGCCGTTCGGGCTGAGCCTGTCGAAGCCCTGAGGACCACGAGCGCTTCGACAGGCTCAGCGCGAACGGTGATATGCGTAGCCAAGCGTGCAATGTCCGCACTGCGCCGCAAGCCGCCCTGCACAATCAGGCATCGACTGCTCCGCCGTGCGTCGTGCAAGACGCGGTGCGCTGCGGAGCAAAGCCCCTGCGGCGCGTGTACCCCGGACCGTACGCCCACACTGCCACAATGCGGCACCGCGCCGGCCTGGCCGGCGCCCACCGGAGAACGCCATGTACGGATTCCACTGCACCCTGGACCTGCCCTTCGACGCCGCCGTCGAGCGCGTCACCGAGGCGCTGAAGGCCGAGGGCTTCGGCGTGCTGACCGACATCGACGTGCAGGCCACGATGAAGGCCAAGCTCGGCGCCGAGATCGCGCCCTACCGCATCCTGGGCGCCTGCAACCCGCCGCTGGCCTACAAGGCGCTGCAGGCCGAGGCCGACATCGGGCTGCTGCTGCCGTGCAACGTGATCGTGCGCGAACTGGCAGCCGGCCGCTGCAGCGTCGGCTTCCTGGACCCGGACATCATGGTGCAGATGGTCGACAAGCCGGCGGTGCGCGAGGTGGCGGCCGACGCGAAGGCGCGGCTCGAGCGCACGCGCGACGCGCTGCTCGCGGCACGCTGAGCGCAGCGCTTCACGGCTCGCCGCGCGCCAGCGCCTGCAGCGTGGGCAGCGTGTCGGCTTCGTGCAGCGGCTTGTCGCGACGGATGCGCAGCATGCGCGGGAAGCGCACCGCGATGCCGCTCTTGTGGCGCGGGCTGGCAGCGATGCCCTCGAAGCCGATCTCGAACACCAGCGTCGGCTTCACGCTGCGCACCGGGCCGAACTTCTCCAGCGTGTTCGCACGGATCTCGCGGTCCACGGCGGCGAACTCCTCGTCGCTGATCCCGCTGTAGGCCTTCGCGAAGGGCAGCAGCATCAGCGCGTCGCTGCCGGCCGGTGGTGCCGGCTCGCGCCGCGCGATGGCCTCCAGCACCGCCTGCGCCTCGGCGGCGTCGCGCGGCGGCCGGCTCCACACCGCGAAGGTGTAGTCGGTGTACAGGCCGGCGCGGCGGCCATGGCCGGCCTGCGCATAGACGAGCACCGCGTCCACCGACAGCGGGTCCAGCTTCCACTTCCACCAGGTGCCGTCGGCCTTGGTGCGGCCGCTGCCGTAGCGCGCTGCGCGCTGCTTGAGCATCAACCCCTCCACACCGCGTGCGCGGGCCGCATCGCGCAGTGCATGAAGCGCCGGCCAATCGGCGGCCTCGAGCCGCGGCGACAGGTGCGCAGGCTGCGCCGCCAGCAGCGCCTCCAGCCGCGCGCGGCGTTCGTGCTGCGGCTCGCCGCGGCGGTCCATGCCGTCGGACTCCAGCAGGTCGTAGGCGACGAAGCGCACCGGCGCGTCGGCCAGCACGCGCTTGCTCACCGTCTTGCGCGTGATGCGCTGCTGCAGCAGCGCAAACGGCGCCGGCTGCGCCGCACCGTCGCGCCAGGCCAGCAGCTCGCCGTCGAGCACGCAGCCCTCGGGCAGCGTGGCGGCCCAGGCCGCGACCTCGGGGAAGCGTTCGGTGACCAGGTCCTCGCCGCGCGACCAGATCCACGCCTGCCCGGCGCGGCGCACGATCTGCGCGCGGATGCCGTCCCACTTCCACTCCGCCAGCCAGTCGGCCACGGCGCCCAGGGTCTGGGGCGCGGCCTGCAGCGCATGCGCCAGGAAGAACGGATAGGGCTGGCCCGACACCGGCGCCGCGGCGTCGGCCGGCGCCACCAGCGCCGCGAAGCGTTCGGCGCTGGGCGTGGCGCGGGCATCGGTCCAGCCGACCAGGCGCTGCGCCACCAGCCTGGCGTCCAGGGCCCATTGCTCGGCCAGCGCACGTTGCACGAGCAGCCGGCTGACGCCCACCCGGAAGCCGCCGCCGATCAGCTTGACGAACAGGAAGCGCCCGGCGGTGTCCAGCTCGCCCCAGGCCGCGGCCAGTCGCTCGCCCTGCTCCGCCGGGCTCAGCCCGCGCAGCGGCAGCACGCGCTGCTCCACCCACTCGGCCAGCCCGGCGTCGCCGGCGCGCGCGGGGGGTGGCAGCACGTGCGCGATCGTCTCGGCCAGGTCGCCGACGGCCTGGTAGCACTCGTCGAACAGCCAGTCGGCGATGCCGGCCAGGCGGCACGCGGTGGCGCGCAGCAGCGCGGTGGGCACCGCCTGGCGCGGCTTGCCGCCGGCCAGGAAGTACACCGCCCAGGCCGCATCGGCCGCCGGCGCCGCGGCGAAATAGCGGCGCAGCGCCGCCACCTTGTCGCCGGTGGCGGTGCTGGCGTCCAGGGCCTGGTAGAGGGCGGCGAAGTCGCGCATCGCGCTCCGATGATGCCGTGCCGACCTGCGCCTGCCCGGTGCCCGCCCCGCACCCGCCCCGCACCCGTCCCCGGCGGCCGGGCGGGCATCGCGGCGCGCTGTCATCCGGGGCAGGCATGATCGGACCTCAGCCCGAGACCTGCCCTGCCGCGCCCGCCCCGATGAGCATCCGCCACCTCGACAGCCTCTTCCACCCGCGTTCGGTCGCCGTCTTCGGCGCCAGCGACCGCCCGGCCAGCGTGGGCGCCACGGTCTGGCGCAACCTCAAGGCCGGCGGCTTCGGCGGTGCGTTTTACGCGGTCAACCCGGGGCGCGAGCAGGTCGACGGCGACCGCGCCTGGCCCAGCGCCGCGGCGCTGCCGGAAACCCCCGAGCTGGCGGTCATCTGCACGCCGCCGCAGACCGTGGCCGGGCTCGTCGCCGAACTGGGCGAGCGCGGCACGCGCGCCGCCATCGTGCTGACGGCCGGCCAGACCGCGGCGCAGAAGCAGGCCATGCTGGACGCCGCGCGGCGCCACCTGCTGCGCATCCTGGGGCCCAACTGCCTGGGCCTGCTGGCGCCGCACGTGGGGCTCAATGCCAGCTTCGCGCACCGCGCCGCCGCGCCGGGGCCGCTGGCCTTCGTCTCGCAGAGCGGCGCGCTCGTCACCGCGATGCTCGACTGGGCGGCAGGGCGCGGCATCGGCTTCTCGCAGTTCGTCTCGCTGGGCGAACATGCCGACGTCGATTTCGGCGACCTGCTGGACTGGCTGGCCAACGACCCGGCCACGCGCGCGATCCTGCTCTACGTCGAGAGCATCGAGGCGCCGCGCAAGTTCATGTCCGCGGCGCGCGCGGCGGCGCGCAACAAGCCGGTCATCGTGGTCAAGGCCGGCCGCACCTCGGCCGGGCAGCAGGCGGCGGCCTCGCACACCGGCGCGCTGGCCGGCAGCGACATCGTCTTCGACGCCGCGATCCGCCGTGCCGGCATGCTGCGCGTGAGCACGCTGCAGGGCCTGTTCGACGCCGCCGAGACCCTGGCGCACTTCCGCGGCGCCGCCACCGGGGACGAGGCGCGCGACACGCGGCTGGACCGCCTGACGCTGGTCACCAACGGCGGCGGCGCCGGCGTGATGGCGGCCGACGAGGCGGCCTCGCGCGGGGTCGAGCTGGCGGCGCTGTCCGCGGCCACGCGCGAGGCGCTGGACGCCGGCCTGCCGCCCAACTGGTCGCAGGCCAACCCGGTGGACATCATCGGCGACGCGCCGGTGGCGCGCTACGAACACACCTTCCGCACGCTGCTGGCCGACCCCGAGGCCGGCACGCTGCTGTTCATGCACGCGCCCACCGCCATCGTGCCCAGCGCGGAGATCGCAGCGGCGCTGCTGCCGCTGGCGCAGGCCGCGCCGCAGCGGCTGCTGGCCTGCTGGCTGGGCGACGCCGCGGTGGCGCAGGCGCGCCAGGCCTTCCAGGCCGCGGGCGTGCCCTGCTACGACACGCCGGAGGCCGCGGTCGAGGCCTTCGCGATGCTGCTGGAGTACCGCCGCAACCAGGCGCAGCTGCTGCAGGCGCCGCCGGTGGGCAGCGCGCCGGTGCCGCCGGACCTGGCGCGCGTGCGGGCGGCCATCGCGCCGGCGCTGGCCGAGGGCCGCGAGTGGCTGACCGAGCCCGAGGCCAAGGCGGTGCTGGAGGCCATCGCGGTGCCGGTGGCCGGCACGCGCATCGTGGGCGCCGACGCCGACGAGGCCGTCGCCGCGGCGCAGGCGGTGGGCTGGCCGGTGGCGCTGAAGATCCTGTCGCCGCAGATCACGCACAAGAGCGACGTCGGCGGCGTCGCGCTGGACCTCGCCGACGAGGCCGCGCTGCGCAGCGCGGTCGCCGCGATGCTGGCGCGCGTGCGCGCCGCGCGGCCCGACGCCGACCTGAGCGGCTTCACGGTGCAGCGCATGGTGCGCCGCCCGCGCGCGCTGGAGCTGATCGTCGGCGCCAGCCTCGACCCCCTGTTCGGCCCGGTGATCCTGTTCGGCGCCGGCGGCACCGCGGTGGAGGTGGTGGCCGACCGCGCGGTGGCGCTGCCGCCGCTGAACGAACCGCTGGCGCGCGCGCTGGTGGACCGCACGCGCATCGCGAGGCTGCTCGCCGGCTGGCGCGACGTGCCGGCGGCCGACCGCGACGCGCTGCACGGCGTGCTGATGGCCGTCTCGCAGCTGCTGGCCGAGGTGCCCGAGATCACCGAGCTGGACATCAACCCGCTGCTGGCCGACGCCGAGGGCGTGATCGCGCTCTACGCGCGCGTGCGCGTGGATGCACGCGCCCCGGGCGGTGCGGCGGCCTTCGCGATCCGGCCCTACCCGGCGCAGCTGGTGGAGCAGCTCAGCTGGCGCGGGCGGCCGCTGACGCTGCGCCCGATCCGCCCCGAGGACGAGCCGCAGCACCTGGCCTTCCTGCAGAAGCTGGACCCGGTGGACATCCGCATGCGCGTGTTCTACAGCCGGCAGAGCATCACGCGCACCGAGCTGGCGCGGTTGACGCAGATCGACTACGAGCGGGAGATGGCCTTCGTGGCCACCGCGCCGGCCGAGGGCGCCGATGGTGCGCCCGAGGAGACGCTGGGCGTGGTGCGCGCGACCTGCGACCCCGACAACGACAGCGCCGAATTCGGCATCGTCGTGCGCTCGGACCTCAAGGGCGGCGGCCTGGGCGAGCTACTGATGCGCAAGCTGATCGATCACCTGCGCGCACGCGGCACGAAGCGGCTGGTGGCCACCGTGCTGCGCCAGAACACGCGCATGCTGGAACTGGCGCGCGACCTGGGCTTCGCGCAAGCGAGCGAGCAGCCCGAGGCCGACACCTGGGCCATCACGCTGCCGCTGCAGTAGCGGCAGCGGCTCACTCGTCCGCCGGCGGCTCCTCGACGGGTGTGGCACGCACCACGGTCACCGGCAGCGGGCTGAGCTCGATCACCGCGCGCGCCACGCTGCCCAGGCCCTCGCCGTCGCCGATGCCGCAGGCGCCCATCACGATGGCGTCGCAGCCGTAGTTCTCGGCCACCTCGACGATCATCGCCGCCGGCTGGCCGCCCGCCACCTCGGCCTCCCAGGCGTGGCCGGCGGCCTCCAGCATGGCCTCGGCGTCGCGCAGCAGATCGGCACCTGCGGCGCCGCGCACCTGCTGGATCACGTCGGCATCGTGCGCGACCACCACCTCGTACAGCGAAGGCGGCTCCTGCACGTTGACGAGCACGAAGTCGCAGTCCAGGCCCTGCTCGGCCAGCGTCAGCGCGTGGCGCACGGCCACCAGCGCGGCGGTCGAGCCATCGACGGGCAGCAGGATCTTCATCGGTCGGCCTCCGGGTCCGCGCGCGGCAGGGGCGCCGCAGCGCCGAGGTTAAGCCCTCGGCGCCGCCGCCGTCAGCCCGGTGGACCTGCGGCCGGCGCGGGCTTGACGGCCGTCAAGCCCCGCGCGCGCGACGCCGGCGGCGCGCACGGTCACAATGCGGACCGTGCACCGAGGAGATGCCATGCCCGCCCTGCGCCCGCCCGTCCCTGCCTTGACCCGCGCCGCGCTCGTGCTGCTGTCGGCCGCCGGCGCGGCGCTGCTGGGGGCCACGGCAGCGTCGGCGCAGACGAGCCCGCGGCCGCCGGCGGCGACCGCACCCGCCGCCGGCGAGCAGCGCGTGCAGCCGCTGCCGGGCGCCGCGAACAAGGACGACAAGGAGCGTGTGCGCACGGCCTCGCTGCCGGCCAAGGGCCTGTTCGTCGGCGAGCAGCTCAGCCCGGCGGCGCGCGAGCGCCTGACCGAGCTGATCATCGAGGCCTCGGGCCTGGACGTCGAGGTCGCGCTGGTGGTGCCCACCGGGCCCTGGCAGATCGACGGCAGCGGCTCCTCCGAGCGCGACCTCACGCCCGGCCGGCTGCAGGCGGTGAAGCGCTTCCTCAGCGAGCGCGGCGTGGACCCGCGGCGCATCTTCGTCGAGAGCCGCATCGACCAGAAGGCCGCCGAACCGCGGCTGGACGTTCAGCTCGTCGGTCGGCCCGGCGGCAACTGATCGTCGGCGCGCGCCGCCGGTTCCTGGCTGGACGGCGGCGCGGGCGCCGTCTCCTCCTCCTGCCCGTACTCGGTCGCGAAGCTGCCGGCCTCGAGCCCCTGCTCGCGCAGCCAGCGCACCATCACCGCCTCGTAGCCGTGGGTGACGATCACGCGCGAGGCACCGGTGGCGGCTATGGCGCGCTGCAGCCCGGGCCAGTCAGCGTGGTCGCTGAGCACGAAGCCGCGGTCCAGCCCCTGGCGCCGGCGCGCGCCGCGCAGCTGCATCCAGCCGCTGGCGAAGGCATCGGAGTGGTCGCCCAGCCGGCGCGCCCAGGCACTGGCCTGCGCCGCCGGCGGCGCGACGACCAGCGCGCGGCCGAGATCGGCGCGCGGCAGCGCGTCCAGCGGCAGCGTGGCCGGCAGTGCGACGCCGCTGGCGCGGTAGGCCTCGTTCAGCGGCGCCACCGCGCCATGCACCGCGATCGGCCCGATGGAGGGGTCCACGCCGGCCAGCAGGCGCTGCGCCTTGCCGAAGCTATAGGCCAGCAGCAGGCTCGCGCGGCCGGCGGCGGCATTGGCCTGCCACCAGGCATTCACCTCGGCCAGCACCTCGCGCTGCGGCCGCCAGCGGTAGACCGGCAGGCCGAAGGTGCTCTCGGTGACGAAGCAGTCGCAGCGCTGCGGCTCGAAAGGCGCGCAGGTCGCGTTGACGTCGGCCTCGTGGCCGCTCGCGAAATAGTCGCCCGAGACCACCCACACGCGGCCGCGGTGCTCCAGCCGCACCTGCGCCGAGCCGAGCACATGGCCGGCCGGGTGCAGGCTCACGCGCACGCCGCCGAGCGTGACCGCCTCGCCGTAGGCCAGGCCCTGCAGCGTGATGTCCCCGAGCCGCGCGCGCAGCACGCCGGCGCTCACCGCCGTGGCCAGGTAGGCGCCGTGGCCACGCCGCGCGTGGTCGGCATGGGCATGCGTGATCACCGCGCGCGCCACCGGCCGCCAGGGGTCGATGTGGAAGTCGCCCGCCGGGCAGTACAGACCCTCGCGCGTGGCGACGACGAGGTCTTCGTGCATGTCAGTGCCGCACGCTTCGCGGCATGCGGCGCGCGCCAGAGCTCCCCGGCTCGATCGGGGGCTTGCGGCGCCTTGCGGGCATGGCACTCTCTGCTCCGGCCGCAGCCGTTCGCGCTGAGCCTGTCGAAGCGCTCGCTCGAGCCGTTCGCGCTGAGCCT
>CAZUPH010000081.1:6668-16905 GCA_964621995.1 uncultured Rubrivivax sp. | reverse complement strand
GGGCACCTTGTCGGTTCGGCCGGCCTTGGCCGGCACGGCCGCGGGGCTGGGCGGCGCGCAGGTGATGGCATTGGGGGCCTTGCTCAGCACGCTCACGGCGCTGGTGGTGGAGGGTTCGCCCACGCCCACCACCTTGCTCGAGCTGCTCACGGGCTGCGTGCTGCTGTCGCTGGTGGCGGCGCTGGTCGCCCTGCGGCTGGAGCGCGCCGCGACACTCGAGTCCACGTCGCGCCCTGCCGCAGGTGCGATGGCGGCTGGCGTGACCGAGACATCACGCGACGCCTGAGCGCCGCTGAGAGGCCCGGTGAGCCTCCTGCGCGCAATGAACGGACACCGCCCCCGGCACCTCGCGGTGCCAGGTGACGCCGGTGCGCCCCCGCTTCCTGACGCCCGGGCCCTGGCGTGCTTGCCGATGGACCTCCCGCTCGCCGGCGGCCAAGTCCAGCCCGGGCCGGGGCCGCCTACGTCAGTCTTGCCTTGCACCGTTTCCAGTCGGGCAGGTGCCGAGTGCCGATGCGAACGTCGGGCTGACAGCGCTCAGCGTGATCACACTGGCTGCAAGCGACAGTCGCCAACCGTTGCGGGGCGACCAGCCAGCGATTCAAGTCCGCTTCAGACTGGTTGCGGCCACTCAGGCTCGGCGCTTGAGCGACGGCTCTGACCGGAAGCAGTCTGGCGCGGATCGATTCCTTCGATGACCGCTCCGGCTTCGCGAGCAGTCAGCCGGACGACGCCGCTGTATCGACGGCGGCCGAACGACCGCTGTGACCGACCGCGAACGGGTACTACCGACCCAAACCCGCCCGTCAGGCGATTCCGCCGCGCCCCATCTGCGCGCAACGTCGCCTCTGCTACAGTGCTGCGCTGCAGCCTGTGGACGTGGTGTTGACGACAGCCGGTGCGGCTCAGGCGGTTTCAGTCTTGCCCGAACTCACGCGCTGGGCCCCTGGGCGGGGGCTGCGGATCCAGGCCCAGGTGCGTCAGGATCTTCTCGCTCACAGGCCGCTCCAGAATGGCCGCGATGATCTTCAGTTGCCAGGCATCGCAGTTCGGGCAGTGCTGCCTCTCGATGTCAAGGCCCCGCTTGAGCAGCCGCGCCCAGCTGATGCGTGGTGGCCGGGTCCGGGCGGTCTCGACCTCGCACTCGGCAGCCGCAGCGGTGTCGCCGGCCCGCTCTTGTGCCTGCGGTCCCTGCGGCACCGCCAGCGGCCTGAGCTTGGCGTTCGGCGCCAGCACGCCGTGGAACCTGATGAGGTGCAGCCTCGGCGCGACATCCCCAGCGTGTGGCGCAGCTGGCGCGGGCAGGCGAGCAACGGCATGGACGAGATCGCGATTCCGGCGTTCCTGGGCAAGCAGGCGGATCGAGCGGGCGTCGGCCCGAAGGGGAAGGGCGGCCTCGGCCGCCTTTCCTGCGTGCAGGGGATGACCGCAATGGGCCATCTCCCCGCGGTGGCGACCGGCAGCGTCCAGGCAGCTCGAAACGCCGACGTCCCGCCGGAGGAAGCCGGCCGGTCACGATGCGGCCGCTGAAGGCGGTGGCCACGCCCGCGTCGCGTGGTCGACGACGGCGTGCGGTAGCGAACAGTGCGTCTCGGGTCCAGTGACTAGGCTTGCGGGTGGCGCCTTCCGCGCCGGCGTTGGGCCCAGCCTCAGGCTCGAGCATTGAAGTGAGGTGGCTTGAAGGCACTGCTGCTGAAGGCCTGGGATCGCCTCCGATCCAGTTTCTGGTTCGTGCCAGCGACCATGGCAGGCCTTGCCGTGGCGCTTGCGCTTGCTGCCGTCGCGATCGACGAAGCCGATGCCCACGACTGGCTGCTTCGCCTGGGCTGGAGCTATACCGGGGGCGCCGAGGGCGCCAGCCTGCTGCTGAGCACCGTGGCCGGGTCGATGATCGCGATCGCCGGGACCGTGTTCTCGATGACGCTCGTGGCGATGTCGCTCGCCTCGTCCCAGATGGGGCCCCGACTGCTGCGCAGCTTCATGCGCGACACCGCCAACCAGGTCGTGCTCGGCACCTTCGTGGCGACCTTCGTGTACTGCCTGCTGGTGTTGCGCACCATCCGGCGCGCCGACGAAGTGGCCTTCGTGCCTCATCTGTCCGTCAGCATCGGCATGCTGCTGGCCATGGTCAGCATCGGCGTGCTGATCTACTTCATCCACCACGTCGCGGTCTCGATCCAGGCGGAAGTGGTCGTGGCTCGGGTCGGCAGGGAACTCGAGGACGGGATCGGCAAGCTGTTTCCAGGCCAGCTGGGCCAGCCTCGCCCCGTCACCTCGAATGCACCGGGGCCAGCCGCGCTGCCTGCGGCGTTCGAGCGTGACGCCCGTCCCGTGGGTGCGCGCGAGGATGGTTATCTCCAGCTGATCGATGCCGACGCCTTGATGGCCCTGGCCGATCGGGAAGACCTGCTGCTGCGGCTGGAGCGGCGGCCCGGGCACTACCTCGTCCGGGGGCAGACGATCGTCATGGTCTGGCCCGGGGAACGTGTGACCGAGGCCCTGGCGGACGAGTTGAACGACGCCGTCGTGCTCGGGGCGCAGCGCACGGCCACCCAGGATGTCGAGTTCTCGTTCCTCCAGCTGGTCGAGATTGCCGTGCGTGCGCTGTCCCCGGGAGTCAACGACCCGTTCACGGCCATTGCCTGCGTGGACCGGCTGGGATCGGCCCTGTGTCGTCTGGCCCGGAGCGAGGTCCCTTCACCTTTCCGATCCGACGATCGCGGACGGCTGCGACTGGTCGCGGCGGGCTTCACCTTTGCCGAGATCGTCGACACGGCCTTCAACCAGATCCGACAGAGCGCCCGGTCGAACCCGGCGCTGGCCATTCGAATGCTCGATGCCATCGCGCAGATCGCCGGCCAGGTGCGGACGGCGCAGGACGCGGACTGCCTTCGGCGACACGCCGCCATGATCGTCAGAGGGGCGCGGGAAGCCGTGCCGGAGGCCGAGGACCGGCTCGCCGTCGAGATGCGCTACATCGCGGCGACCCAGACACTGGGTGCGCTCCATGGTGCGCTCGGGGGCACGGCGGACGATGGAACGGTCAGAGAGTGAGTCCCGGGCCGCATAGCAAGGCGCGCGCCTGCCAAGGGCGTGGCCTCACGGCGGTCTGGTCGACGGGTCCTGGGCCGGCAGCAGGTTCTCCCCGCCCTTGCCGGGCTGTGCCTGGCGCGCCTGCGCCTCGATCACGGCGGCTTCGCTGTAGAGGCCGGCCTCTGCCTGGGTGGACACCGCATCGGTGTCCTCCGCCGGCGCTGCGGCAGGGCGCCGACGCTGCGGCTGGGGCTCGCCCTCGGCGACAGTCGCAGCCGCGGTGCGGTCGATCACCGTGACGGGAACGCCCTGCGGAAAGATGACCTCGCGCGCATCGTCGGGCATCGAGATGCCTTGCTCCTGGAAGGCACGCTTGACGAGCCGCAGGACCGACGAGCGGACCTTCGTCCAGCTGTGCTCGCGGCCGTTCAGCCAGAAGTAGACCCGCAGGTTGACGGCCGACGGCCCGAGGCTGTCGACCAGCACCGAGGGCTCCGGGTCCTGCAGGACGGCCGGATGCTGGGCCAGCACCTGGCGCGCGATCTCCTGCGCGTCGGTGATCATGGCCGCGTAGTCGATGCCGACGAGGAAGTCCTCGCGCCGGTTGGGACTGCTCGTGAAGTTGCGCAGGTTGGTCTTGTAGACGGTCGCATTCGGGATCTGCACGAGGTTGCCGTCCAGCGTCATCAGGATCGTCGTACGGACGTTGAGCTGCTGCACGTAGCCCGTGACGCCGGCGATCTCGACGAGGTCCCCCGTCTCGAAGGGGCGCTGCATGCTCAGGAAGACGCTGGCCAGGAAGTTCTCGGTGATGTCGCGAAACGCGATGCCCAGCGCCAGCGCGACCAGTCCGGTGCCGCCGACCACCGTCAGCGCCAGCTGGGTCAGCCCGGAGACCCGCAGGACCACGTAGATGCCTGCGAGCACGACGAGCACGCCGGCCCCGCGGGCGAACACGCTGCGCAGCAGCCGGGCCTCGATGCGCGGGGCCAGCACGGCCGCGGCGGCGCGCGTCGCGATCTTCCCTGCCCCGACGGAAAGCGCCAGGATGATCATTCCGAAGACGACGAGGGGCAGCGAGCGGACGAAGTCACGCCACAAGGAGAGCAGCCCAGCCCAAGCCGGGCGCAGGTCCCACACGGCGGGCTGGGGCACCTCGATCCGGTTGGCCACCGCGACGACGTCCTGGGTGTTGCGCGCCAGGTCACCGGCCCACTTCCGGAGTTCCTCGGTCTGCGTCTGCCCGTCGAGGAAGACGACGCCGGCATCGACCCGCACCTGGGCGCCTGTGAACCAGCCCGTGGCGTCGAGGACGCTCTGCAGGCGTCGACCGATCTCTTCGTCGCGCGCGACGGGCGTGACGTCGACAGTGGCAGGCGCTGCAGAGCGCTCTTCGGGCCCGCCGCTGGCCGCACTGTTCATCCGCGCCGGGGCCGCCGAATCCCGTGACTCCTGGGCCGCCAGCGGAAAGCTCAGCGCGCCGCACAGGACCACGCCCGCCACCGTCGTCACAAGGAGCGACGGCCCTGGTGCGCGTGCCGAGGCCCCCAACGGGCCGCCTGGCCGGGCACGGACGATTCGAAGCGTCTTGATCATGCCTCCTCATGGCGCGGGCAAGCCGTGCGCTGCCCTTGCGCACGGCGCAGGCACATCCCCCGGGCGCGTGAGCACGCCGGCAGCCGCCTGCCGGTTGCAGCTTGGTCAACGGCGCTGCCGATGTCGGTGCTGTAGCGCACACAGGCGTCTCGCCTTCCAGTTCTCCAGCGTCAGCGCCTCGAACTGCGGCGCGATGAGGGGGTTGGGATTGCGCCGCAGCCCCCGGCGCGTCGCCACGTGCCGCCGCGGGCCGTCGGCTTCCGGGGGGTGGCTTGTGCACACCCTGGCCGCCCGCGTCGCCGAAAGCGTCGTCGACCTGCCCGTGCAGCAGGGCCCCGGCCCTGGGCCAGGTCGTTGACCATGGCCGCGGTGCCCGCCACGCCGTGCACCAGCCCCGAGTGCGCATCCGCGCCGACGTGGGCCTTCATGCCGTGCGGGCCGGACCGGGGTCTTGCGGCCTGGTCTTCCGAGGGCGCTCGTCCCAGAACCACTGCAGTCACGGACCTGGGCGCCCGCAAGGCTGCGGCGGGCGCAGTCACCTGTGTCGGGTGTGCGGGCAGGTGTCTGGTCGGGCCGTATTGAAGTTCGGGCTGCCAGGCGGATGGCATCCATCGTCATGGCGCGCAAGGCCTCGCGGCCGGTGGTCGTCGTCACGGCAGCGGTCACCGTCAGGTCGATGGCCGGGCAGTGCCAGGCGTCGGTGCCCCAGAAGCCGCCGTGGCCGTGGCAGACCAAGCCGGCATGCACCATGCGCGCCAACCCCATGCCGTAGGCCGTGGCGCCGCCGGCAAGGCTCGGCGCCGAGGGTTCCCGCATGGCGCTGGCCGTGGCCTCGTCGGTGAAGAGCGTGCCGCGCACGGCAGCGCGATGCAGCCGCGCCAGGTCGGCCAGCGTGGACACCAGGCCGCCACCGCCGTACAGGTCGATCGATGCATCGAAGACCGCGGCGTCGATGCCCTCCATCAGCTGGACCAGCCGTGGCGGCGCGCCGGGCGGCGTGGGTTCGAGCGACTCGAACCAGGTGTCGTGCAGGCCCAGCGCCTGGAAGTCGAGCACGCGGCGGACGGCGGCCGGCAGCGGCTCGCCGGTGACGTTCTCGATGATCTCGCCCAGCAGCACGTAGCCCGTATCGCTGTAGTGGAATGCGCGACCGGGCGGCGCCAGCGGCGGTCCGTCGGCCAGCGCCAGCGCCAGCTGCTCGGCACGCGTCCAGCGGCGATCCGGCCGCGCCTGCACCTGGGCCAGGTAGGTCTGCAGGCTCGAGTGGTCGCGCAGGCCGCTGGTGTGCTGGGCCAGCATGCGAACGGTGATGCCTGGCAGGTCATGGCCCGCATCCTGCAACGCGCGCCGCGACGCGGGCCCCAGCCAGCGGGCGGCCGGTGCATCCAGCTCGACCTGCCCGCGCTCGTGCAGCAGCAGCAGCGCCGCGGCCACGAAGGTCTTGGTGTTGCTCGCGATGCGCAGGGTGCCGTCGGGGTCCGGCGACACACTCGCGCCGAGTCCGGTGCTGCCGCGCCACCGCAGGCCAGCGCGCGGCAGATCGACCTGCAGCAAGACCGCGGGCGCGTCGGGCACGGACAGCGAAGTCATGCGGACCAATTGGTCCAGCGCGCTCGCAAGGGCGCCGGTGCGATGATCGTCGTCGACCGCGACCGGGGCGACGGGCGTTGCACACCCGGCCAGGACGAAACCCATTGCAGCCGCCAGGGTGCGGCACCCGGCCCAGGCTGCGCCCCGGCATCGAAACCCTCGAGAAAGCGACAGCGTCATGAGCTCGCGAACCCTGGTGGCCTTCCTCGTGCTCTCGTTCGGCATCTCGTGGGGCATTCTGGCCCTGTTCGCGCTGTTCACCCCGCAGGCCGAGGCCCTTTTCGGACCGCTGGGCTATACCAACCCGCTGTTCATCCTGGCGGTGCACGCCCCGGCATTTTCGGCGTTGGGCCTGGTGATCCGGCACCACGGACTGGCCGGCGTCAAGCCTTTCCTGCAGCGGCTGCTGATGTGGCGCATGCCCTGGGGATGGTGGTTGCTGCTCGTCGCTGGCCTGCCGCTGGCCTTCTATGCCGGCGCGGCCCTCAAGGGCACGATCGGCGCGCCGCTGCCGTTCGACCCCTGGTGGATGCTGTTGCCTGCCCTGCTCACCACGCTGGCGATCGGCCCGGTCGAGGAGCTCGGCTGGCGCGGCCTGGCGTTGCCGCTGATGCAGCGCCGCCTCGCGCCGTTCTGGGCCGGCCTGTGGCTGGGGGTGGTCTGGGCACTGTGGCACGTGCCGGCGTTCTTCCTGAGCGGCACGCCGCAAAGCGACTGGTCGCTGCCCGGCTTCTTCCTGGGCTGCGTGGCCTTGTCGTTGATCCTCACGCCGATGTTCAACGCCGCGCGCGGCAGCCTGCTCGTGGCGGCCCTGTTCCACTTCCAGGTCAACGGCCCCGCCTGGCCCGACGCCCAGCCCTGGGACAGCGTGATCCTGGCCGCGCTCGCAGCGCTGCTGGTCGTGTCCCGGCGCGCGACGTACTTCGACCGGCGCTTCGGCGTCACGGAGGTGCTGGCTGCGGCGCCTGCCCGGTCCGACGCGCTCTGGAGCTGAACCGGCACCCGCGGTCCCTGCCCGCGCACGCCGCAGGGCCCCTGCGCCTGTACGACGCGGCGCGCCCGTTCGGTCGATCGTCGCGACCGCTGCGGCACGCAGCCCGACCGTTCGTCTCATGGTGCTGTCCCGGCTCGGGCGAGGAGCCGACAGTGCGGGCATCGAAGACATCCCGTCCTCGATGCAACCCGAAAGGCCTCCACCGTGAACAGCACCCAGCAAGTCCCCTGCAACTGCAACCCCTGTCCCGGCACCGGCTGCACCTGCGGCTGCCAGCAGGCTGCCGCACCGGGCGCCTGCGCCTGTGGCGCGCCGTGCGCCTGCGGCGCGCAATGCGCCTGCGGCCCGCAGTGCAGCTGCGGCGCCGGCACCCGCTGCGCCCAGTCCTGAGCACGGACGCATCCGGCACGACGCCGGCGGCGGCCACAAGGCGGCCGTCGGCGCCCTGACCTCGCGGGCCGATCCCGCCCCGCTCCCACACCCAGGAATTCTCGAGTGAACAGCTACGTTCTGGCCTATGTCGGCGGCATCGTCGGCGCCGTCCTGATGGACATCACCGAAACGCTCGCCGCGCGCGCGGGCCTGCGCAGCGGCGTCAGCGTCGCGCTGGTCGGCCGCTGGGCGCTGGGCCTGCTGCGCGGGCAGTGGGCGCATGCCGACATCGCCCGCTCGCCGGCACGCGCCGGCGAGGTGCGGATGGGCTGGGCGTTCCACTTACTGGTCGGCGGCGGCGGGGTCGCGCTGCTCTACGCCGCCTGGCTGCAGGCCGCCGGCTGGACACTGCCCGCGCATCGCCTGTGGGGTGGCGTGGCCTTCGGTGCGGCGACTTCGCTGCTGCCCTGGCTGCTGCTGCTGCCGGCCTTCGGCTGGGGCTGGTTCGGACGGCGTGGGCCGAGAGGATCGAACGCGCTGCTGGCCAGCACCGTGTCGCACCTGCCCTACGGATTTGGCGTCGGCGCCGTCATGGCGCTGGGCGCCGGCCTCTAGGCACCGCTTGGCACGGGCCGGCGCCGACCCTACAGTCCGCCGATGCGTGGCCCCCGGAGCGAGGACACTGCCGCCATGTACCTGTCTCCGACAGCCCGCGCCGACCTGTGGCCCAGCACGCCGAAGGGCGCCGCGCAGGTCGTGGCCGCTTCCGCGGTGGTCTGGGCCCTTGCCGCGGCCCTGCTGTACATCCTGGTGCCGGGCCTGGACAGCTTTCCCCGGCTGCTGGTCTTCGCGGAGTGCGTGGGCCTGACCATGGTGGCCTGCGTGGTGCTGCTGCGGCGCCAGCGCCGCCTCGAACGTCTCGCCGCCGGCACGCGCTGGCTGCTGATCGGCGCAATCGCGATGCCGGTCGGCTACCTGTTCGGGCACCAGATCGCCTTCGTGCTGCTGGGCGAGCCGATGCGCCTGGTCGGCCACCAGTTCATCAGCCTGGTGCCGATCCTGTTCACCGTGCTGGTGGGCGGGCTGGGCCTGCGCCACTTCGCCACCCGCGAGCAGCTGGCCAGGGAGGCCACCGCGCGCGCCGAGGCGCAGTTGCGCCTGCTGCGCACGCAGCTCGAGCCGCACATGCTGTTCAACACCCTGGCCAACCTGCGCGGGCTGGTGCGCGAGGACGCCGACCGCGCCGAGGCGATGATCGACCGTCTGATCGTCTACCTGCGTGGCACGCTGGCCGGGTCGCGGACGGAGTCGGTGCCGCTGGGGCACGAGTTCGCGCAACTGCGGGCCTACCTGGAGCTCATGTCGCTGCGCATGGGGCCGCGGCTGAGCTTCCGGCTGGAGCTGCCTGCCGCGCTGGAAGGCATGCCGGTGCCGCCGATGCTGCTGCAGCCGCTGGTCGAGAATGCGATCAAGCATGGCCTGGAGCCCAAGGTCGGCCCGGGCCGCATCGAGGTGATCGCAGGCGCCACCGATGCGGGCATCGAGATCCGCGTCGAGGACGACGGACTCGGCCTGCCGGAGCAGGACGCCGAGGGAGGGCACGACGACGCCGGCACCGGCCCCGAAGGGTCGGGCTACGGCTTGCGTCACGTGCGCGAACGGCTGCTGGCCGTCTACGGCCCGGCGGCGCGCCCTTTTCTCGATCGCCTTCACCCCGGCGGCGTGCGCTCCGTCGTGTTCCTCCCGCGCGGGCCGCATACCCGCTTGGAAGAACGTCCATGACCCCGGACCGCATCCCCACTGCCCTCATCGCCGAGGACGAACCGGTGCTCGCGCGCACGCTGAGCCGGCTGCTGGACCAGGCGTGGCCGGAGCTGCGCATCGTCGGCGTCGCCGAAGATGGTCTGCGGGCGACCGAACTGGCGCTGGCCGCGGCGCCCGACGTCGTGTTCCTCGACATCAGGATGCCCGGCCGCGACGGGCTCGCCGTGGCCGAAGCCGTTGCCGACGACTGGCCCGATGGGCATGCAGAGCCGCTGTTCGTGTTCGTCACCGCCTTCGACGAGTTCGCGGTCTCCGCCTTCGAGCGCGCCGCGGTCGACTACCTGCTCAAGCCCGCGACGGCCGAGCGGCTGCAACACACCGTGCAGCGGCTGAAGGCCAGGCTGGCCGCACGCACGGCGCCGCCCGCTGCCGGCGAGCGCGCCGCGCTGATGCAGCGCGTGCAGTCCATCGCCCCGGCGCCGGCCGAGGCGGGCGAGCGCATCAAGGTCATCCGCGCCGGCGTGGGCAACACCGTGCGCATGATCCCGGTGGCCGAGGTGGTGTGCTTCGAGGCCACCGAGAAGTACGTCAACGTCGTGACGCCGACCGGCGAAGCGCTGGTGCGCATGAGCCTGCGCGAACTGATGGCGCGCATCGAGTCGACCGACTTCATCCAGGTGCACCGCAGCGTGATGGTCAACTCGAGCGCCATCCTGAGCGCGACACGCGACGAGAGCGGCCACTACAGCCTGGCCGTGCGCGGCCTGCAGCGGCCGCTGAAGGTCAGCCGCGCCTTCGGGCACCTGTTCCGGCCGATGTAGTTGGCGGCGGCTCGAAGGGGTGGTTGTGCCCCTTCGGGCGAGCCTGGGTCAGACTGGACGCGTCCAG
>CAZUPH010000081.1:3535-6658 GCA_964621995.1 uncultured Rubrivivax sp. | reverse complement strand
GTAGCCGGGTGCGCCGGGGCAAGCCTCGCGCGCCGGCGTGGGCTCAGCGCCACTGCTCGATAGCCCGCCGGCGGCGTGAATGCGGCCGTGCCTCCGAGGTGGGTCGGCTTGCCGATACCCGACCGCACGACCATGGCGCCGGGCAGCAGCCGCGGTCAGCGCGGTGCGGCGACCGCGTCGGCCAGGTGCCGCAGCAAGGCGGCGCCGTCGCCGCGCCAGGCGCTGCCGTGCATGCACGCCAGCGTGCGCGGCTGCAGCGCGGCCAGGCGCAGCAGCGTCGCGCGCGTCTGCGGTGCATGCGCGTAGTAGTCCAGCGGGCTGCGGAAGGCCTCGCTCGGGCCGAGGATGTCGCTCTCGGTCAACGCCTACGGTGCGGAGACGGGCTGGGTGAACAGGTCGCCGCAGAACAGCGTGGCGCCGGTGACATCCATCAGCAGGCCGGCGTCCCAGCCGTGCGGCACGTGCGGGGTGTCCAGCCACTGCAGCGTGTGCCGGCCGGTCACCAGCCGTTCGCCGTCGGCCAGCGCACGCGGCGCACGGTCGGCCAGGTCGCCCACCGACACCATCGCGCCGATCTGCGAGCACACCGGCAGCGCCTGCGGTGCCGCCGCGAGCAGCGGGTTCAGCGCACCGCACTCGTCGGCCTCCACGTGCGAGAACGCGATCCAGCGCAGCCGCTACATCGGCAGCAGCGAGCGGATGGCCGCCGACACCGCCGGGAACAGCGCGCGCGGGCCGGTGTGGAAGAGCAGCGGTTCGTCGTCCAGCAGCAGGTACTGGTTGAAGTTGAAGCGCTCGCCATCGGGCAGGGCGACAGGGGTGTGGATGCGGTGGATGCCTTCGGCGATCTCGTCGACGCGGGTGCCGGTGGCGGGGTCGGTGGTCATGGCGGGGCTCCTGTCGGGTTGGGGGAGGGGGATCGTCGGTCATCGGCCTGCGTCGTGCGGGCCGCGGCCGGCGGCGCGCGGGCCCAGGGCTCTGCGGCCACGCCGTCGCGCCACGAGGCATGGCGGGGTGCCCAGCCCAGGCGCAGGCGCGCCTGGGCATTCGAGACGCGGAACGAGGGCAGCGCCGAAGGCGGTGCGGGTTGCGGCGCGACAGCGCTGCCCGCAGCCGCGGCGAGACCGCGCAGCAATTCGCCCCAGCGCAGCGGTGCATCGTCGACGACCGCGATCACGCCGGACCGCGGCGGCTGCGCCGTGGCCGCGGCCGCGACCGCCGCGGCCATGTCGTCCACGTGCACGAGGCTGACGAAGGCGCGGCCGTTGCCCGGCACGCGCCAGTCGCCGGACCGTGCCGACGCCGCCCAGGCCTGCGACAGCGCGGTGCCGGGACCGTAGTACAGCCCGCCGCGCAGCACGAGCGCGGGCAGGCCGCTGCCGGCGGCGTGCTGCTCGAGCCGGCGCGCCGAGTCCAGGAACGGCCTCTCGGCCAGCGGCTCGTCACCGCGACACCAGGCATCGTCGGCAGGGGCCTGCACGAACGCCACGCTCTGCAGCACGACGTGTCCGACGCCGCCGCGCGCGCAGGCCTCGAGCAGGTTCGCGGTGCCGGCGTCGCGCAGCGCGTCGTTGCGCGCCCAGTCGATGCGGCCGTCGGCGCCCGGCCGCAGCGCGGTGGCCAGGTGCAGCGCGACGTCGCAGCCGTCGAGCCAGCGCGCGAGCGACGCCGGGGCGGTCAGGTCGCCGACGACGCCGTCGGCGCCGCCGGCTGCCGTGGTCGGCGGGCGCACCAGCGAGCGCAAGCGGTTGCAGGCTGTGCGAAAGCGCAGCGCGACGAGGCGGCCGAGCACGCCGGTCGCGCCGGCCAGCGCCACCGTCAGGCCGGCCATCCCGGCCCCACGCCGAGCTGCTGCGCGAGCGTCGCGCGGTCGTAGAAGAAGCGTTCGCCCGCCATCAGGCCGTCGCGGAAGCCGACGACGACGACGAAGCGGAAGTCGACGGCGCGGCCGGTCGGGGCCAGGCCGTGGAACGGACCCACGTGGCGGCCGGCGAAGCGGCCCTCGGCGACGACGGTGCCGCCGCCGGCCCGATGCAGCGCGCCCGCCTCGCCCTCGCGGAACTGCAGCCCGAAGGCGTCCCACCACTGGCCGTAGTGACGCGCGGCGCCTTCGTGGCCCCGCCAGACCTGGCCGAAGGGAACGTCCTCGAAGACGCAGTCCGGGTGCAGCGTGGCGAGCGTTCGTTCGAGGTCGTGTGCATTCTCGGCCTCGACGTGGCGGCGCAGCAGCGCCGCGATCTGTGCAGGGTCCATGGTCAGGCTCCTCGGTTCGTGCGAGCATCGTGCCGCCGCACCGGCCCACGCACCAGATCCAGTTCACGAGCGATCGATTGGTCCAGTCTGCCCGCACCCCCTGGCTGCCGGCACTGCCGCCGCGCGACGACGGCGAGCCCCTGCAGCGCTGGATCCACCGTGCGCTGCGCGGCGCGATCGTCGGCGGCGGTCTCGGCCCCGGCGCCGCGCTGCCGTCGAGCCGCGCGCTCGCGGCCAGCCTCGGCGTGGCGCGCGGCACCGTCGTGCTCGCCTACGAGCAGCTGGTGGCCGAGGGCTATCTCGAGTCGCGCCCGGGTGCCGGCATGCGCGTGTCGGCGCAGGTGCCCGACCGGCTGCTGTCGCCCGGCCGGCCGCGGCGCGCGGGCAGCGTCGCCGCCCCCCCGGCACCGCGGCCGGTCTTCAGCCCGTTCGTGGGCAGCCTGCCCGCGGTCGCCTTCGCGCCGCACCGCTGCGAGACGCGTGCGCTGCCGCTCGACGTGCTGCGCCGCCTGCATGCGCGGCTGCTGCGCGGCAGCAACCGCTGGCTGTTCGAGGACGGGCCGGCCGCCGGGCTGCGGCCGCTGAGACAGGCCATCGCGGAGTACCTGCGCGCGGCGCGCGGGCTCGCGGCGGACCGCGAGCAGGTACTGGTGGTCTCCAGCATGCAGCAGGCGCTGGACGTCTGCCTGCGCGTGCTCGGCGCGCCCGGCGACCCGGTGTGGCTCGAGGATCCGGGCTATCCCGGCGCCCGCCACCTGGTCCGGCTGGCCGGTCGCGTGCCGGTCTTCGTCCCGGTCGACGCCGAGGGCCTGCAGGTCGATGCCGGCATCGCGCGCGCGCCGCAGGCCCGGCTCGCCTGCGTCACGCCCA
>CAZUPH010000081.1:0-3525 GCA_964621995.1 uncultured Rubrivivax sp. | reverse complement strand
GGCGCCGCTCGGCGTCGCGATGTCGCCGGCCCGGCGTGCGCAACTGCTGGCGTGGGCACGGCGCCAGGCGGCGCTGGTATTCGAGGACGATTACGACAGCGAATTCCGCTTCCGCTCGCGGCCGGTGCCGCCGCTGGCGGCCGAGGACCCGGCCCGCGTGCTGCTGGCCGGCAGCTTCGGCAAGCTGCTCTATCCGGGGCTGCGCGTGTCGTACCTGGTCTGCCCGCCGGGCTGGACCGATGCGTTCGCAGCGGCGCTCTCGCTCACGGCGCGCCACCCGAACCTGCTGACCCAGGCGGTGCTGGCGGCCTTCATCGCCGAGGGCCACTTCGCGCGCCACGTCAGGCGCATGCGACGGGTCTACGTCGGGCGCGCCGCCGCGCTGGAGGACCGCGCGCGGCGCCTGTGGGCGGGGCTGCTCGAGCTGCCCGCGATGCAGGCCGGGCTCGACGTGACCGGCCGGCTCGCCTTCGCCTGCGCCGACCGCGACGCCGCGCTCGCCCTGCGCGGGCAGGGCGTCGCGAGCGTGCCGCTGAGCGGCTACTGCGCCGAGGCGCGCCTGCCGCCCGGGCTGGTGCTCGGCTTCGGCGCGGTCGACGAAGCCGAACTGGACCACGCCGCGCCGCGCGTGGCGCTCGCGCTGCAGGCGTTGCGTGCCCGCCGCGGCTGAAGCGCGGCCTGCGGCGCCCGCATGGGCCACGACGTGCCGACCACCAGCCGGTGCTCCACCCCGGCGGGGCCGGCCGCAGCGCACTGTCCGCGGCCGACAGCCACTGCCCGCTAGGCCGCCGCGAGCCGGAAGACGCGCACCGCCTCGGACAGCCGCGCCGCCTGCTCCTTCAGCCCCTCGGCGGCGGCGGCGCTCTGCTCCACCAGCGCGGCGTTGTGCTGGGTCGTGTGGTCGAGCGCGGCCACCGCGCCGCTGACCTGGTCGATGCCGCCGGCCTGCTCCCGCGAGGCCGTGCTGATCTCGGCGATCAGCGTCGAGACGCGGCGCACCTGCTCGACGATGTCGTTCATCGTCGAGCCGGCCTCGCGCACCAGGCGCGAGCCGGCGTCCACCTTCTCGACGCTGGAGCCGATCAGCGACTTGATCTCGCGCGCGGCCTCGGCGCTGCGCTGCGCCAGGTTGCGCACCTCGCCGGCGACGACCGCGAAGCCGCGCCCCTGCTCGCCGGCGCGTGCCGCCTCCACCGCGGCATTCAGGGCCAGGATGTTGGTCTGGAAGGCGATGCCGTCGATGACCGCGATGATGTCCGCGATGCGCCGCGAGCTGCCGGCGATGTCGTCCATGGTGCTGACGACCTGACCGACCACGTCGCCGCCCTTGGCGGCGGCCGCGCTGGCCCCCGCCGCCAGGTCGGTGGCCTGGCGCGCGGCGTCGGCGTTGCTCTTGACGCTGGCGTTCATCTGCTCCATCGACGACGCCGTCTGCTGCAGGCTCGAGGCCTGATGTTCGGTGCGCGAGGACAGGTCGGCGCTGCCGTGGGCGATCTCGGCCGACCCGGTGGCGATGACGTCCGAGGCCTGGCGCACGCGGCCCACCACGTCGGCCAGGCTGCGCTGCATGGCCGCCAGCGAGGCCAGCACGCTGCCGGGCGCCGCCTGCTGTCCGCCGGGCACCGGGCTCAGGTCGCCCTGGGCGACGCGGCGCGCCACCTCGCCCAGCGCCGCCGGCTCGGCCCCGAGCTGCACGAGGATGCTGCGGCCTATCGTCCAGGCCAGCGCGGCGCCGCCGGCCAGCGCGGCCGCCAGCAGCGCCAGCATCACGGTCAGGAAGCCCTGCGCCTCGTCCAGCGCGATCTTGTTCTTGGCCTGCAGCCGCGCTTCCTCGTAGTCGATCAGCCGGTTGATCGCGACCAGCCACTGCCCGTACTGCGGCTTGGCGTCGCGCCACAGCAGCTGCTGGGCACCCTCGGTGTCGCCGCGCTCCACGCGGGCCACGACCTCGCGCGTGGACGCGACGGCGCGCGCCTCGATGTCCTTGATCGCCTGGTACAGCGGTGCCAGCTCCGTGGCGTCGGGCGAGGTGGCCAGCAGCTTCTCCAGCGGGCCCGCGGAGTCGGCGTAGAACTTTGCCAGCTGCTCGATCGCCTCCTTCTCGCGTGCGCGGTCCCCGGCGCTCTGGCTCAGCGCCACGTCGCGCACGGCAATGGCGCGGTCGTGCGCCGAGCCGCGGAAATTGATCGCATAGCGCTGTATGAGCGCATGTTCGGTGCTGTTGGCCTGCAATGCGGCCTGGATGGCCTGCACCTTGATGACGGCAATCGCCGTCACCACCACCAGCACGCCCAGCAGCGCGCCGAACCCGATCGCCAAGCGCCTGCCCACCGTCAACCTGCCCAGATCCATACTGCTCGATCCTCGTTGATGATTGCTTCGGGCCTGCCCGCGAACCGGGCAGGGCCAGCAACCGCCGTTTTTCGGTTGCGGCCCCGCGGCGCTTGAGGAGCCGGCCGATTGAGGATTCCGATGGCGCCGATAGCCGGCAGGCCTGGCGCCGCGCAGCTCGGTCGTCGTCGTGATCGTGGTCGGGCCGACCCACCGAGGTGCAGCTGCGGGTGGACGACGCCTGCCGCGTGCTGGACCGCAATGCCGAGATCGTGGGCTGCTCGAGCTTCCGTCCGCCTGAACCCGGCAGGCTCCGCGTGCCCCCCGACTTGGGCGCCCGGGCGCGGCAGGCCGGCGTGGACAATGCCGGCATGCGGTCCATCAACGACGCCGTCCGGCCAGGGCGGGGCAGGGCGGGCGGCCCGGCCCGGCCGTCCGTCCCGCAGCGCGCACCGCGAGCCCGTGCCTGCTGACCATCCGCCCGCGGCCGGGGCGGCCGGTGCGGGTGCGGCCGGCGTGGCGGGCGGGGCCGGCGGCCAGGATGCCGGCCGACCGCCCGGCCACGCCGGCGGCCCGGCGCCGACCCCGCTGCCCGATCGGCCCCCTTCGCCGCGGCCGCCGGTCCGCGGCGAGCGCGCGCGCGCCGCAGCCGACCGCCGGCGGCTGGCGCTGGCGCTGGCGGCCTCGTTGGGCGTGCATGCCCTGCTGGCGAGCCTGAGCCTGGGCGGCGACGGCCTCGGGCTGCCGGGTCTGCAGCTGCCGTGGCGGGAACGCCGCGCCGAGGTGCCCGACCTGCACGTGCGGCTGGTGCCACCGCCGCCGGCCGTGTTGCCGCCGGTCGCATCGATGAGCGTGCTGCCGCCGCCGCCGCCGCCTCCGCCGCCACCACCACCACCACCACCACCACCACCGCCGCTGACCGCGGCCGCGCCTTCGCCGCAGGTCGCCCCGGTGCAGCCCACGCCGCGCGTCGCCGCGGTGCTGCCCCCCGCCGACGTGCAGCCCGCAGCACCGCTGCCGCCCGCCCCCCCAGGCGAGCTGCCGCTGCCCGAGCCGGCCGCTCCACCGCCGCTGGTCGCTCTGGCGCCGGCGGAGGATCCGGCGTGGACGGTGCCGCCCGATGCGGCCGAGCCGGAGATGGCCGCCGTCGCCGTGGCCCTGCCGGCTTCGGCCCCCGCGCCCGCGCCGCCGGTG
>CAZUPH010000080.1:0-16919 GCA_964621995.1 uncultured Rubrivivax sp. | reverse complement strand
GCGCGCAGCTGGTCGGCGCCGTGCCCGGTGCCGGCGGCCTGGGTGCCGCGCAGATGCTGACGCAGCCGATGAAGGCGCTGCTGCTGCTGGGCGTGGAGCCGCTGCTCGACAGCCCGGACCCGCAGGCCACGAAGCGTGCGCTGGCCGCTGCCGGCCTCGTCGTCGCGCTCACGCCCTTCCGCGACCTCGACCTGGGCCTGGCCGACGTGGCCGACGTGCTGCTGCCGGTGGCGCCGTTCACGGAAACCGCCGGCAGCTTCGTCAATGCCGAGGGCCGGCTGCAGGCCTTCCACGGCGTCGTCAAGCCGCTGGGCGAGACGCGGCCGGGCTGGAAGGTGCTGCGCGTGCTGGGCAACCTGCTCGGGCTGCCGGGCTTCGACGCCGAGAGCGCCGAGCAACTGCGCGCGCAGGCGCTGGGCGGCGATGCCGAAGGCCAGGGCATCGCCGCGCGTCTTGACAACGCCTGCGCCGCGGACCCGGTGCCGGCCGTCGTCGCGGCCGCTGGCGTGGCCCCGGCGGGCGGCCTGCAGCGTGTGGCCGACGTGCCGATCTACGCCGTCGACGCCCTCGTGCGCCGCGCGCCGGCGTTGCAGCTGACCGCAGACGCGCGGGCGCCGCAGGTCGGGCTGCCTTCGTCGCTGTGGAAGACGCTGGGCCTGCAGCCCGGCGGCAAGGTGCTGGTCGGGCAGGGCGAGGGTGCGCTGGTGCTGCCGGCGCGCGAGGAGCCCACGCTGGCCGAGGGTACGCTGCGCATTCCCGCCGGCCATGTCGACACGCTGGCCCTGGGTGCGATGTTCGGCGCCGTCACGGTCGAGAAGGTGTGAGCGGCATGGACTTCTTCGAACCGCTGCACCAGTTCGGCAACGCCACGCTCGGCCCCACGCTGTGGCTGGTGGTCTGGAGCCTGATCAAGATCGTCGCCGTCGTGCTGCCGCTGATGGGCTGCGTGGCCTACCTGACGCTCTGGGAGCGCAAGGCCATCGGCTGGAGCCAGATCCGCCCGGGCCCCAACCGGGTCGGCCCGGCCGGGTTGCTGACGCCGATCGCCGATGCGGTGAAGCTGATCTTCAAGGAGATCATCCGCCCCACCGCCGCCAACAAGGGCCTGTTCTTCCTCGGCCCGGTCATGACCATCATGCCGGCGCTGGCGGCCTGGGCGGTGATTCCCTTCGGGCCGGACGTGGCGCTGGCCAACGTCAACGCCGGGCTGCTGTTCCTGATGGCGATCACCAGCCTGGAGGTCTACGGCGTCATCATCGCCGGCTGGGCCAGCAACTCGAAGTACGCCTTCCTCGGTGCGCTGCGCGCCAGCGCACAGATGGTCAGCTACGAGATCGCGATGGGCTTCTGCCTGGTCGTCGTGCTGATGGTCTCGGCGAGCATGAACCTCAGCGAGATCGTCGCGCAGCAGCAGCGCGGCCACTTCGCCGAGATGGGGCTGACCTTCCTGAGCTGGAACTGGCTGCCGCTGCTGCCCATCTTCGTCGTCTTCTTCATCGCCGGGCTGGCGGAGACCAACCGCCACCCCTTCGACGTGGTCGAGGGCGAGAGCGAGATCGTCGCCGGCCACATGATCGAGTACTCGGGCATGTCCTTCGCGATGTTCTTCCTGGCCGAGTACGCGAACATGATCCTGGTCAGCATGATGACCGTGCTGCTGTTCCTGGGCGGCTGGTCCTCGCCGGTGGCCTTCCTGGACTTCATCCCGGGCTGGATCTGGCTCGCGATCAAGGTCTTCTGCGTCGTCACGATGTTCCTGTGGGTGCGCGCCACCTTCCCGCGCTTCCGCTACGACCAGATCATGCGCCTGGGCTGGAAGATCTTCATCCCGGTCACGCTGGTGTGGCTGGTCGTCGTGGGCCTGTGGATGCAGACCCCGTTCAACGTGTTCAAGCCGATCTGATGGAGACGCCGCCATGAGCGCGACCGGCACCCTCGCCGCCGTCAAGGACGTGCTGTCCAGCTTCATGCTGGCCGAGCTGTTCAAGGGCCTGAAGATCACCGGCAAGCACTTCCTCTCGCCGCACATCACGGTGCAGTTCCCCGAGGAGAAGACGCCACTGTCGCCGCGCTTCCGCGGCCTGCACGCGCTGCGCCGCTACGACAACGGCGAGGAACGCTGCATCGCCTGCAAGCTGTGCGAGGCGGTCTGCCCGGCGATGGCGATCACGATCGAGAGCGATGTGCGCGCCGACGGCACGCGCCGCACCACGCGCTACGACATCGACCTCACGAAGTGCATCTTCTGCGGCTTCTGCGAGGAGAGCTGCCCGGTGGACAGCATCGTCGAGACGCACCACTTCGAATACCACGGCGAGAAGCGCGGCGACCTGTACTTCACGAAGGACATGCTGCTCGCGGTGGGCGACCGCTACGAGAAGGAGATCGCGGCCCACCGGGCCGCCGACGCGAAGTACCGCTGACGCCGCCGCGCCGACCATGCCCTGCCGCTGAGACCCCACCGGCTGCGGCGCGCCCCGGCCCACGCGGCGCGCCACAGAACCACTCCATGGACACCACCACCGCCCTGTTCTACGTCTTCTCCGCCGTGCTGCTGTTCGCGGCCGTGCGCGTCATCACCGCGCGCAGCACCGTGCACGCGGCGCTGTTCCTGGTGCTGGCCTTCTTCAGCGCGTCCTGCGTGTGGATGCTGCTGCACGCCGAGTTCCTGGCCATCACGCTGGTGCTGGTCTACGTGGGCGCGGTGATGGTGCTGTTCCTCTTCGTCGTGATGATGCTGGACCTCAACAGCGACCGCTTCCGCGAGGGCTTCTGGAAGCACCTGCCGCTGGCCGGCCTGGTGGGCGCGCTGATCGCGCTGGAGATGGCGCTGGTGCTGATGCGCGGCTTCCAGCTCGACGCGCCCGAGCCCGCCGCCGAGGCGGTGGCGATGGGCAACACGCGGCTGCTGGGCATCGCGATCTACACCGACTACCTCTATCCGCTGCAGCTGGCGGCGGTGCTGCTGCTGGTGGCCATCATCGCGGCCATCGCGCTGACGCTGCGCGAGCGCAAGGACAGCCGCCACATGAGCCCCTCCGAGCAGGTGCGCGTGAAGAAGGCCGACCGCGTGCGCCTGGTGAAGATGCCGCCGGTGGTGGCACGCAGCGCGGCACCGGGGGCCGAGGGAGCGGCCGGCGGCGGTGCCGCGGGCCCGGCCGGCAGCGCCGGCACCGGAGGGCAGCCATGATCGCCGCCCCCATCACGCTGGGCCACTACCTCTCGCTGGGCGGGATCCTGTTCGCGCTGTCGGTGATCGGCATCTTCCTGAACCGGCGCAACCTGATCGTGCTGCTGATGGCCATCGAGCTGATGCTGCTGGCCGTCAACATCAACTTCGTCGCCTTCTCGCACTACCTCGGCGACATCGCCGGGCAGGTGTTCGTGTTCTTCATCCTCACGGTGGCGGCGGCGGAGTCGGCGATCGGCCTGGCCATCCTGGTCGTGGTGTTCCGCAACCGGTCCTCGATCAACGTCGAGGAACTCGACGAACTCAAGGGTTGACCGGCATGGCGTCCACGCTCTCTCAAGGTCTGCTGCTGACGGTGCCGCTGGCGCCGCTGGCCGGCGCGCTGATCGCCGGCCTGGCCGGGCGCTGGGTCGGCCGCCGCGGCGCCCACTTCTTCACCATCCTGGGCGTGGCGATCGCCTTCGTTTGCTCGCTTCTGGTGCTGCGCGACGTCGCCGCCGGCGCGCGCTTCAACGAGACGATCTACCAGTGGGCCGTGGTCGGCCAGCTGGTCATGGAGGTCGGCTTCCTCGTCGACGGGCTGACCGCGATGATGATGGTGGTGGTTACCTTCGTCAGCCTGATGGTGCACGTCTACACCATCGGCTACATGGACGGCGACCCGGGCTACCAGCGCTTCTTCGCCTACATCAGCCTGTTCACCTTCTCGATGCTCATGCTGGTCATGAGCAACAACTTCCTGCAGCTGTTCTTCGGCTGGGAGGCGGTGGGCCTGGTCAGCTACCTGCTGATCGGCTTCTGGTGGAAGAAGCCCACGGCGATCCACGCCAACATGAAGGCCTTCATCGTCAACCGCGTGGGCGACTTCGGCTTCATCCTGGGCATCGGCCTGGTGGCCGCCTATGCCGGCACGCTGAACTACGGCGAGGCCTTCGCGAAGGCGCCCGAGCTGGCCCGGCTCACGCTGCCCGGCACCGACTGGATGCTGATCACGGTGGCCTGCATCTGCCTGTTCATCGGCGCGATGGGCAAGAGCGCACAGTTCCCGCTGCACGTGTGGCTGCCCGACTCGATGGAGGGCCCCACGCCCATCAGCGCGCTAATCCACGCCGCGACCATGGTCACGGCCGGCATCTTCATGGTCGCGCGCATGAGCCCGCTGTTCGAGCTGTCGGACACCGCGCTCAACCTCGTGCTCGTCATCGGCGCCATCACGGCGCTGTTCATGGGCTTCATGGGGATCATCCAGAACGACATCAAGCGCGTCGTCGCCTACTCCACGCTCAGCCAGCTCGGCTACATGACGGTGGCGCTGGGCCTGTCGGCCTACAGCGTGGCGGTGTTCCACCTGATGACGCACGCCTTCTTCAAGGCGCTGCTGTTCCTGGCCGCCGGCAGCGTGATCATCGGCATGCACCACGACCAGGACATCCGCAACATGGGCGGGCTGCGCAAGTACATGCCCATCACCTGGATCACCGCGCTGCTGGGCAGCCTGGCGCTGATCGGCACGCCGCTGTTCGCCGGCTTCTACAGCAAGGACAGCATCCTGATCGCCTCGCACCACAGCGCGCTGCCGGGGGCGGGCTTCGCGATGTGGGCGGTGTACGCGGGCGTCTTCGTGACCGCGTTCTACTCCTTCCGCATGTACTTCCTGGTCTTCCACGGGCCGGAGCGCTTCCACCACAAGCCCTTCCCGCCGGAGGACGACCACGCGCACGGCCACGACGACCACCACGACGCGACGCCGCACGAGTCGCCCTGGGTCGTCACCGCGCCGCTGATCCTGCTGGCCGTGCCCTCGGTGGTGATCGGCTACCTGACGATCGGCCCGATGCTCTTCGGCGACTTCCTGAAGGACGCGATCGCGGTGGACGCCGCGCGCCATCCGGCGATGGCCGCGCTGGCCGAGGGCTTCCACGGCGCCGCCGCGATGGCCCTGCACGGGCTGCAGACGCTGCCGTTCTGGCTGGCGCTGGCCGGCGTGCTCACGGCCTGGTGGTTCTACATCCGGCAGCCGTCCATCCCGGCGCTGCTGGACAGCAAGCTGCGCCCGCTGCGCGTGGTGCTGGAGAACAAGTACTACATGGACTGGTTCAACGAGCAGGTGCTGGCGCGCGCCGCCCGCGTGCTCGGCACCGGCCTGTGGAAGGGCGGTGACCAGGGCGTGATCGACGGGGTCTTCGTCGATGGGTCGGCGAAGGCGGTCGGGCGGTTCGCCGGCTTCGTGCGCCAGTGGCAGACCGGCCGGCTGTACCAGTACGCGATGGTCATGCTGCTGGGCGTCTTCGGGCTGCTGACCTGGCAGCTCTGGCCCTACCTGTCGGGCCTGATGCGCTGACGGGCGAAGAACAACGAGAACGGGAACGGGAAGCAATGGGTCAGGGTCTGGGTCTGCTGAGCGCCGCGATCTGGCTGCCGATCGCCTTCGGCACGCTGCTGCTCGCGGTGGGCCGCGACAGCCACGCCGGCGCCGTGCGCGCGATCGCGCTGGTCGGGGCGCTGGCCTCGTTCCTGGTCACGATCCCGCTGGTCACCGGCTTCGACAACGCCACGGCGGCAATGCAGTTCGTCGAGAAGATGCCGTGGATCGCGCGCTTCAACGTCAACTACCACCTCGGCGTGGACGGCCTGTCGGTCTGGTTCGTGCTGCTGACGGCCTTCATCACGGTGATCGTCGTGATCGCCGGCTGGGAGGTCATCACCGAGCGCGTGCCGCAGTACATGGGCGCCTTCCTGATCCTCTCCGGGCTCATGGTGGGCGTGTTCTGCGCGCTCGACGGGCTCTTGTTCTACGTCTTCTTCGAGGCCACGCTGATCCCGATGTACATCATCATCGGCGTGTGGGGCGGGCCGCGGCGCGTCTACGCGGCGTTCAAGTTCTTCCTGTACACGCTGCTGGGCTCGCTGCTGATGCTGATCGCGCTGGTCTACCTCTACTTCAAGAGCGGCGGCAGCTTCGACATCCTGGCCTGGCACGCGCTGCCGCTGCCGCTGACCGCGCAGACGCTGCTCTTCTTCGCCTTCTTCGCCGCCTTCAGCGTCAAGGTGCCGATGTGGCCGGTGCACACCTGGCTGCCCGACGCCCACGTCGAGGCGCCCACCGGCGGCTCGGTGGTGCTGGCGGCCATCATGCTGAAGCTGGGCGCCTACGGCTTCCTGCGCTTCTCGATGCCGATCGCGCCCGACGCCGCGCGCGAGTACGACTGGTTCATCATCGCGCTGAGCCTGATCGCCGTGCTGTACATCGGCCTGGTGGCGCTGGTGCAGCAGGATATGAAGAAGCTGGTGGCCTACAGCTCGATCGCCCACATAGGCTTCGTCACGCTGGGCTTCTTCCTCTTCGACGACCTGGGCATGACCGGCGGCATCGTGCAGATGATCGCGCACGGCTTCGTCTCGGGCGCCATGTTCCTGTGCATCGGCGTGCTCTACGACCGCGTGCACAGCCGCGACATCGCGGCTTACGGCGGCGTCGTCAACACGATGCCCAAGTTCGCCGGCTTCGCGGTGCTGTTCGCGATGGCCAACGCGGGCCTGCCCGGCACCGCCGGCTTCGTCGGCGAGTGGATGGTCATCCTGGGCGCGGTGAAGGTCAACTTCTGGATCGCGATGCTGGCGGCCACCACGCTGGTCTTCGGCGCCGCGTACACGCTGTGGATGGTCAAGCGTGTGTACTTCGGCGACGTCGCCAACGCGGACGTGAAGGAGCTCAAGGACATCAACGGCCGTGAGTTCGTGATGCTCGGCTTGCTGGCCGTCGCGGTGCTGGCGATGGGCCTGTACCCGAAGCCCTTCACCGACGTGATGAACGTGTCGGTGGCGGAGCTGCTGGCCCACGTGGCCCAGCCCAAGCTGCCCTGAACGACGCCGCTGCACGGAAACGAACATGGACTCGATGAACTGGCCCGTCGTCTACCCCGAGATCTGGCTGCTCGTGCTGGCCTGCGTCGTGCTGCTGGTGGACCTGTGGAGCCGCGACGCGGAGCGCCGCACGACCTTCTGGCTGACCCAGGTCACGATCGCCGGCTTCGCGCTGCTGCACGCGCTGCGCTTCGCCGAGGGCGACACCGCCTACGGCATGGGCGGCATGGTCGTCGTGGATCCCATGGGCCACCTGCTGGCGGCCTTCGCGGGCCTGGCGGTGATGGTCACGCTGGCCTATGCGCGGCCCACGCTGGCCAGCCGCGAGATGCTCAAGGGCGAGTTCTACCTGCTCGCGCTGCTGTCGCTGCTGGGCATCTCGGTGATGTGCTCGGCCAACCACTTCCTCGTCGTGTACCTGGGCCTGGAGCTGATGAGCCTGAGCCTGTACGCGCTGGTGGCGATGCGCCGGGACCACCCCGCGGCCACCGAGGCGGCGATGAAGTATTTCGTGCTCGGCGCGCTGGCCAGCGGCTTCCTGCTGTACGGCCTGTCGATGATGTACGGCGCCACCGGCACGCTGGAGATCCCGAAGGTCTTCGAGGCCATCGCCACCGGCCGCATCAACCACGAGGTGCTGGTGCTGGGCATCGTCTTCGTCGTCGCGGGCCTGGCCTTCAAGCTGGGCGCGGCACCCTTCCACATGTGGGTGCCGGACGTGTACCAGGGCGCGCCGACCGCGGTGACGCTGCTGATCGGCGGTGCGCCCAAGTTCGCCGCCTTCGCGATCACGATCCGCCTGCTGGTGGAGGGCATGCTCGGGCTGGCGGTGGACTGGCAGCAGATGTTCATCGTGCTGGCCGTGGCCTCGCTGGCCATCGGCAACATCGCCGCCATCGCACAGGGCAACCTCAAGCGCATGCTGGCCTACAGCACGATCGCGCAGATGGGCTTCGTGCTGCTGGGCCTGAGCGCCGGCGTCGTCAGCGGCAACACGCTGTCGGCCGGCAACGCGTACAGTTCGGCGCTGTTCTACATCGTCGCCTACGTGCTGACCACGCTGGGCACCTTCGGGCTGATCATGGTGCTCTCGCGCCAGGGTTTCGAGAGCGAGGAGATCACCGACCTCGCCGGCCTGGCGCGGCGCAGCCCCTGGATCGCCGGCGTGATGACGGTCTTCATGTTCTCGCTGGCCGGCGTGCCGCCGATGGTGGGCTTCTTCGCCAAGCTCTCGGTGATCCAGGCGCTGGTCACGACCAACGTCACCGGCTACCTGGTGCTGGCCATCGCCGCGGTGCTGTTCTCGCTGATCGGCGCCTTCTACTACCTGCGCGTGGTCAAGGTCATGTGGTTCGACGAGCCGGTGCAGACCGCACCGGTGCTGCATTCCTCCGGCGTCGGCGCGCTGCTGGCCGCCAACGGCGCGGCGGTGCTGCTGTTCGGCCTGTTCTCCGGCGGCCTGATGGCGCTGTGCCGCGACGCCATCGTGCGCACGCTGGCTGGCTGAGGCGCGCCGCCGCGAAGTACCGGCCCCCTGCGCATGAGCCACGCCGCCGAAGTCTGGACCGTCCTGATCGTCGCCCTCGTCGCGGCCAACCTGCCGTTCGTCAACGAGCGGCTGTTTCTCGTCGGGCCCCGGCGCGAGCCCAAGGCGCTGGGCTGGCGGCTGCTGGAGCTGCTGCTGCTGGGCGCGCTGGTGCTGGGCCTGGGCATGGCGCTGGAGCAGCGCATCGGCCAGCGCCACCCGCAGAACTGGGAGTTCTACGCGGCGGCCGGCTGCCTGTTCCTGACGTTCGCTTTCCCGGGCTTCGTCTGGCGCTACCTGCGCCGCGCCCCGGTGCGCCAGGCGGTCGAGGAGTGAGAGCTCCTTACGACTTGGCCGATGCCGGCGGCGACGACGGTGGCGACGACGCCCACCTGATCGAACGCCCGCTCGCCGGCAGCACGCTGCTGGCCGGCGGATTCCTCGAGGTCCACCGCGACACCGTCGCGCTGCCGGACGGCCGCCACGTCACCCGCGAATATATCCGCCACCCCGGCGCGGTGGCCGTGGTGCCATTGCTGGAGGACGGCCGCGTGGTGCTCGTGCGCCAGTACCGCTACCCGGTGGCGAAGGTGCTGCTGGAGTGGCCGGCCGGCAAGCGCGACGGCGACGAGAGCAGCTTCGCCTGCGCCGCCCGCGAGCTGCTCGAGGAGACCGGCTACACCGCCGCCGAATGGGCCTACGGCGGCGAGATCCACAACGCCGCGGCCTATTCCAGCGAGAGCATCTGGATCTGGTTTGCACGCCGGCTCGTGGCCGGTGCGGCGCGGCCGGACGACGGCGAATTCGTCGAGACCGTGCGGCTGACGCCGGACGAGCTGCACGCGCTGTCGCTGCGCGGCGAACTGCCGGATGTGAAGACCCAGGTCGGCCTGGCCTGGCTGCACGAGTGGCACGCCGGGCGCCGGCCATTGACCTGGCTCGGCGCGGACGCCGCGGCCCGGCTACGATGACGGCACGATGAAGGTGCTGAACCTGCGCTGCGCGAACGGCCATGGCTTCGAGGGCTGGTTCGCCTCCGAGGACGACTTCCTGGACCAGAACGGCCGCGGCCTGCTGGAGTGCCCGCTGTGCGCCGACAAGGTCGTCACGCGGCTGCCCAGCGCGCCGCGGCTGAACCTGTCCGGCGCGCGCGAGCCCGCGCCGGACGCCGCGCGCCCCGCGCCGCCGGCCCAGGCCGCCGACGGCCAGGCGGCCTGGCTGCAGGCCGTGCGCCGCCTCGTCGCCGAGACCGAGGACGTCGGCGAGCGCTTCGCCGAAGAGGCGCGCCGCATCCACTACGGCGAGGTGCCGCACCGGGGCATCCGCGGCCAGGCCACGCCCGAGCAGCGCGAGGCGCTGCGCGACGAAGGCATCGAGACCTTCGCGCTGCCGCTGCCGCCGGCGCTGAAGGGGCCGGTGCAGTAGGGTCTGGCGGTCCGCGGCGCGACGGCGACGCGGCTCGCGGGCGCCCTGGCGGTCCGGTCCGCGCGCGCCCTCTCCCCGAGCGATTCAGGCCAGCGGACGTCCGGACGCCCGGCCGCGGGGCCGCTGCCGGGCGCCCGCGCGTCGCACGGGTCGCTACAGCACGCGCCCCGGGTTGAGCAGGTTCTGCGGGTCCAGCGCACGCTTGATCGCGCGCATCATCGCCAGCGCCACCGGGTGCTTGCGCGCCGCGAGCTCGTCGCGCTTGAGCGCGCCGATGCCGTGTTCGGCGCTGAAGCTGCCGCCGTGCGGCACCAGCGCGTCGAAGACCAGCGCATTGATCGCTCCTTCGTTCGCGGCCAGGAAGGCCGCGCCGTCCTGCCCGGGCGGGGCCTGCACGTTGTAGTGCAGGTTGCCGTCGCCCAGGTGGCCGAAGTTGACCAGCCGCACGCCCGGGAAGTGGCGCTGCAGCAGCGCATCGGTGGCCTCGACCCAGGCCGGGATCGCGGACACCGGCAGCGCGATGTCGTGCTTGACGTTGAGCCCCTCCTGCGCCTGCGCCAGCGGGATGCTCTCGCGCAGGTGCCACAGCGCGCGTGCCTGCGCGATGGTCTCCGCCACCGCGGCATCGCTGACGCTGCCCTGCTCGAGCGCCTCGCCCAGCAGCGCCTCGAGCCGCTGGCGTGCCGCCGCCTCGCCGTCGATGTCCGCCTGCTCCAGCAGCACCGTCCACGGCGCGCCGCGCAGCGGCTGCGGCAGGGCCGGGAAGTGCGTCGCGACGAGCGCCAGCGAGAAGGCGTTCATGACCTCGAAGCCGGTGAGCCCGGCGCCCAGCCGCGTGCGCGCGCGCTGCAGCAGCACCACCGCGTCGGCCAGCGTGGTGCAGGCGGCCAGCGCGGTCATCAAAGCGGCCGGCTGCGGCGCCAGCTTCAGCGTCGCCGCGGTGATGACGGCCAGCGTGCCCTCGCTGCCGATCAGCAGGTCGCGCAGGTCGTAGCCGGTGTTGTCCTTGCGCAGGCCGGTGAGGCCGCCCCACACCTCGCCGGCCGCGGTGACCGCCTCCAGCCCCAGGCACAGCTCGCGCGCGTTGCCCCAGCGCAGCACCTGCGTGCCGCCGGCGTTGGTGGCCAGGTTGCCGCCGATGGTGCAGCTGCCCTCGGCCGCCAGGCTCAGCGGCAGCAGCAGCCCGGCCTCGCGCGCGGCGGCCTGCGCGACCTGCAGCACGCAGCCGGCCTCCACCGTCATCGTCAGGTTGGCCGCGTCGATGGCGCGGATGCGGTTCAGGCGCTGCAGGCTCAGCAGCACCTGCGTGCCGGTGTCGTCGGGCACGCCGCCGCCCACCAGCCCGGTATTGCCGCCCTGGGGCACGAGCGCGGTGCCATGCTCGGCGCAGGTGCGCACGACGGCCGCCACCTCGGCGGTGCTGCCCGGCCGCACCACCGCGAGCGCGCGGCCGCGCCAGCGCCGGCGCCAGTCCAGCTCCCAGGCCGTGAGGTCGCCTTCGGTCAGCACGTGGGCGGCGCCGACGGCCGCACGCAGACGATCGAGCAACGCCGCTGTCATGCCGCGTCGGGCAGGCGCGCCGCGCTGCGCAGCCGCCAGCGGATGTACATCGCACAGGCCGCGAACAGCAGCAGCGTCAGCGCGATCTGCGCCACCGCCAGCGCCTGCGACAGGCCGCCCTCGGTGGTGGCGCGCACGACGCCTTCCATGAAATACAGCCACACCAGCAGGCTGAGCCAGCGGTAGGTGTACATGCGGTGGCGCAGCAGCCCCGGCAGGCACAGGGCCAGCGGCAGCACCTTCACGGCCAGCGTGCCGCTGCCGGTGGGCGCCAGCCACAGCTCCCAGGCCAGGCCCAGCAGCACGAGGCCCGCCACCCCGGCCAGCGCCAGCGCGCGCATGCCGCGCACCACCGCATCGGGCTGGGACGGGCCGCCTTCGTGCAGGGTCGTGGGCAGGGAAGGCAGGGTCATGCTGGCATCATAGCCAGCATGGATGGTCTGACGGACCGCGTGGCGATGCTGCGCCAGCGCTTCGCGGAACTCGCGGCCACGCTGCGCGACTGGCCCTGGTACGAGACGCTGCGCACGCTGCGCCAGCGCTTCGGCGAGGACCGGCTGGGCCTCACCGCCGGCAGCCTGACCTTCACGACGCTGATCGCGCTGGTGCCGCTGCTGACGGTGGCGCTGGCGGTCTTCAGCGCCTTCCCGATGTTCTCGGCCTTCCAGGTGGCGCTGGAGAAGTATTTTCTGCAGGCCCTGGTGCCGGAGAATATCGCGCGGCCGGTGCTGCGCTCGCTGACGCAGTTTGCCGGCAACGCGCGCGGTGTCGGCACGGTCGGCCTGCTGGTGCTGGTGGTCACGGCGCTGGCGATGATGCTGACCATCGACCGCACGCTCAACCAGATCTGGCGCGTGCGCCAGAAGCGCTCGTTCACGCGACGCGTGCTGGTGTACTGGGCGGCGCTGACGCTGGGGCCGCTGGTGCTGGGCGTGAGCCTGACGCTGACCTCGTATGCACTGACCGCGTCGCGCGGACTGGTCGCGGCGCTGCCCGGCGGGCTGAACCTGCTGTTGGCCGCGCTGCAGTTCGGGCTGCTGGCCACCGCGATGGCGGCGCTGTACCAGTACGTGCCGCACACCGCGGTGCGCTGGCGTCATGCCTGGGCCGGCGGAATCTTCGTCGCGGTGGCCTTCGAGTTCGCCAAGCGCGGCCTGGGCTGGTACGTCGAGTCGGTGCCGACCTACTCGGCGGTCTATGGCGCCTTCGCGACGGCGCCGATTCTGCTGCTGTGGATCTACCTCGTGTGGGTCATCGTGCTGCTGGGCGCGGTCATCGCCGCCTATGCCCCGAGCCTGCAGATGCGCGTGACGCGCCGTGCGCCCACGCCCGGCTGGCGCTTCGAGCTGGCGCTGGCCGTGCTGCGCCGCCTGGATGGCGTGCGCCTGACGCCGCAGCGCGGGCTGAGCGTGGCCGCGCTGGCCGAGGCCCTGCGTGCCGACCCGCTGCAGCTGGAGCCGATGCTGGACCTGCTGTCCGAGCTGGACTGGGTGGCGCGGCTGGACGAAGGCGCGCAGGCGCGCCATGTGTTGCTGGCCGACCCCGCCGCCACGCCGCTCGCGCCGCTGGTGCGCCGCGTGCTGCTGGTGCCCGGGCCGGCGTCGGAAACCTTCTTCGAGGCCGCGGGCCTGCACCGCATGACGCTGGCGCAGGCGCTGCACGCCTGAGCGGCTGCGCTCAGGCCACGCGCCCGAACCACCAGACCGACAGGCCCGCGGACATCACCGCCAGCAGCGCGCCGAGGGCGGCGAACAGCGCGCTGACCTCGGTCTCCTTGCGCTCCACCACCATGCGCGAGGACAGCGACTCGTAGACCTTCTTCAGGTCCTCCGCGGTGCCGGCATAGAAATACTCGCCCAGCGTGATCGTCGAGACCGTCTTCAGCGTCTCCTCGTCCAGCCGCACGCGCATGCTCCAGCCCTCGAAGCCGATGATCTCGCCGGCCGTCGTGCCCACGCCCACGGTGTAGACGCGCACGCCCCGCTCGGCGGCCATCTTGGCGGCGTCCAGCGGGTCGGGCCCGGTGGTGCGCTGGCCGTCGGTGAGCATGATGATCGCCGCCGAGTTGTAGCTGCCCGGCTCCACCGGCGTGAAGGGCTTGGCATCCGGGTTGCGGCCGATCGGCGCACCAGGAAAGTTGCGCTGCCCGGTGACATGCTGGATCTCGATGCCGTGGTCCGGGAACAAGGTGGCCAGGCTCAGGATGATGCCGCTGCCGGTGGCGGTGGCGCGCTGCAGCTGGAAGCGGTCGATGGCGGCGATCGCGTCGTCGTGGCTGGTCGTCGGCGCCTGCACCACGGCCGCGGTGCCGGCGAAGGAGACCACGCCGACCTTCACCTCGCGCGGCAGGTTGCGGATGAAGGCCTTGGCCGCCTCCTGCGAGGCGACCAGGCGGTTGGGCTTGATGTCCTCGGCACGCATGCTGCCGGAGACATCCATCGCCAGGATGATGGTGCGCTCGGCCATCGGCAGCGCCACCACCGCCATCGGCCGCGCCATCGCGAAGACCAGCGCGCCCAGCGCCAGCAGCATCAGCAGCGCAGGCACGTGGCGCCGCCAGCCCGGGCCGCGGCCCAGGGCCAGCTTGGCCACCGTGACGCTGGCCACGCGCACCGTGCTGCGGCGCTTGCGCGACAGCAGCCAGAAGTACAAGGCCACCAGCAGCGGCAGCGCCGCCAGCAGCCACAGCATCGAGGGCCAGACGAACTTCATGCCGCAACTCCTTCCCAGGGGGTGTCGCCCGCAGTCGCGGCGCGCTGCAGCCCGGCCGGAAAGCGCCGCGGCGTGGGCAGGCGGCCGCGCTGGCGGCGCAGGTCGGCGAAACGGATCAACGCGTCGAGCAGGTCCTCGTCGGTGGCCAGCTCCAGCACGTCGGCACCGCTGCGGCCGAGCGCGGCGATCAGCGCCGCCTCCTGCTGCCCGGCAATGGCGGCATAGCGCTCGCGGAAGGCCGGGTCGGCGGCGTCGATGAACAACTGCTCGCCGGTCTCGGCGTCCTCCACGGTGACCAGGCCGACGTCGGGCAGCGCCATCTCCATCGGGTCGTACAGCCGCACGGCGACGACCTCGTGGCGCTGGGCCAGGCGCGCGAGCGCGTCCTCCCAGCCCGGCTCGCTGATGAAGTCGGAGACGACGAAGACCAGCGAACGCCGGCGCATCGTCGTGTCGGCGCTGCGGAGCAGGTCCGCCAGCCGTGTGCCCTGGCCGTTCGCCGGGTCGCGGCGCCCGGCGGCGGCCGGGCGCGGCTGGCGCATGCGCTCCAGCAGCTGCAGCACGTGCAGGCGCGTCGCGCCGGGGCGCAGCATGCCCTCGACCCCTGCGCCGTAGAACAGCGCGCCGACGCGGTTGCCGTGGCGCGTGATCACGCGCGCCAGCGTGGCCACGAAGCCGGCCGACACGGCCAGCTTGGTGATGTCCGAGGAGCCGAAGTCCACGCTGCCGGAGAGGTCCAGCAGGAACCAGGCCGTGAGGTCGCGGTCCTCGACGAACTGGCGCACGTAGGGCTGCTGCAGCCGCGCGGTGACGTTCCAGTCGATGTGGCGCACGTCGTCGTGGTGCTGGTATTCGCGCAGGTCGGCCAGGTCCACGCCGGCGCCGCGCCACAGCGTGCGGTAGTCGCCCTGCAGCAGGCCATCCAGGCGGCGCAGCACGGTCCACTCCAGCCGCCGCAGCAGCTGGTCGGAACTGGGCAGGTTCGGTGCCGCCATCTCAGGCGCCGTTCGACGCCGCCTGCGCATGCGCCAGCGGCTTGTCCGGCGGCGGGATCTTCTTCAGCACGCGCTGCACGATCATCTCGGCGCTCACGCCCTCGGCCAGCGCCTCGTAGCTGAGCACCAGGCGGTGGCGCATCACGTCGGGCACGAGGTCGGTGATGTCCTCGGGCAGCACGTAGCGGCGGCCGCGCAGCATGGCCAGGGCCTTCGCGCCCTCGATCATGCCGATGGTGGCGCGCGGGCTCGCACCGTAGGTCAGGTACTTAGCGATGTCGGCCAGGTCGTGCCGGTCGGGCCGGCGCGTGGCGCCGACCAGCTTCACCGCGTACTGCATCAGCGCCGGGTCGCAGAAGACCTCGCGGCACTCGCGCTGCAGGCGCGCGAGCTCGTGCGTGTCGCACACGGCGTTGAGGTCCACGGGTGCGCCGGTCACGCGCTCGGCGATCACGAATTCCTCTTCCTCGGTCGGGTAGTCCACCAGCACCTTCATCATGAAGCGGTCGACCTGCGCCTCGGGCAGCGGGTAGGTGCCCTCGGTCTCGATCGGGTTCTGGGTGGCCATCACGACGAAGGGGTCCGGCACCTTGTGCGTCTCGCCGGCGATCGTGACCTGGCGTTCCTGCATCACCTCGAGCAGCGCGCTCTGCACCTTGGCCGGGGCGCGGTTGATCTCGTCGGCCAGCAGCAGGTTGGCGAAGACCGGGCCCAGGCTGGTGCCGAACTCGCCGGTCTTCTGGTTGTAGATGCGCGTGCCGACCAGGTCCGCCGGCACCAGGTCCGGCGTGAACTGGATGCGCTTGAAGCTGCCGCGCACCGTGCGCGCCAGCGTCTTGACGGTCAGCGTCTTGGCCAGGCCGGGCACGCCCTCCACCAGCAGGTGGCCCTGCGCCAGCATGGCCACCAGCACGCGCTCGAGGAAGCGGTCCTGGCCGACGACGACACGCTTGACCTCGTAGAGGATGCGTTCCATCAGCGTGGCGGTCGAGGCGGCGTTGTCCTGCATCGGGGTGTCCTGGGTGGGAGGGCGGAAGGGAAGGGGTTTCAGAAGGGCGGCAGCCCGGCGGCGTTGGCCGCGCTCTCGATCGGCACGGCGAAGCCGATGCCGACGAAGGTGCGCTGCTCGGAGGGGTTGAGGATGGCGGTCACGATGCCGACGACGTTGCCGTCCATCGTGACCAGCGGGCCGCCGCTGTTGCCCGGGTTGGCCGCGGCGTCGAACTGGATCAGGTTGCTCAGCGTGCGTTCGCCCTCCGGCGAGCGGAACTCGCGCTTCAGGCCCGAGACCACGCCGTAGCTGACCGAGGGTCCGATGCCGAAGGGGTTGCCGACCGCGATGACGTGGTCGCCGGGCAGCAGGTCGCCGGTAGATCGCATCGTGGCCGCCTCCAGCTCGGCCGGCGGGTTCAGCGCGCGCAGCACCGCGAGGTCGTTCTCGGGCTGGGTGCCGACGATCACCGCCTCCGAGTCGGTGCCGTCGTGGAAGCGCACGCGGATCTTCTTGGAACCCCAGACCACGTGCAGGTTGGTCAGGATGGTGCCGTTGTCGATGATCACGACGCCGGTGCCCAGGCTGCGGTCCATCGCGCGCCGCTCGGGGCGGTCCTCGCCGTCGTCCTTCTCGTCCATCAGGCCGACCACGCGC
>CAZUPH010000079.1:3931-16956 GCA_964621995.1 uncultured Rubrivivax sp. | reverse complement strand
GAGGGCGAGCAGCAGCGCTGAGGCGAGCACCACCGCGACCAGCGGGCGCCGCAGGGCGAGCGGCGGCGCCCCGCCGCCAGCCGCGCTGGCGCGGGCATGGATCAGCGGAACGACGTAGCCCGCCGGCAGCACCCACAGCAACTGCACCTGGACCGCGAGCGTGAACCAGCCGAGCTCGCGCACGCCGCCGCCGGAGGCCTGCAGCAGCGCCAGCGCCAGCCAGGGCTGCAGCGACATCGCGACGACGTGCCAGAAGGCGTGCCCGCTGGCACGCACCAGCTCGGTCCCCCGCACGGCCTCGCCGAGCCGCCAGCCAGGCTGGCGCGTCACCCGGCCGAGCAGCAGCGCACCGAGCGCCGCGCTGGCCAGGCCGGACGCGGCCAGCGCCCATTCCCAGGCCGACGATCCCCGCGCCGCCTGCACCGCCACCACCGCCAGCAGCACCAGCGCCGGTACCGCGGTGAGCCAGGAGAAGGCCTGGGTGGACCCCAGGCACAGCACGAAGGCGCGCTGCAGCGCATGCAGCGTCCAGCCCAGCACGCCCAGCGCGAACAGCCACGCCAGCACCGGCGGGCCGTCCGGGCCCTGCCAGGGCAGCGCCAGCCATCCGGCATCGTGCGCCACCGCCAGCAGCAGCCCGGCCAGGGCCAGCGGCACCATATAGCCGAGCACGGTGCGCCAGACCGCCGCCGGCCGCGCCCGGTGGCGCCCCAGCAGATGCACGATGCCCTGCGGCAGCCCGAGCAGCGCCAGCGCCAGCAGCAGGTCGGCGCTGGCGCGCAGCCAGGCATAGTGACCCTGCGCGGCCGGGCCCTGCGCCCAGGCGATCAGGAGCCCGGCGCCCAGCGTGGCGACGGACCCCAGCCCCTGCACGGCGACGGTGCCGCGCAGCGTGGGGTGGCGCAGCAGCCGCGCGACCTCGGACGACGCCATCAGGGCATCGCGGCCGGCGGCCGCGGCCGCTCGGCCACCAGGCAGTAGCCCAGCGGGAAGGCCTCGGCGCTGGCGCGGTCCGCGCGCGCCAGGGGCCCGCGCCGCAGCAGCGCGGAGGCCGCGCCGGCCAGCGCAGCGGCCAGCCACCGGCCCGGCGCACCGGCCTGCTCCAGGTGCTTGCCCAGCAGGTCCGCGAAGACGGCCAGCGAGCCGCCCAGCGGCTGCAGCTCCAGGGTCGTCAGCCCCGCGCGTTGCGCGAAGCGGCGCAGCGCGAACGCGGTGTAGCGTGCGTAGTCGTGCGGCGCCTCGTGGATGCGGTAAAGGAACGGCACGTTCATCAGCAGCCGCCCGCCCGGCACCAGCACGCGGGCGATTTCAACCAGCAGCGGCTGCGGCTCGGCCAGGTGCTCCAGCACGTCGGACAGGATCACCGTGTCGTAGGCGCCGTCGGCGAAGGGCAGCGGGCCGTTGAGGTCCACGAGCTGGTCGAGGAAGGGGTTCGCGTGCAGCGAATGCGCCCAGTCCACGCAGGTCACGCTGGCCACGTGCGGGCGGTAGGCGGCGTACAGCGGCACGTGGCCGCAGCCCAGGTCCAGCAGCCGCCCGCGGGCGTGCAGTGGCAGCCACTCGCCGTAGCGTGCCGCCACGGCATCGGCGATGACGCGTGAGCCGACGCCCAACTGCGCGGGGTCACGGCTGGCACGCAGCCGGCCGCCGCGCACGACGTACTTCGTCGGCTTCCACTGCGCTTCGTTGTTCATGCCGTCAAGGGGGCCGCGCTCGGACGGACGCCGCGCTGGGCACGGCGTGCCGACCCTAGAATCCGTCGATTGTCACCGACAGCGCGCGGCCGACACCCGGGGCGACACCGGTGCTGGCGGGACCGCCGCGCTGCATCCCCAGCGCATGAACCGCCCCACGCCCGACGCCGTCGCCGCCCCCGCCGACGACAACTCCCTCATCGCAGAACGCCGCGAGAAGCTGCGCGCGATCCGCGAGCGCGCGGCCACGCACGGCCCGGCCTTCCCGAACGACTTCCGGCCCACGCACCACGCCGCCGAGCTGCACCAGCGCTACGGCGCGGTGCCGAACGAGGAGCTCGAGCCGCAGGGCATCAAGGTGTCGGTGGCCGGTCGCATGATGCTCAAGCGCGTGATGGGCAAGGCGTGCTTCGCCACGCTGCAGGACGGCTCCTTCGGCCCCACGCACGGGCGCATCCAGCTCTACGTGACGCAGGACGCCGTGGGTGCGGAGCTGCTGGCCGACTTCAAGCACTGGGACCTGGGCGACATCGTCGGCTGCGAGGGCACCCTCTTCCGCACCAAGACCGGCGAGCTGTCGGTCAAGGCCACCCGCATCCGGCTGCTGGTGAAGAACCTGCGCCCGCTGCCGGACAAGTTCCACGGCATGGCGGACCAGGAGCAGAAATACCGCCAGCGCTACGTGGACCTGATCACCGACGAGGCGGCGCGTGCGCGCTTCGTGGCGCGCAGCAAGGCGGTCAGCTCGATCCGCGGCTTCATGGTCGAGCACGGCTTCCTGGAGGTGGAGACGCCGATGCTGCACCCGATCCCGGGCGGCGCCAACGCGCGGCCCTTCGTCACCCACCACAACGCGCTGGACCAGGCGATGTACCTGCGCATCGCGCCCGAGCTCTACCTGAAGCGGCTGCTGGTCGGCGGCTTCGAGCGGGTCTTCGAGATCAACCGCAACTTCCGCAACGAGGGCATCAGCGTCCGCCACAACCCCGAGTTCACGATGATGGAGTTCTACGCGGCGTACTGGACGCACCGCGAGCTGATGGACTTCACCGAGCAGGTGCTGCGCCACGCCGCGCGCCAGGCCACCGGTTCGGCGCGGCTGGCCTACGGCGGGCGCGAGGTGGACCTCGAGCAGCCCTTCGCGCGGCTGTCGGTGCGCGAGTCGCTGGTCGTGCACGCGGGCCTGGGCGACGCCGAGTCGCGCGACGCGCAGGTGCTGCATGCCCGCCTCAAGGCGCTGGGCGAGGAACCGCCCGCGCACTGGACGCTGGCCGAGCTGCAGTTCGGGCTGTTCGAGGCCGCGGTGGAGGACAAGCTCTGGCAGCCGACCTACATCGTCGACTACCCGGTGGAGGTCTCGCCGCTGGCACGCGCCTCGGATGCCGACCCGACCGTGACCGAGCGCTTCGAGCTGTTCATCACCGGGCGCGAGATCGCCAACGGCTTCTCCGAGCTCAACGACGCCGAGGACCAGGCAGCGCGCTTCGCCGCCCAGGCCGCCAACAAGGAGGCCGGCGACGAGGAGGCGATGTACTTCGACGCCGACTTCGTGCGTGCGCTCGAGTACGGCATGCCGCCGGCCGGCGGCTGCGGCATCGGCATCGACCGCCTGGTGATGCTGCTGACCGACAGCCCGAGCATCCGCGACGTCATCCTCTTTCCGGCCTTGCGCCGGGAAGGCGACCACCCCCCGGCCTTGCGCCGCGAAGCCGATCCGAAGGCCGCCCCGCCGGGCGCGGCCTGAACGCCGCACCGGCCCCGGCGATGGCCGAAGACCCCCGGCTCGGCACGCTGGCGGAGATCGAGGCCGCCGTCTGGCGCGAGCTCGCGCAGGCCGTGCGCGACCGCACGCATCCCTGGCGGCTGGCCGTGCTGGCCACCGCCGACGGCGAGGGCGCCGATGCCCGCACCGTCGTGCTGCGCGACCTGGACGAGCCGGCGCGCACGCTGCTCGTCTACACCGACCCGCGCAGCCCGAAGGCAAGGCAGATCGAGGACCACCCGCTGGGCATGCTGGTGGTCTGGTCGGCGCCGCGCGGCTGGCAGCTGCGGCTGCGCGTGCGGCTGGCGCTGCACACCACGGGGCTGGCGGTGTCCTCGCGCTGGGCCCGGCTGAAGATGACGCCGGCGGCGCAGGACTACCTCTCGCCGCTGCCGCCGGGCAGCCCGCTGGCGCCCGGCGTGGCGCCGCCGCCGCCGGAACGTGGCAGCCGCGAGCACTTCGCGGTGCTCACGGCCGAGGTGCTGGCGCTGGACTGGCTGGAGCTGCACGCGCTGGGCCACCGCCGCGCCGTCTTCGACGCCGCCGGCGCGCGCTGGGTCACGCCCTGACGCAGGCGGGCGGCGCGGGCGCGCTGCCCGTCGGTCAGGCGTGGCCGAAGTCCGGCGGCCGCTTGGCCAGGAAGGCGTCCATGCCTTCCTTCTGGTCGGCGGTGGCGAAGAGCGAATGGAAGACGCGCCGCTCGTACATCACGCCGTCGGCCAGCGTGCCCTCGAAGGCGCGGTTGACGCATTCCTTGGCCAGCGCGACGCTGGGGCCGGACAGAGCATTGATCGCCTCGGCGGCGGCCAGCGCCTCCTCCAGCAGCCGCTCCGCGGGCACCACGCGCGAGACGAGCCCGGCGCGCTCGGCCTCCGCGGCGTCCATCATGCGCGCGGTCAGCACCATGTCCATCGCCTTGCTCTTGCCCACCGCGCGCGGCAGCCGCTGGGTGCCGCCGGCGCCGGGCAGGGTGCCGAGCTTGACTTCGGGCTGGCCGAACTTGGCGTTGTCGGCGGCGATGATGAAGTCGCACATCATCGCCAGTTCGCAGCCGCCGCCCAGGGCGAAGCCCGCCACCGCGGCGATCACCGGCTTCTTCACGCGGCGGATGGTCTCCCAGTTGCGCGTGATGAAGTCCTCGCGCATCGCCTCCGCGTAGGTCTTCTTCGCCATCGCGGCGATGTCGGCGCCGGCGGCGAAGGCGCGCTCGCTGCCGGTGAGGACGATGCAGCCCACGCCGGGATCGGCGTCGAAGGCCAGCAGCGCCGCACCCAGCTGGTCCATCAGCTCGTCGTTCAGCGCATTGAGCTGCTTGGGCCGGTTCAGCGTGATCAGCGCGGTGCGGCGCGCGCCTTCGCCGCGCAGCTCGGTCAGGATCAGGGCGTCGCTCATGTCGGTGGGGGCGCGGAGCCGCAGGGTCGTGGATTCGGGGACCGGGGGACGGATACAGCCACTATAAGGCGGGTCTACACGGGACTTTTGCGCATGCGGGGCGCTTGACGGCGCGTTAAGCTGACCCCCTCATTCAAGGGGTGCGGCACCCCGGAGCAACGGCAGCGGTCGGCCGCGCCCCGGCGCCACCGCACCGTCCGCGACCCCGTCGCGACTCCTGCACAGGCGCACCGATGCCCATCATCTACCGCAAGTCGGCCAAAGGTCAGCGCGAGATCGAGACCCGCGAGCACCGCCTGCCGCCGCGGCTGCGCAGTGCACTGATCCTGGTCGACGGCAAGCGCAGCGACGCCGAGCTGAACTCCATGGTGATGCAGCCGGCGGAGACGCTGGCGGCGCTGCTGGAGCAGGGTTTCATCGAGGTCGCCGGCACCACCGCCGTGCGCGAGCCTTCGCGCCCCGCCGCCGCGCCGGCGGCCGCGGCGGCGCCGGGCCGCCCCGCCGCGGCCGGCGCCGGCGAGTTCGAGTCGCGCCGCCGCGCCGCGGTGCGCGAGCTCAACGACCTGCTCGGGCCGGCGGCCGAGTCGCTGGCGATCCGCATCGAGAAGGCGAAGTCGGTGGAGGAACTGCGGCCGCTGCTCGTCAACGGCGCGCAGATGATCGCCGGCCTGCGCGGCCGCGGCGCCGCCGAGGCCTTCGCCGCACGCTTCGGCGACGTCTGAGGCACCCGCGTCAGCGCGGCGGCGGCGCGGCGGCCTGCTGCGGCAGGCGGTCGATGGTCAGGTCCACGAAATTCTCCGCGTCCTGCCGGATCAGGATGCGCACCGGCAGGTACTGCAGCGTCGGCGCCACCCACATCTCGGCCACCAGGTCGCCGCCGCGGCCGGCCTCGCGGCGGGGTCGCACGTGCACCGCGTCCACCTCGCCGGCGGGCGTGGCCAGCCGCTCGCGCCCGATGACGTCGTAGGCCCAGGTCTGCACGCGGCGCGGCAGCGCGAGCGGGAACTCCACCGTCCGGCCCGGCTCCAGCCACTGCGGCTTCGTCGTGAACAGCCAGGTCATCTGCACGAACTGGCTGGCGCTGTCCTGCACGCCGTCCGGCCGCGGCAGCACCTGCCCGCCGGGCAGCAGGATCGTCTGCGCGTCGAGCCGGATCGTGCGCCGCACCGGGTCGCGCAGCGCGATGCGCGTGACCTCGTCGTACAGCCGCGGCGCCAGGCCCTCGGGCGTGACCTCGCCCTCGCTGCTGATGCGCCGGCTCATCAGCGGCGCGAACGAGGGCCCGACCGACACCTCCACATGCACCTGGTAGCGGCTGCCGCTCTTGAGCCATTCCACGCTGGCCTGGCCCTCGACCGGGCCGCGGTAGTGGCCGGTGAGGGTGTAGCTCAGCCGCGTGGAGGGCGGCCATTCGAAGCCGGCGGCGGAGGCCTCCGCGGGCGGTGCCGCCGCAGCCACGCCGGTGTCGGCAGCGGGCGGCAGCAGTTCGGGCAGCAGCTCCGGCAGTGCGGCGAGCGCGGTCCCGCCCTCGGCCCGCAGCGCGGGCTCGGACAGTGGCGCAGGCGGCAGCGCGGCCGAGGCCGCCGTGTCCGGGGCCAGCGCCGCGATCGTTCCCGGCAGCCGGCGCAGCGGCGCGGCACGCGGCGGCGGCGCGGCCGGCGGCTCGGCCGGCTGCAGCTCGCGCACGAAGGCGACCTGGATGCGGCGCATCGTGGGCCCGGCGTCGCCCTCGCCCAGCCGGGACACGAGGACGCCGTCGGCCAGCCAGAGGTGCAGCAGCGTCACGCTGGCGACCAGCGCCAGCACGGCGGCCGGGCGGCGCGGCCCGAAGGCCCCGGGCGCCGGTGCGGCGTGCAGGCCCATGCCCGGGCGTCCCGCGGGGCGGATCAGGCCAGCGCGCCGACCAGGCAGGCCACGGCGGCGACCAGCGTCAGCCGCAGGCGCAGCGGCAGCAGCGCCGCCGCCCCATGCGCCGGGTACAGCCGACGGTCGACGACCAGGCACAGCAGCAGCGCGGCGGCCAGCAGCACCAGCGCGGCCGGCGCCGGCATCAGCAGCGCCGGCCAGGCGATCAGCGAGGGCAGCACGCCCCAGACCAGCAGCGCTGGCGGCGGCGTGCCGGCGCGCGCCGCCAGGCCCCAGTGGACGCCGCCGAGGAAGCTGACGATCAGCGCGCCGTAGGCCACCAGCGCCTGCGCCACCCAGGGCCGCCAGGCGGCATCGACCAGCCACACGCCGAGGGCGCCGGCGACGAAGGGCAGCAGGCCGGCCAGCCCGAGTGCGCGACCCAGCGCTCCCGGCATCGGGGCTACCTGCGCGGGGGCGCGCCGGCCGCGGCGAGCAGCCGTTCGACCTCCGCCGACGGCAGCGCGCCAGGCTTGCGCGTGCCGTCGGCGAAGAACAGCGCCGGCGTGCCGTGGACGCGGTGGCTGCGCGAGAAGGCCAGGTTGCGCTCGATGGCCGCGGTGTCGCATGCGCCCATCGCGCGCGGCGGCACGGTGCCTTCGAGCATCCAGCCGCGCCAGGCCGCGCCGCGGTCCTTGGCGCACCAGATGTCGCGCGACTTGGCCTCCGAGTCGGGGCCCAGGATGGGCATCAGGAAGGTGTAGATCGTGACGTCACGGACCTGCGTGAGGTCGCGCTCGAAGCGCTTGCAGTAGCCGCAGTTCGGGTCCACGAAGACCGCCAGCACGCGCTCGCCGCTGCCCTGGCGGAAGACGATCGCGTCCTGCAGCGGCAGCTGGTCCCAGGCCACGGCCAGGGCCTTGGACAGCGCAGCCTCGGTGAGGTCGGTGCGCGTCTTCGTCTCGATCAGCGTGCCGCCGACCAGGATGTGCTCGCCGCCGTCGTCGGCATACAGGATCTCGGCGCCGCCGAAGCGCACCTGCCACCAGCCGGGCACCGGGCTCTTCGTGACCTCGTCGATGGGCGGCAGGCGCGGGATGCGCTCGACCAGCGCACGCGCCACCGCGTCGGCCGCGGGGTCGCCGCTGACCGGCACCGAGGCGGCGGCCGCGACGGCGGAGGCAGGATCGCCCGGCGCGGCGCGCCAGACGCGGTTCATGGCCAGCGCGGCGGCGGCGCCGAGGGCCATCAGCAGCAGCGCCCAGAGCAGCGCACGCGGGGTCGTCAGGGTCATCGTGATTCCGTTCAGCCGCCCGCGGCGCGGCCGGTCAGCAGCCGCTTGAGCGGCGGCAGGTGGTCCACCAGGGTGAGCCCGCGGTTGCGCAGTTCGCGCACCCAGGGCAGCGGGCTCGCGAAGAGCTGCAGCAGGCCGTCGGTCAGCCGCGCCATCGCGGCCACGGGCGCAGCGCGCTCGCGCGCGTAGCGCTGCAGCAGCCGCAGGTCGCCGAGCGGCCGCCAGGCCTCGCGCGCGGCGATCACGCGCGCCAGCGCCTCGACGTCGCCGAAGCCCAGGTTCAGCCCCTGCCCGGCCAGCGGATGCACCAGGTGCGCGGCGTCGCCAACCAGCACCCAGCCCGCGCCGCACACCGGCTCGGCCTGCGCCAGCACCAGCGGCCACTGCGCGCGCAGGCTGGCCAGCGCCAGCGTGCCGGCGCCGCCGCCGGTGGCCGCCATCAGCTCGGCGACGAAGGCCTCGTCGGACAGGGCCATCAGCGCCTCGGCGCGTTCGTCGGGCACCGACCAGACGAGGCCCAGGCCGTGGCCCGTCCGGCCCTCGAAGGGCGGGCGGTCCAGCGGCAGCAGCGCCAGCACGTCGGGGCTGCGGAACCACTGGCGCGCCAGGCCGCCATGCGGCCGGTCGGCAACGAGCCGCGCCGCGATGCCGCGCTGCCCGTAGGCCTGGCGCGGCATGCGCACGCCCAGGCGCTCGCGGCTGGCGGAGTCGCGGCCCTCGGCCAGCACCTGCAGCGCGGCGGCCGGCCGGGCATCCGCGGGCAGCCAGGCGACATGCGGCGCGAAGCGCACCGCGGCGCGCAGCGCCCGCTCCAGCTCGGCCGCGTCCACGATGAAGGCCAGCTCGGCGAGGCCCTGCGACCAGGCCGAGAAGGCCAGCGCGGCGCCGGGCGCGTCGCCCTCCACGCGCATCTCGTGCACGGCGGTGCGCGCGTCGGCCGGGATGGCGTCCCAGACCTTGAGCTGCCGCAGCAGCGCCACCGATGCGGCATTCAGCGCATAGGCGCGCACGTCGTCGCCGCCCGGGGGCTCGGCCGGACCGGCCAGCGCGACGGCCAGCCCCTGGCGCGACAGTGCCAGCGCCGCGGCCAGGCCCACGGCACCGCTGCCGCGGACGAGCACGTCGAAAGGTCCCGCGGGCGCCATGCGGGCATTGTAGGCAGCGCCCCGCGGCACAATCGGCGGCGCCCGCGAAGGCCCTGGTGGCCTGCGCGCCCATGCCCCGACACCGCCGCCGCCGCGGCCACCCGTTGCACCCCTGCCGTGAGCGACCTCGCCTGCACCCTGGACGCGCTCTTCGTCCACCCCGTCAAGTCCTGCGCCGGCATCGCCGTGACCGAGGCCCTGCTCGGCCCCACCGGGCTGGACCTGGACCGCGACTGGATGGTCGTCGACGAGCACGGCGACATGCTCACGCAGCGCGAGCTGCCGCGGATGGCGCTGGTGCAGCCCGCGCTGCGCCACGACGCCGTGGTGCTGCGCGCACCCGGCATGCTGGCGCTGCACCTGAGCCTGGAGGCGGTGGAGCAGCCGCTGCGCGTGCGCGTGTGGGACGACGAGGTGCGTGCCTACGACATGGGCGCGCTGGCCGCGCAGTGGATCAGCGACTTCCTCGGCCGCCGGCTGCGCCTGGTGCGCTTCGATCCCGACGAGCGGCGCCTGGCCGAGGCACGCTGGACCGGCGGCGTCGCCGCCGAGACGGCGTTTGCCGACGGCTTTCCGCTGCTGGTGGCCGGCAGCGCATCACTGGCCGACCTCAACGAACGTCTGGCGGTGCGCGGCGAGGCGCCGGTCACGATGCAGCGCTTCCGGCCCAACCTGGTGCTCGGCGGCCTGGCGCCCTGGGACGAGGACCACCTCGGCGAGATCGAGATCGCCACCGGCGACGGCCCGGTGCGGCTGCGCCTGGTCAAGCCCTGCGTGCGCTGCAGCATCCCGGACGTGGACCCGGCCACCGCCGCCACCGGGCACGCCGTGCGCGACGTGCTCGCCGGCTTCCGCGCCGACGCGCGCATGAACGGCGGCCTGACCTTCGGCATGAATGCCGTCGTCGTGGACGGCCACGGCCGCACGCTGCGCGCCGGCCAGCGCGCGAACGCGCGCTACGCGTTCTGACGCCGGCCCTCAGGCCACCGGCCGCCGCTCCGGCAGCGGGATGAACTCGGTCTCGCCCGGCACCGCCGGAAAGCGGCCCGCGGCCCAGTCGTCGGCCGCCTGCACGAGCCGCTCCTTGCGGCTGGCGACGAAGTTCCACCACAGGTGGCGGCGGCCCAGCGGCGCGCCGCCGACCAGCACGACGCGCGCGTCGCCCTCGGCGGCGAGCAGCGGTTCCTCGCCCGGATGCAGCAGCACCATGCGCTGCGGCGCGAGCGGCGCGCCGTCCAGCGTGGCGGCACCGTCGACGACGTAGAGCGCACGCTCCTCGGCCGGCGGCAGCGGCAGCGCGTCGCCGGCGGCCAGCGCGACGTCCAGGTACAGCGTCGGCGAGCGCACCGCCACCGGGCTCGTGGCGCCGAAGGCGCTGCCCACCAGCACGCGCAGCCGCGCGCCGCCGACCTCCAGCGCCGGGATCGCATCGGCCGGCACATGCTGGAACGAAGGCTCGATGCCCTCGTCGGCCTCGGGCAGCGCCACCCACAGCTGCAGGCCGTGGCTGCGCCGCGGCCGGCCGCGCAGGTCCTCGGGCGTGCGCTCGCTGTGCACGATGCCGCGGCCGGCGGTCATCCAGTTGACCGCGCCGGGCTCGATGCGCTGCACGACGCCGGTGCTGTCGCGGTGCATCATCGCGCCCTCGAAGAGGTAGGTCACGGTGGCCAGCCCGATGTGCGGGTGCGGCCGCACGTCGTGCTGGTCGTCGGGCCCGGCTTCGATCGGGCCGAAGTGGTCGAAGAAGAGGAAGGGCCCCACGGCCTGGCGCGCCGCGGCCGGCAGCAGGCGGCGCACGACGAAGCCGCCGCCGAGGTCGCGGCTGGCGGGGGCGAGGGCGAGGCGTTCTTCGGCCATGGCGTTCCTTCGGGGCTGGGGGCGGTCCAGTGTAGGAAAATCGCCGGCTTCGCACCCGCGCCGGTGCCCGCTCCCCTCCCAGAAAGCCCCCCATGAGCCTGAAGTGCGGCATCGTGGGCCTGCCCAACGTGGGCAAGTCCACCCTCTTCAACGCGCTGACCAAGGCCGGCATCGCGGCCGAGAACTACCCGTTCTGCACGATCGAGCCCAACGTCGGCATCGTCGAGCTGCCCGACCCGCGCCTGGCGCAGCTGGCGGCCATCGCCAGGCCCGAGAAGGTGGTGCCGGCGATCGTCGAGTTCGTCGACATCGCGGGCCTGGTCGCCGGCGCGAGCAAGGGCGAGGGCCTGGGCAACCAGTTCCTCAGCCACATCCGCGAGACCGACGCCATCGTCAACGTGGTGCGCTGCTTCGACGACGACAACGTGATCCACGTCGCCGGCCGCGTGGACCCGGTCTCGGACATCGAGGTCATCCAGACCGAACTGTGCCTGGCCGACCTGGCCACCGTGGAGAAGAGCCTGGCGCGCTACACCAAGGTGGCCAAGGCCGGCGGCGACAAGGAGGCGCAGCGCCTGGTGGACGTGCTGCGCAAGTGCGAGGCGGCGCTCAACGAGGCCCGGCCCGTGCGCGGCATCGACTTCAGCAAGGAGGAGCTGGTGGTGCTGCGGCCGCTGTGCCTGATCACCGCCAAGCCGGCGATGTTCGTCGGCAACGTCGCCGAGGACGGCTTCGAGAACAACCCCTACCTGGACCGGCTGCGCGAGTACGCGGCGAAGCAGGATGCCCCGGTGGTGGCGATCTGCGCCAAGACCGAGGCCGAACTGGCCGACATGGCCGACGAAGACCGCGCGCTCTTCCTGGCCGAGATGGGGCAGGACGAGCCGGGCCTGAACCGGCTCATCCGCGCCGCCTTCAGGCTGCTCGGGCTGCAGACCTACTTCACCGCCGGCCCGAAGGAGGTGCGCGCCTGGACCATCCACGTCGGCGACACCGCGCCACAGGCCGCCGGCGTGATCCACACCGACTTCGAGCGCGGCTTCATCCGCGCCCAGACCATCGCCTTCGACGACTACGTCGCGCATGGCGGCGAGCAGGGCGCGAAGGACGCCGGGCGCATGCGCGCCGAGGGCAAGGAGTACGTCGTCAAGGACGGCGACGTGATGAACTTCCTGTTCAACGTGTAGGGTGACCTTGCGCGCCGTCAGCCGCCTGCATTGAAGGCGGGCATACAGTGGCGCCCATGATGCCCCGCCCTCCCGGCATGTCGTCGTCCATGCTGGCCGTCGCGGTCGGCACCGCTGCCGGCTATGCGCTGGTCGGCTGGGTCGCGCTGATGCTGGCCGGCCCGCCCGGCTACGCGTCGCCGCTGTACCCCTCGGCCGGCATCGCGCTGGCCGCCGTGCTGACCTGGGGCCGCGCCGCGCTGCCCGGGGTGTTGCTCGGCGCCTTCGCGGTCAATGTCGTGCTTGGCGCGCTGCGCGGACAGAGCGGTACCGCACTGCTGTGGCTGCCGCTGGTGATCGGTGCGGGCGCGATGCTGCAGGCCGCGCTGGGCGCGCTGCTGGTGCGGCGCTTCGTCGGCCAGCCGGTGGTGCTGAATGCGCCGCGCGACATCCTGCTGTCCGGCCTGCTCGGCGCCGGGCTGGCCTGCACGGTGGCGCCGAGCATCGCCACCGCCGCGCTGCTGGCCACCGGCGCGGTGGCGCGCGAGGGGGCGCTGAGCAACTGGCTGACCTGGTGGGTGGGGGACACGCTCGGCGTGCTGATCGGCGCGCCGCTGGTGCTGACGCTGATCGGCCGCCCGCGCGAGGACTGGCGGCCGCGCCGGCGCACGCTGGGACTGCCGCTGCTGCTGGCGCTGGGGCTGCTGGCCGCCGCGATGGTGGAGCTCGGCCGGCTCGACCGCCAGCGCCTGCAGGCGACCTTCGAGCGCGACGCCGACCGGCTGGTCTCGGAGGCCCGCGAGCGGCTGCGCACGCCGCTGCACGCGCTGCAGGCGCTGCACGGCGCGGCGCAGGCGCGCGACGGCCCCC
>CAZUPH010000079.1:0-3921 GCA_964621995.1 uncultured Rubrivivax sp. | reverse complement strand
CTCGCACCTGCAGGCCGCCGGCTACAGCGTGCGCGTGCCGCTGGACGGGCTGGCGGCCTTCGACGCCGCCGCACGCGGCAGCGGCGAGCCCGCGGACGCGGACTTCCGCGTCTTCGAACGCGACGACGGCAGCGCGCGGCGCGGCGACGGCGAGGTGGTCGCCATCCGCCACATCGAGCCGCTCGCCGGCAACGCGGCGGCGCTGGGCGTCAACGCGCTGTCGATCCCGGCCGCGCGCGCCGCGATCCTGGCCGCGCGCGACAGCGGCGCGCCGGCCGCCACCGCCGGCTTCCGGCTGACCCAGGCCGACGAGGAGGAGACCGGCCTCGTCATCTACCGCGCGCTGTACCGCGCGCCGGTCGCCGACGACGTGACCTCGCGGCGCGAGCGCTTCGCCGGCGTCGTCTTCGTCACCGTGCGCATCGAGCGCGCCTGGGCCGACCTGGCGCCGGCGAACCTGCCCTACCTGCGCTGGTGCGTCGTCGACCTGGACAGCGGCAGCGCGCGCCCGCGGCTGGCCGGCGCGGCAGGCTGCGAGGCGCCGCGCGGCGGCGACGGCGCGGCCGCGCGCGGCGTGCTGCACACCGAGCGCACGCTGGAGCTGGGCGGCCGGCGCGTCGAGCTGCGCATCACCGCCGACCCGGCAGCGATGCCCGGCGAGGCCCGCGAGGCCGCCTGGCTGCTGTCGCTGGCCGGCCTCGCGGCGGCGGCGATGCTGGGCGCGCTGCTGCTCACGGTGACCGGCGCCACCCGGCGCACCGAGCTGGCGGTGATGGCCGGCACCGCCGACCTGCGGCGCGAGATCGCCGAGCGCGAGCAGGTCCAGGCCGCGCTGGCGCGCAGCGAGGAGCGGCTGCGCAGCATCGTCGACAACGTGCCGGTGGGCGTGGCCTTCATCGACCCGATGGGCACGCTGGTGCAGGCCAACCGCGGCCTGGCCGCGATGCTGGACGAGCCCGAGGGTGCACTGCACGGCCGCCGCATCGTGGACATCACGCACGCCGAGGACCGCGAGGCGGTGCTCGAGGACCACCGCGCGCTGCTGACCGGCCGGCTGGACCTGGCGCGGCTGCAGTTGCGGCTGCTGCGCCGCGACGGGAGCGCGGTGGACGTGCGCGTGATCGCCAACGCGATGCGCAACGGGGCGGGCCGCGTCACGCACATGATCGCGCTCGTCGAGGACATCACCGAGCACCTGCGGCTGGAGGCCTCCGAACGCGCGCTGCAGCAGGCCGAGGCCGCCAGCCGCGCGAAGAGCGAGTTCGTCTCGCGCATGAGCCACGAGCTGCGCACGCCGCTGAACGCGATGATCGGCTTCGCGCAGCTGCTGGGGCTGGACCGCGAGCCGGCGCTGTCGCCGCACCAGCGCGACTGGACGCAGCAGATCCAGCGCGCCGGCTGGCACCTGCTGGAGCTGATCAACGAGACGCTGGATCTGGCGCGCATCGAGTCCGGCGCGGTGCAGCTCAAGCCCGAGGCGGTGGAGCTGGTGCCGCTGGTCGCCGCCTGCCAGTCGCTGGTCGCCACCCCGGCGGCCGAGCGCGGCGTGGCCCTCGTCGTGCAGTGCGACCCCGCGGTGCCGGCGGTGATGGCCGACCCCACGCGGCTCAAGCAGGTGCTGACCAACCTGCTGAGCAACGCGGTCAAGTACAACCGCGCCGGCGGCTCGGTGCGGCTGACGACCGCGCCGGCGCCCGATGGCGGAGTGGCGATCGCGGTGCGCGACACCGGCCTGGGCATGACGCGCGAGCAGCTCGACGCGCTGTTCCAGCCCTACAACCGCCTGGGCCGCGAAGGCACCGGCATCGAGGGCACCGGCATCGGCCTGGTCATCAGCCGCCGGCTGACCGAGCTGATGGGCGGCACGCTGGTGGTGGACAGCGTCGCGGGCCAGGGCTCGGTCTTCACGGTGCGGCTGCCGGCGGCGATGGGCGAGGTCACGCGGCCGGCCGCCTTCACCGAGAGCGCACCGGCGCCCTACCAGCAGCGTCTGGTGCACTACGTCGAGGACAACGCGACCAACGTCGAGGTCATGCGCGGCGTGCTCGCGCAGCGCTCGCAGGTCGTGCTGCAGGTCTCGACGCTGGGGCTGGACGGGCTGGCCGCGGTGCGCCGCCAGCGCCCGGACCTGATCCTGCTGGACATGCAGCTGCCCGACATCAGCGGCATCGCGCTGCTGCGCCACCTGAAGGACGACGTGGACCTGGCCGACATCCCGGTCATCGTGGTCTCCGCCGACGCGACGCCGGGGCACATGCAGCAGGCGCTGACGCTGGGCGCCGTGCACTACGTGACCAAGCCGCTGGACGTGGCGCGCTTCCTGGCGGTCGTCGACGAGGTGCTGCTCGGCGTGGAGACACGCTGGGGGCTCTAGGGGCTCCAGGCCCGGCAGCCCGCGGCGAGCACGGCGCACGACGATGAAGCAGCCGCTGCGCACCGCGTTGCTGGCGCTGGCCGCCGTGGCGGCCTTGCTGCTGGGCGGCGCGGCGGTGCTCGTCGCGCGCTTCGACGGCGAGGCCCTGGCCGCGCTGCTGGCCGAGCGCCTGCAGCGCGACCACGACCGCCAGCTGCGCTTCGACGGCGGCCTCGCGCTCGGCCTGTGGCCGCGCCTGGCGGTGCGCAGCGGCGCGCTCTCGCTCTCCGAGCCCGGCAGCGATCGGGTGGCGGTGCAGGCCGATGCACTGCGCCTGGCGGTGGACCTGCTGCCGCTGCTGCGGCGGCAGCTGGTGGTGGACCGCGTCGAGCTGGACGGCCTGCGCGCGACCATGACGCGCCACGCCGACGGCCGCACCAGCTTCGACGACCTGCTGGCGCCGCGCCCCGACGACCGCACAGCGGCAGCCGCCGGCGGCCCGCCGTTCACGCTGGCGCTGGCCGGCCTGCGGCTGCGGGACGCGACGCTGGTTCTCGACGACCGCCGCGCCGGCCGGCGCTGGACGCTGGACGCGCTGCAGGCCCAGACCGGCGCGCTGGCCGCCGGCGAGCCGGCGGCGCTGAAGCTGCAGGCGCGGCTGCGTGCGGACCGGCCGCGGGTGGACGCCGCGCTCACGCTGGCCGGCGAGGTGCTCGTGCAGTCCTCGGCCGGGTCGGCAGCGCGGCGCGTCAGCTCGCCGCAGCTCGCGCTGACGCTCGACGGCAGCGTGGCCGGCGCGGCGCTGCGCGCCTCGCTGGCGACGCCGCTGACGCTGGACCCGGACGCGGGCACGCTGGCGCTGCCGGAGCTGGTGCTGTCGCTGACGCTGCCGCGGCCCGGCGGCGACCCGCTGGCCCTGCAGGCACGCGGCGACGCCACGCTGGCGCTGTCCCCGCTCTCCGGCGCAGCGCGGCTGGCCGGCCGCCTGGACGACAGCGGCTTCGACGCGCGCCTGCGCCTGCACGGCGCGGCCTCGCCGGCGATGGAGCTGGCGCTGCGCCTGGACCGGCTCGACCTCGACCGCTTTCTCGACGCCGCCGCGCCGGCCGGCGCCCCGGCCCCCCCGGCCGGCGCGGGCGGCACCCCGCCCGCTCTGCCCGACCTGAGAGCGCTGCGCGGACTGGATGCCGCCGGGGAGCTGACGGTGCGGCAGTTCGGCGCGGCCGGGCTGAAGGCCGCCGACCTGCAGCTGCGCTGGCGCGCCCTGGGCGGCCGGCTGGCCGTGGACCCGCTGGCCGCGACGCTGTACCAGGGCCGGCTTTCGGGCAGCGCCGCGCTGACCGCCGAGGCCCACCCGCGCGCGACGCTGCGCGGCCGGCTCGACGACGTGGCGGTCGGCCCGCTGCTGCACGACCTGCTGGGCCGCGCCCCGCTGGAGGGCCGCGGCGACGTGGTGCTGGACCTGAGGGCCGGCGGCGGCGACGCCGCGGCGCTGGTGCGCTCGCTGGCCGGCAGCGGCCGCGTCGAACTGCGCGACGGCCTGGTGCGCGGCGTCAACGTCGCACAGG
>CAZUPH010000078.1:0-16998 GCA_964621995.1 uncultured Rubrivivax sp. | reverse complement strand
CGTGGCCGCGGCACCAGCGTGCCACCGCGCCGTCGCGGTCCCAGGTCCAGCCGGGGCCGGTCTCCTCGTGGCTGAGCAGCCGCGCGAACGGGAATTCGGCGCGCAGGTCGCCCAGCACCTGCGGCAGCGCGCCGACGCGCACGACGAGCGGCAGGCCGCGTGCGGCCAGGTCGCGGCGCAGCGCATGCACGCAGCGCAGCGCGAATTCGAGGTGCTGCACGTCGAACTCCGGGCTCGCCAGCCACTCGGGTTCGATCACGTACAGCCCGAGCGCGGCATCGGCGGCCTGCGCCGCATGCAGCGGCGCGTGGTCGCTCGTGCGCAGGTCGCGCTTGAACCAGACGACGGCGGCATTCATGCGGGGCGGCGGGGTACGGCTCGGTCGCGCCACGCAGGCGCCACGCATTCTGGGTCGGCGGCCATGCCCCGCGCCGGCGCCCGACTTTCCCGCCGCCGCTACCAGTGCAGCGGATCGGTGCGGTAGCAGCGCACGAATTCGGCGTACAGCGCCGGGTGCGCGGCGGCCAGCGCCGCCGGCTGCTCGAAGAAATGTTCGCTGACCACGGCGAAGAATTCCGCCGGGTCGGTGGCCGCATAGGGGTCGATCAGCCCCGGCGCGCCCTGCGCCAGCCGCCGGCGCAGGGCCTCGAATTCGGCCGACAGCACGGCGGCCCAGCGCGTACGCGCCTCGCGTCCCAGCAGCCAGGGGGCGCCGTTGGCGCGGCCCTTCTCCTGGTCGAGCTGGTGCGCAAATTCGTGGATCACGACGTTGCGCCCGTCGCCGGGGTCGGCGGCACCGGCCAGCACGTCGTCCCAGGACAGCACCACCTGACCGAGCTGCCAGGACTCGCCCGAGAGCACCTGGCGCGACTCGTGCGCGACGCCGCCCTCGCCGGCGCGCGTGCGGTCCACCACGAAGGCGCCCGGGTAGACCAGCACCTGGCGCAGCGCCGCGAAACGCCCGGCCGGACGGTGCAGCAGCAGCAGCGCGGCCTGCGCGGCGATCAGCACGCGCATCTCGTCGGTGACCACGAGGCCCGCGCAGCCGATGAAGGGCGTGGTCGCCAGCAGCCACTGCACGTGGCGGCGCAGCTGCAGCTGCAGCGGCGGCGGCAGCCGCGCATAGGCCGGCATGCGCTGGCGCAGCACGCGCCGCCAGGCGGCCGGGAAGGGCTGCGCGGTGACCCGATGGCGGCGCCAGGCCGTCAGCAGCGGCGGGCCCGCCAGCCATGCGAACGTGGCCGCCAGCAGCAGCGCCGCGAAGGCGAACCCCGCGATCGAGAGGGACCCGAGGGAGGTCCAGCCAGCGTCCGCCATCGCACCGATCTGGCGGCGGACGCGGGCGCTTCAACCCCCCGGCTGGGGGACCGGATGACGAAAGCGCCGGGTGCGGCCGCCGAGGAAGTCGATCTCGCCGTCGTCCACCGCGCCCAGCCGCAGCGCCAGCGCGATCGAGCGCTCGTTGTCCGGGCGCACGAGGCTGATGCACTCGGCGAGGCCGGTGGCGTCGCGGCCCCAGGCCAGCGCGGCGCGGGCCGCCTCGGTGGCCAGCCCCTGGCCCCAGGCGTCGCGCGCCAGCAGCCAGGCCAGCTCGACGCCGGGCCAGCCCTCGGGCTGCAGGAAGCCCGCGCGGCCGATCAGCCGGCCGTCGCTGCGCCGCGTGAGCGCCCACTGCCCGCGGCCGCGCAACGCCCACTCGCCGAGGAAGAGCGCCATCTGGCGCCAGGCCCCGTCGCGGCCCACCGGCCCGCCGGCGCCGATGTGGCGCATGACCTCGGGGTCGGCGCACATCGCCGCGTAGGCGTCCAGGTCGGCGGCGGCGAAGGCGCGCAGGCGCAGCCGCGGCGTGGCGAGCGTCGGCACGTTCATGGCGCGGGCCGCGGTTCGCAGCGCACCGTCGTGCGCACCGAGTTCGCGATGAAGCAGTGCTCGTGCGCCCGGTGGTGCAGCGCGGCCAGCGCATCGCCATCGGGCTGCCGCTCGCCGCCGAAGGCCACCGCCGGGCGCAGCACGACCTCGGTCATCGCGATGCGGCCGCGCTCGTCGCGCGCCATCGTGCCGACGGCGTCGTCCTCGTAGCGCTCGACGCGAAAGCCGCGCTGCGCGGCCAGCGAGAGGAACCACAGCATGTGGCAGCTGGCGAGCGAGGCGACGAACAGCTCCTCGGGGTCCACCGCGCTGGCGTCGGACATCGGCAGCGGCACCACCGAGGGCGAGGACGAGGCCGCGAGCTCGGTGCCGCCGTCGAACAGCAGCCGGTGGCGGCGGCTGTAGCGGTTGTCGATGAAGGCTTCCTGCGGCTGGCGCTGCCAGCGCACCTGCGCGACATATTCGGACATGGGGCGGACCGTGCGGGCGGCAAAGCCGCGATCCTGCCACGGCCGGCGGCCGTGCGAAGATTGCCGGCATGGAGATCACGCTGCACCACTACCCCAGCAACGCGAGCGTCACGCCGCACATCCTGCTGCACGAACTGGGCGTGCCGTTCCAGCTGCAACTCGTGGACCGGCGCGTGCAGGCGCACAAGTCGGCCGACTACCTGCGGCTCAATCCGAACGGGCTGATCCCGACGCTGGTGCTGCGCGATGCCCAGGGCGAGCAGGTGCTCTACGAGACCGCCGCCATCGTGCTGCAGCTCGTGGACCTGCACCCGCAGGCCGGCCTGGCGCCGCTGCCCGGCACGCGCGAGCGCGGCGAGTTCTACAAGTGGCTCGAGTGGCTGGCGTGCAGCGTGCAGCCCTGGATGACGCACTACTTCTACTGCGACCGCATGGTGGCGCCGGGCAACGCCGAGGGCGCGGCGCAGGTCAAGGCCGCGGCCGAGGCGATGATCGCCTCGCGCGTGGACCAGATCGAGGCGCGGCTCGCGCAGCAGGGGCCGTGGATGATGGGCGAGCGTTTCAGCGCGCTCGACCCCTACGCCTTCATGCTGTGCCGCTGGACCCGCGGCATGACACGCCCGGCGCGCACGCTGCCGCACGTGGGCGCGTTCCTTCAGCGCATGCTGGCGCGGCCCTCGCTGCAGAAGGTGATCGCCACCGAGCAGTGGGCCGAGCCGCTGGTCTGACGGGCCGTCCGATCTCGGACCCTGCGCAGCCCGGCCCCGCCCGCCGGGAGCGCAACACGGTGCGACTCGATGTGCGCGGCCGCTCCCGGATGCCCCGACGCTGGTGCCGCGAAGGATGGCGCACCAGCGCGACCACCAGCGCGACCACCAGTGCGGCCACCAGTGCGGCCACCAGCGCAACCACCGGCGCGGCCGGTGCCCGGCATCGCCCGCGCCGCGCCGTCAGCCCCGCATCTGCAGCAGCAGGGTGCGCTCCAGGCCCGCATAGCGGTGCACGAGCGCCTCGCGATACACCGGGTTGGCCATCATGGCCAGGAAATGCTGCCGGCTCGGGTAGCGGACCAGCAGGCACTTGTCCCAGTCCTGGTCGGCGTCGCCGATGAAGGTGCGGTCGACCGGACCCTCCCAGACCACCTCGGCGCGGCTCACCTCGCCCACCGTCTCCACGAAGGCCGTCTGGTACCGGCGGTAGGCGTCCGCCCCCGAGCAGGGCGCATGGGGCGACCCCGCGGGGTAGTTCGCCTGCGCGCGGAACTTCAGCAGGTTGAGCATCACGACCGGGCCGTCGGGGCCGGCATCGCGCAGGGCCCGCACCTGGGCGGCCGTGGGGTCGATGGACGGATCGACATTGGCGGGAGGAAAGCTCATGGTCCGGCCTTGACGGTTGCCGCGCGGTGCATGCGCAGGCCGATTGTGGAGCGAGCCGCCCGCCCCGAGGTGGCGGGCTGGCTGCAGGCGGTCGCCCGGCGCCAGGAGACCGATAGGCTAGGCTGCGGGCGATGCAAGCCGCCGCCAACGCCTCGATCGCCCGCGCCGCGGGCTGGATGGCCGGCTGGCTGACGCTGATGGTCGTGATCGCCGTGGCCGGGCGCGAGGCCGCGCGCGAGCTGTCGGTGTTCCAGATCATGCTGCTGCGCTCGACCCTGGGCATGGCGATGCTGTGGCCGCTGGTGCGTGCCGCCGGCGGCCTGGCCGCGGTCCGGACCGAACGGCTGCCCCAGCACATGCTGCGCAACGCGGTCCACTATGCGGCGCAGTACGGCTGGTTCGTCGCGCTGACCCTGATCCCGCTGGCGCAGGTGGTGGCGATCGAATTCACGATGCCGATCTGGGCGGCCGCCCTGGCGGTGGCCTTCCTCGGCGAACGCATGAGCGGGTGGAAGTGGTTCGCCGTGCTGCTGGGGCTGGTGGGCGTGGCGGTGATCGTGCGTCCCGGCGTGGGCGAGCTCGATGCCGGGCAGATGATCGCGCTGGCCTCCGCGCTGGGCTTTGCGGTCTCGGTCGTGCTGGTCAAGTCGCTCACCCGCAGCGAAGCGGCGGTGGCGATCAGCTTCTGGATGCTCGTGGTGCAGAGCGTGATCGGGCTCGTCCCGGCGCTGCTGGTCTGGCAATGGCCCTCGGCGACGGCCTGGGGCTGGGTGGCGGTGGTGGCCTTCTGCGGGACCTATTCGCACTACTGCTTCGCGCGGGCGATGCAGCATGCGGACGCCACCGTCGTCGTGCCGATGGACTTCCTGCGCGTGCCGCTGACCGCGCTCGTGGGCTGGTGGGTCTACTCGGAGCGGCTGGACCTGTTCACGGCGCTGGGTGTCGGCCTGATCCTGGCCGGGAACCTGCTGAACCTGCTGCGCTGGCCGGCGCCGACGCACGAACGCGCCACCAAGCGAAGCCGGCCTCACGCCAGAAGGTAGTCCGCCGGATTCCAGCGTGCCAGCCCGCGCACGTATTCGCGCGTGAAGCCCGGGAACAGCGCCGTGATGCGCCCGTTGTCGTGCCGGTACCAGCTGCGGCAGTGCGTCCACACCGAGCCCTGCAGCCGCGCCTGCAGGGCCTCGTTGTGCGCGCGCTGCACCTCGGGCTTGAGGTCGGCCCAGCGGTGGCCGCCGGCGCGCAGCGCGGCCATCGCCCGCAGTGCGTAGCGTGCCTGCGCCTCGATGTACAGCAGCGTCGAGGTGTGCCCGGTGCCGGTATTGGGCCCGAGCATCAGGAACAGGTTCGGGTAGCCGCTGACGGTGACGCCGCGCCAGGCCTGGGCGCCGTCGCGCCAGTCGTCGGCGAGCACGCGGCAGCCCAGGCCCTGCACCCGCAGCGACTGCAGCGGCGCCGAGGTGTCGAAGCCGGTCGCGCAGACCAGCACGTCCAGCGGGTGCAGCCGGCCGTCGGCGGTGATCACGCCCTCGGGCACCACGCGGGCGATGTCCTCGGTGACGAGGGCCACGTTCGGCTGCGCGAAGACGGGGTAGTAGTCGCTGGCGTAGATGATGCGCTTGCAGCCCAGCGGGTAGCGCGGGGTCAGCTGCTCGCGCAGTGCGGGGTCGGGCACCTGCGCGTGCAGCAGGCGGCGGCCGGCGGCCGTCATCGAGCGCCGTGCCAGCGTGCCCTCGTCGAAGCCGCGGCGGCCCCATTCGAGCACGTGGTACCAGAAGGCGCGCACCGCGGCGGCATAGGGCGGCAGGCGCGCCAGCGTGCGGTCCAGCGCGCCGTAGGGCCGGTCGATGCGCGGCAGCACCCAGTGCGCGGTGCGCTGGAAGACCGTCAGCTGCCCGGCCCGCCGCGCCAGCGGCGGGACCAGCTGCGCGGCCGTCGAGCCGGTGCCGATGACGCCGATGCGGCGCCCGTCCAGCGGCACCTTGTCGTCCCAGCGCGCCGAATGCAGCCGCGTGCCGGCGAAGCTCTCCAGCCCCTCGATCGCCGGCCAGCGCGGCTGCGACAGCGGCCCGGCGCTGCAGACGAAGAAGCGCGCGTCGAGCCGGCGGCCGTCGTCGGTGGTGAAGCGCCAGCGTGCGGCGGCCTCGTCGAAGCGCGCCTCGGTGAGGGCGTGGCCCAGCTGCAGGTGCGGGCGCAGGCCCTGCACGTCGTACTGCCACTCCACGTAGGCCTGGATCTCCGGCGCCGCAGCGAAGCGGCGCGTCCAGTGCGGGTTCGGCGCCCAGGAGTAGCAATACAGCGGCGAGGGCACGTCCACGTGCGCGCCGGGGTAGCGGTTGTCCCACCAGGTGCCGCCGGGGCCGGCGGACTTCTCGACGATGGCGAAGCGACGCTCGCCCGCGCGCCTGAGCAGCGTGCCGACCGCCAGGCCGGACATGCCGGCGCCGAGGACGAGGACCTCGTACGACGCGTCGCCGGCCGGCATGCGCTGCGCCGGCCCGTCAGAGGCTGCCGCTGCTGCGCAGCTTCTCCAGCCGCAGCGCGAGCGCGATGCGCAGCTCGCCCACCTCGCGGCGCAGCCGGGCCGCGACCGCCGCGTCGGCCTCGCCGTCGGCGCGCGCCTCCAGCGCCGCGATGCGCTGCATCAGCTCCACCTCCGGCGGCACGACGCCGGCGTCCTTGAGGATCTTCATCGGCATGCGCAGCTCGGCCGGCGTCTCGTCGTAGCCATCGCCCAGGTCCAGCGGCTTGCCGTAGCTCTTCGCACTCTTCAGCTCGCCGCTGGCCGCGCTGGCCGCGAGATGGCGGCCGATGTCGTCTTCCAGCAGCTTGAGTCTCTGCTCTCGCTTCTCTTCGGCGTTCATGCACGGGCCTCCTCGGGCAGTGCCAGGCGCTCCATCCAGTGGCGCGTCAGAGGCGTCACCGGCTTGGCCATCGTGCGCTCGTTGAGCAGCGCGCGGCCCAGCGTGCGGCGCCCGCCCTGCGCCGCCGCGGCCAGCAGCGTCTGGTCGATCAGGTCGCGCTGCGCATGGCTGCCGCCCAGGCGCGCGGCGCTGGCGCGCACCGGGTAGGTCAGGTCCGCGGCGCCGTCGGCGTCGCCACGCGCCAGCGCGAGCAGGCCGCGCATCAGCGGCAGGCCCACCTCGCGCGCCATCGCGTGGTTGCTGCGGCCGGCGTCCTGCGGCTGCAGCGCACGCTCGGCGCAGCGCGCCAGCCACGACTCGGCGCGCGCCACGTCCCCGGCGCACAGCAGCGCCAGCACCGCATGCACGTCGTTGAAGGCGTAGTGGCCGGCGCAATCGTCGTCCAGCGCCCAGCCCGCGAGCAGCGCGGCGGCCTGCGCCGACAGGTCGTGGCCCAGCAGGTGCAGCCGCCACAGCATCGCCGCCGCGTCCACGCGCTGCAGCGTGATCTGCAGGGCCTCGCCGCTGAGGTGGGCGTCGACGATGCGCAGCACGCCCTCCACGTCCAGCGTCTCCAGCCGGAACAGCGCCTTGTGCCACCACAGGTGACCGGCGAAGCCGTTGCCGTCGGCCCACACCGGCTGGTGCTGGCGCAGCCAGGCGCTGCCTTCCTCGAAGCGGCCCTGCATCTCCATCACGTGCGCCACCGCGTGCACGGCCCAGGGCACGCGCGGGTTGGCGGCCAGCGCGCGGCGGCCGGCGTCCTCGGCCTGCGGGTAGAGGTTGCTCTCCTCCAGGCCGAAGGCATACAGCGCCAGCACGTAGGCATACAGCGGGTCGGCGTCGTCCCATTCGGGCAGTGCACGCGCCGGGCGGCCACGCAGGCCGGCCGCGTCGCCGCGGTAGAAGTCCCACAGCTGCGCCCACTGCAGCGCCAGCGCGTCGCGCGGGTGCTCGATCAGGATCTCGTCCCAGCGCCGGCAGGCGGCCTGCCAGCGGCCTTCCAGCACCAGCTGCACGGCGTCGAGGTGGGCACGCTCGCGCGCCGGCGCATCCTTGACCAGCGCGCGCGCGTGCGACAGGTGGGCGTCGGCCTCGCGCTGCAGCGGCGACTCGGTCAGGCTCAGCAGGAAGCCGGCCTTCATCACGTGCGGCATCGCCCAGCCGGGGTCGGCGGCCATCGCGGCGTCGAGGTCCGCCAGCGGCGTGTCGTAGAAGGACATCATGCGCCACAGCGCCTGCTCGGCAGCCTCGCGCGCCGCGCGCGAGCCGCTGCCGCTGGGGTTGCCGCGGGGGTCGGGGGACGACATGGCGCGCACTGTAGCGCGGCTGCGCCGGGCGCCGTTCAGGCCGGCGGCTCGGGCCAGGGCGGCAGCGGGTCGCGCAGCAGTTCCCAGGCGCGCGCGAAGCGCAGCGTGGCCAGGTCCTCATGGCGGCGGCAGGCGATCTGCAGGCCGATCGGCCGGCCCGCCGCGTCCATCGTGCAGGGCACGCTGATCGCCGGCTGCTCGCTCATGTTGTACGGCAGCGTGAAGGCGATGTGCTCCATCGCGCGCGCCGGGTCGTTGGTCGGCATCGGCCAGTCGGCCGGGAAGCCGCTGACAGGCGCCACCGGCGAGAGCACGGCGTCGAAGGGCTGGCAGACGGCGACGGCGGCATCGCGCAGCGCGCCCATCTGGCTGTAGCCGTGGAACAGCTGCGCCGTGCCGCACTGCGCGCCGGCGCCGGCCCAGGCGCGGATGAAGGGCAGCACGAGCTCGCGCCGCTCGGGCGGCAGCGCCTGCAGGTCCAGCCACGAGCGCACGCGCCAGAAGCGGTCGATGCCGTCGGCCATCTCGCGCGTGGCGAAGGGCGCCAGCGGCTCGACGATGGCACCGGCGGCCTCGAAGCGCCGCGCCGCGGCCTGCACGGCGGCGACGATCTCCGGCGCGGGCGCCAGGCCCCAGCCGGCATCGAGCAGCAGCGCGATGCGCTTGCCGCGCAGCCACTCGCGCGGGTCGGTCTCGAAGTCGTGCCAGGCGATGTCCTGCCAGGGCAGGCTCATCGCGTCGCGCCAGTCCGGGCGCGCCAGCGGCACCATCATCGCCGCCGCATCGGCCACCGTGCGCGTGATCGGCCCGGCCACGCGCCCGGCATAGGGGGGCTTGATGGGCACGCGGCCCAGGCTGGGCTTGAAGCCGACGACGCCGCACCACGCGGCGGGCAGGCGGATCGAGCCGCCGATGTCGGTGCCCAGGTGCAGCGGGCCGTAGCCGGCCGCCGCCGCGGCCGCCGCGCCGGCGCTGCTGCCGCCGGGGTTGAGCGCCGGGTTCCAGGGGTTGCGCGTGAGCCGGCCCTCGCGCTGGTGGAAGCTGGACAGCCCCGAGGACAGCATGCCGTAGTCCGGCATCGTGGTCTTCGCGTAGCACAGCACGCCGGCCTCGCGCAGCCGCGCGGCGGGCGGCGCGTCCTCGGCCGCCGGCACGAGCGTGGTCGCCGCGCTGCCCAGCGGCAGCGGCAGGCCGGCGGTGGCGATGTTCTCCTTCAGCGTCGCCGGCACGCCGTCCAGCGGCGACAACGGCTGGCCGCGCTGCCAGCGCTCGGTGGCGGCGCGTGCCGCGTCGAGCAGCGCGTCCGGGTCGTAGGCCCAGGTCGCCTGCAGCCGAGGCTCCCAGCGCGCGATGTGCGCGACGAGCGCGCGGGCGGCGTCCAGCGGCGTGACCTCGCCGCTGCCGAACAGCCGCGCCAGCGCGGCCACGGGCAGCGCGTGCAGCCCGCTCATCGCGCCGTCGTGCCCGGGCCGCGCGGCGTGCGCAAGCTCAGGCCCAGCTCACGGCCCCCAGGTCGTTGGCGAAGATCGGGCTGCTGCTCCACAGCCCGCGCAGCCCGCGCCGGGACACCGCCACCTGCGCCGGGTTCCAGATGTAGACGTTGACCGCATCCTCGGCGAGCTGGCGCTGGATCTCGCGCCACAGCCGCGCCTTGTTGGCGGCATCGGTGCTGGCCGCGTGCTGCGCGACGAGGCCGCGGAACTTGGCGCTGTCGTAGCCGTAGTAGTAGTTGGGGTCGGCGTAGGCGGTGGCGTAGTCCAGCGGCTCGACGTGGTTGATGATGGTCATGTCGAAGTTGCCCTTGAAGGGCCCGGCCAGCCACTGTGCCCACTCGACGTTCTCGATCTTCGCGTTGACGCCCGCCTTGGCCAGCATCGCGGCGACGATCTCGCCGCCCTTGCGCGCATACTGCGGCGGCGGCAGCGTCAGCGTCACGTTCAGCGGCGTCGTGACGCCGGCCTCGCGCAGCAGCGCCTTGGCCTTCTCCGGGTCGTAGGGGTACAGGCCGGTGAGGTCCACGTAGCCGGCGTCGGTGGGCGCGAAGTGGCTGCCGATGGGCTTGCCCAGGCCCTCCTGCGCACCGTCGATGAAGGCCTGGCGGTCGATCGCATGCGTGAGCGCGCGCCGCACGCGCACGTCGGAGAACGGCGCCTTGCGGTTGTTCAGCGCCAGGATGCCCTTGCCGGCGGTGCCGCCGACCTCCACCGTGAAGCGGCGGTCGTTGCGGAACTGCGCCAGCGCCTGCAGCGCGCCGAAGCGCGGCATGCCGTCGATGTCGCCGGCCAGCAGCGCCGCGACCTGCGCCGAGGGGTCGTTGACGAAGCGGAAGCTGGCGCGCCGGATGCGCACGTTCGCGGCGTTGCGGTGGCCGTCCCACTTGGTCAGCGTGACGGCGCTGCCCTTGGCCCAGTTGTCCAGCACGTAGGGGCCGGTGCCCACCGGCTTGCTGGCCGCCTGCGCCGCGCTGTCCGGGTGCAGGATGACCGCGGTGTTCTCGCCCAGGCGGAAGGGCAGCGAGGCGTCGGCGTTGTTGAGCACCAGGATGACGGTGTTCGCGTCGTGCACGACGACGCTGGAGATGTTGTCGAAGACCGCCTTCTTGGCCTTGTTGGTGCTGCCGGGCGCCTTCGCGCGCTCGAAGCTGAACTTGACGGCGCTGGCGTCGAAGGGCTTGCCGTCGGAGTAGCGGATGCCCTGGCGCAGCTTGAAGGTGTAGGTCTTGCCGTCGGGCGTGAGGCTCCAGCTCTCGGCCAGCAGCGGCGTCACGCTGCCGTCGACGTGGACCTTGGTCAGGCCCTCGAGGATGTTGTAGTGCACGATCTCGCCAATGGCCGCGGCCGGCGCGATGGTGGGGTCCAGCCCCGGCGGCTCCAGCACCATCGCCAGCGTGACGCTGTCGCGGCGCGCCTGCGCCAGGGCGGTGGGCAGCGCGCCGGCCAGCGGCGTGCCGGCGAGCAGGGCGTTGACGGTGCGGCGGGTCAGGGTCATGGCAGGCCTCCGTGGGATTCAGTTCGCGTGGGGGGAGCTTTGCGATGCATTCTGCGTCAGCGGCGGGCCGCCGCGCACGCGGGGTTTCATGCCCGGCACCGCCGCCAGCAGGCGCTGCGTGTAGGGGTGCTGCGGGCGCGTGAACAGCGCGCCGGGCTCGCCCTGCTCGACGATGCGGCCCTCGCTGAGCACGAGCACCTCGTCGCACACCAGGTCCACCACCGCCAGGTCGTGGCTGATGAACAGGTAGGTCACGCCGTAGCGGTCCTGCAGCGACTGCATCAGGTTCAGCACCTGCGCCTGCACGCTGACGTCCAGCGCCGAGACCGGCTCGTCGGCGACGATCAGCTTCGGCCGCGTGATCAGCGCACGTGCGATCGCGATGCGCTGGCGCTGGCCGCCGCTGAACTCGTGCGGATACTTGGCGAGGTCGGCCGGGCGCAGGCCCACGGCCTCCAGCGCCTCGGCGGCGCGCTCGCGCTGCTCGGCACGCGGCGCGCCCAGCAGCACCGCCAGCGGCTCGGCCACCGTCTGCAGCACGGTGCGCCGCGGGTCCAGCGAGCCGTAGGGGTCCTGGAAGACCATCTGCAGCAGGCGGCGGCGTGCACGCAGCTCGGCCGGCGCCAGCGTGTGCAGGTCCTCGCCTTCCAGCAGCACGCGGCCGCTGCTCGGCGCCTCCAGCGCCATCACCAGCCGCGCCAGGGTGCTCTTGCCCGAGCCCGATTCGCCGACCACGCCCAGGCTGCGCCCGGCGCGCAGCGTGAAGCTCACGCCGTCCAGCGCCTGCACCTCCGGCGGCGCGGCGAGCAGCCGCTCGCGCGGCAGCCGGTAGCGCTTGTGCACGTTCTCGACGGCGAGCAGCGGCGTCGTCATGCCGCGACGTCCAGGCTCGGCACCGGCACGCCCACGCGCAGGCAGCGCGCGTCGTGGCCGGGGCCCACCGCCACCGCCGGCGGCAGCGCGGCGCGGCAGTCGTCGACGACCAGCGGGCAGCGCTCGGCGAAGGGGCAGCCGCGCGGCAGGTCGGCCAGCTCGGGCACGCGGCCGGGGATCGTCGCCAGCCGCAGCCCGCGGCGGTCGCTGCCGTCGGCATGGCGCAGCCCCAGCCGCGGCCGCGCCGCGAACAGGCCGCGCGTGTACGGGTGCGCCAGGCGCGCGAAGACCTGCTCGGTCGGCCCGCGCTCGACGACCAGCCCGCCGTACATGACCATCACGCGCTCGACGGTGTCGGCCATCACGCCCAGGTCGTGGCTGATCAGCAGCAGGCCCATGCCGTCCTCGCGCACCAGCTGCTCGATCAGGTCCAGCACCTCGCGCTGGATGGTCACGTCCAGCGCGGTCGTCGGCTCGTCGGCGATCAGCACGTCCGGCCCGCAGGCCAGCGCGATGGCGATCACCACGCGCTGGCGCTGGCCGCCGCTCAGCTGGTGCGGATAGGCGTCCAGCCGCTGCGCGGCCTGCGGCAGCTGCACCCGTTGCAGCAGGCGCAGCGCCTGAGCACGCGCTGCCGCGCCCGTCAGCCCCAGGTGCTGGCGCAGCGGCTCCGCGATCTGGCGGCCGATGGTGTGCAGCGGGTTCAGCGCCGTCATCGGCTCCTGGAACACCATCGCCAGGCGGCGGCCGCGCAGCCGGCACCAGTCGGCCTCGGGCAGCGTGCTCAGCTCGCGGCCGTCCAGGCGCATCGAGCCGGCCACGCGTGCGCCCTCCGGCAGCAGCCCCATCAGCGCCAGCGCGGTGATGCTCTTGCCGCAGCCGCTCTCGCCGATCAGGCCCAGCGTCTGCCCGCGGTCCAGAGAGAACGACACCTCCCGCAGCGCGTCGGCCGCGCCGCGGGAGGTCTGCAGGGTCACGCGCAGGTTGTCGACTTCGAGCAGCGCCACGGGGCGACGATAGCCGACGGCGCGGCCGGGGGGCCGGCGCGGTTGGCGCTCAGCGCGCGCGGCGCATCAGCCAGGCCCCGGTGGCCAGCATCCACAGCGACAGCGCGCTGACCGCCACGGCCATCGGCGCGGTGGCATCGATGCGCAGCGCGGGCAGGAACAGGCTGCCGAGCACCAGCGCGACGGCCACCGCCGCGCCGGCCAGCGGCCGCGGCAGGCTGCGCTGCCGCCAGGCCGCCGCCCCCAGCAGGCCGACCGCGAAGGCCATGAACAGGCTCACGCCCAGCAGCTCGCCGATGCCGCCGCCGTAGGCGGTGGTGGTGGCGAAGGCCAGCTCGATCTGCGAGCGCGTCGCGGCGTCGGCCGTGGCGTGGGCCTGGGCGAGTTCCGGCATCACGGTCAGCCAGCGCAGGATGCCGACGCTGCGCGCCAGCGCGGACAGCACGCCGAAGGCGGCCACCGTGGCCGCCAGCGGATGCGCCAGCCCGCCACCGTGCAGGCGCGCTGCCAGGCCGATCATCAGCGGCGCCACGAGCACCGAGTACAGCAGGTACAGCCCGTAGCCCAGGGCCACGGCGTCCGGTGCGGCGGCGATGGCCGCCAGCTGCTCCGCCGGCGGGCGGTCCAGCGAAGCCGGCCAGCCGATGGCGGCGCCGAGCACGACCACCGGCGCGAAGGCGAGCAGCGCGTCGGCGATCAGCAGCGCGCCGAGCGCGCGGGCGCGCGGGCGGGACGGCGTGGCGGCGGAAAGGGCCGGGGAGTTCATCGTCAGGGTGTCCATGGTGGTGCTCCGGTTCGAGGGGCGGGGGGTGGTGTCGATTCAGGCGAGGGTGGCGAGCGAGGGGCCGTCGGGCCCGCCGGGGCGCGGCAGCCCGTCCAGCGCACCGGCCTGCACCAGGCCGGCCAGCGCGTTGCGCAGTGCCCGCGCCGGCGGCGTGGCGGGCAGCACGCCGACGGCGGCATGCAGCGCGCTGCCGTCCAGCGCATGCGGCACGCGCCACAGGTAGCTCATGCGCGCGATCTCGCGCAGCATCGGGTGCACGAGACCGGCCACCCGCAGCAGCGGCCAGGGCACGCCGCCGACGCGCAGCCCCTGCGGCGGCCGCAGTCCGTGCGCGGCCGCGGCCGCTTCCAGGTGCGCCAGCAGTTCACGGCCGGTCAGCGTGTGGCCGGGGAAGTGCAGCCGCTCGCAGCCGGCCGGTGCGCCCAGGCGCCGGGCCGCCAGCGCGACGAAGGCCGCCGCGAGGTCCGGCAGGTAGGCCCAGGCGTGCGGCCGGTCCGGCGGGCCGGGATAGACGAGCCGGCCGCGCGCCAGGTGCTTGACGATCAGTTCGTCCAGCCAGCTGCCGGTGCCGGCGCCGTAGAAGTCGCCGGCGCGCAGCACGACGCTGGCCAGCCCCTCGGCGCCGCGGCGCTGCAGTTCCTGCTCGATCTGCACGCGCTGCCGGCCCTTGGCGGTGCTCGGGCGCTCGGGCGTGTGCGGGTGCAGCAGCGCCGGCATGCCGGCGCCGAAGTTGTAGACGTTGCCCGGCAGCATGAACAGCGCGCCCAGGCGCTGCGCGATGTCCATGCCCTGGCGGGCGAGCGGCAGCGCCTCGGCGTCCCAGCGGGTGTACGGCGGGTTGACGGCGTGCACGACGACCGCGGCATCCTGCGCCGCCGCGGCCAGGGTGGCGGCGTCGGCCAGCGGCAGCGCGAGCGTGTGCACGCCGGGCGGCTCGGCCTGCGCCGCGGGACGGCGCCGCTGCGCCAGCACGCGCCAGCCGGCGCCGGCGAAGGCGGAAACGGCGGCGGCGCCGAAGCGCCCGTTGGCGCCGAGTACGAGGACGGTAGGCATGGGGTCGGTCCGGTCGGTGGGGATGGCGGGAGTCTGGAAGCCGGCGGGGCATTCCACAATCGCCGAACCCGGCATTGGAGACATACACTTTCGTATGGCTGCAACCTTGCCGACGGGTTTCGACTGGACGCTGGTGCGCAGCTTCCTGGCCGTGCTGGATGCCGGCAGCCTGATGGGCGCCGCGCGGCGGCTGCAGGCGCAGCAGCCGACGCTTTCGCGCCATGTCGCCGAGCTGGAGGCGCAGCTCGGGCTGCCGCTGTTCGAACGCACCGGCCGCGGCGTCGTGCCCACCGCGGCGGCGCTGGCGATCGCCGACGCCGCGCGGCGCATGGAGGAGGGCGCCGATGCGCTGGCGCACGCGGTCGCCGGCCGCCGCGACGCTGCCAGCGGCACGGTGCGCGTGGCAGCCAGCCAGGTCGCCGCGGTGTGGCTGCTGCCCGAGGTGCTGGCCGAGCTGGCGGCCGCCGAACCGGGCATCAAGGTCGAGCTGGTCGCCTCCAACAGCCTGGCCAACCTGCTGCGCCGCGAGGCCGACATCGCGGTGCGCATGGTGCGCCCGGCGCAGGCCTCGCTGATCGCGCGCAAGCTCGCCGACCTGCCCGTCGTGACCGCGGCGCACGAGAGCTACCTGGCGCGCGCGGGCGCGCCCCGCGAGCCGGCCGACCTGCTGCGCCACCGGCTGATCGGCTACGACCGCGACGAGACCATCGTGCGCGGCTTCGCGGCGCTGGGCCTGCCGCTGGCGCGCGAGCAGTTTGCGCTGCGCACCGACGACCAGGTCGCCTACGGCCGGCTGCTCGCCGCGGGCGCCGGCATCGGCTTCGTCACCGCGTACAACGCCGCGCTGTGGCCGGGCGTGCAGCGGCTGCTGCCGGCGCTGCGCATCCCGCCGCTGCCGTGCTGGCTGGCGGTGCACCGCGAGATCCGCGGCAACCGCGTCGTGCGCCGCGTCTTCGACTTCCTGGCCGAGGCCGTCCCGCGCCGGCTCGCGGCACTGGGCTGAGCGGGCCGAGCGGGCTGGGCGCCGCCTTGGCGGCCCGGCGCCGGCTGCGCACAATGGTCCCAGGCCCACCCGCACGCCAGGAGCGCACGATGCAAGGCGACCCCAAGGTCCTCGAACTGCTCAACCGCCAGCTCAGGAACGAGCTCACCGCGATCAACCAGTATTTCCTGCACGCCCGCATGCTGAAGAACTGGGGCTATGCGCGCATGGCCAAGCACGAGTACGAGGAGTCGATCGAGGAGATGAAGCACGCCGACCGGCTGGTCGAGCGCATCCTGATGCTCGACGGCCTGCCCAACCTGCAGGACCTGGGCAAGCTGCTGGTCGGCGAGAGCGCCGTCGAGGTGCTGCACTGCGACCTGAAGGCCGAGACCGCGTCGCAGGCCGACCTGAAGGAGGCCATCGCGCACTGCGAGACCGTGCGCGACTACGTCAGCCGCGACCTGCTCGTGCGCATCCTCGAAGACACCGAGGAGCACATCGACCACCTGCAGACCCAGATCGGGCTGGTCGCGCAGCTGGGCGAGGCGAACTGGCTGCAGTCGCAGCTGGGCGACGGCGCCAGCTGAGGCGGGACGTACGTCAGGCCCTGCGACCTGACGTTCGCCGGCCGTGGCCCGAAGGGCTGGCCAAGGCGCTCGCGCCGCCGCCGGCCCGGATTGTGCGCGGCGTATTGCAAATGGGAACGATTCGCATTAGAGTTCGTTCCCACCATGATCGTCTGCCTCTGCCACCGCATCAGCGACCGCGACATCCGGCGCGAAGCCGCCGCCGGCTGCCCCAGCTTCGAGGCGCTGCAGGACGAACTGCGCGTGGCGACCAGCTGCGGCGCCTGCCACGACTGTGCGCGCGAGGTCTTCGACGCGCAGGCCGGTCCGCGCTGCCCGGCGGCGCCGCAGCGCACCCCGGAGGCGGCCGCGCTGGCGGCCTGAGTGCCGATGCCGCGTCACGACGCTCCCGCGCTGCCGGCCACCGCAACGGCGGCCCGCGCCGCAGCCCCGGCGGACGAGCGGCCGCGAGCGCCGGCGCCGCCGCGCCTGCGCAGCCCGGACCTCTTCGGCAGCGCCGTCGAGATCGAGATCGAGCACGACCAGCAGGTCTACCGGCTGCGCAAGACCTCGCGTCTTTTGCTGCAAAAGCTGGGACGCAAGCCAACCGAAAAAGAAATTGCCCAAAAATCACGCATCTCGGTAGACAAGGTTCGCGAAATTATCAAAGTCTCCCAGGTCCCGCTTTCACTGGAAATGCCAGTAGGAGATGAAGAAAGCTCGCGTCTGGGCGATTTTGTGGAAGATGCCAGCGTACAAGCGCCGGATGAAATTGTTATGCATGGTTTGATGCGCGATGATCTGGAAGATGTTA
>CAZUPH010000077.1:0-17411 GCA_964621995.1 uncultured Rubrivivax sp. | reverse complement strand
TACATCCTGAAGGAGCAGGCGCGCGAGCTCATCACCGAGCAGCTGCAGCGCATCAGCCAGGGCGAGCCGCCGCTGTCGCCCAGCATCGCGCGCCGCGTGATGGCCTACTTCAGCGCCAAGGCCAAGCCGCAGCCGGCCTCGCCCAACGCGATGCCGCACGTCAACCTGACCGACCGCGAGAGCGAGGTGCTGCTGCGCGTGGCCAAGGGCTACACGCTGCCGGAGATCGGCGTGCAGCTGGGCCTGTCGCGCCACACCATCGCCGACTACGTCAAGCAGATCTACCGCAAGCTCAACGTGAGCTCGCGCGCCGAGGCGGCGCTGGAAGCGCAGCGCCTGGGCCTGTTCCGGTAGGTTTTCCGTCAGTCGCCGCGCCGCACGGCCGACTGGCGCAGCACGTTGTCGCCAGTCACGGTGAGCTTGAGCGTGCCGCCGGCCCACTCCAGCCAGTCCAGCGCCACGTAGGCCTCGATGTCGCCGGGCTCGATCTCGGCGGCGCGGCGGCCCTGCAGCAGCTGCACGATGGCGGGCAGCGCGTCGCGCAACGCGTCGCGACGGTCGGCGCTGGGCCGGTGGGGCAGGGAGTTCATGGCGGGGCCCGCGGCAAAAAATCCACGATACCACCCGCCGGGCGGCGCCGGGCGTGGCAAACCGCTCGCGTCGCGGCAGGGTGTTAAGGTGCAGGCAGCGCGCATCCCGCCGCGCGGCGCGGAGGCCCCCGTGATCGACTCGCTGTTGCTGGCCGTCACACGCATCGCCACCTTCGACGGCGAGCGCCGGCTTACCCACGCCAGCGGCTTCTTCTTCCAGCGCGCCGAGCGGCTGTTCCTGGTGACCAGCCGCCACGTGCTGGTGGACGCGCCGAGCGCGCACCACCCCAGCCGCATCCAGATCGAGCTGCACACCGACGCCGAGGACCTGGGCCGCTCCACCGGCTTCAACCTGCCGCTGTTCCGCGACGGGCGCAGCCTGTGGCGCCAGGGCAGCGACTCGAGCGGCGAGATCGACGTCGCGATGATCGAGATCGAGCGCGCCGCGCTGCCGGCCGAGGTGCTGCTGCAGGCCTTCACGCCGGCGCACCTGCTGCGCCCGCCCGGGCACGTGGAGGTCGGCAGCTCGGTGCTGGTGGTCGGCTTCCCGCTCGGCTTCCACGACACGCTGCACCACCTGCCGGTGGTGCGCCAGGCGGTGGTCGCCTCGGCCTACGGGCTGCGCTTCCAGGGCCAGGGCTACTTCCTCACCGACGCGCGCACGCACCGCGGCACCAGCGGCGCGCCGGTGGTGCTGCGCGTGCGCGGTGGCGCCGGCATCGGGCGCGCGGCGCTGCCTTGGCGGCTGCTGGGCGTGCACTCGGCGCGGCTGGACATGGCCGACCGCGACCTCGTGCAGGACGAGTCGCTGGGCCTGAACTGCGCCTGGTACGCCGACATCCTGATGACGCTCAGCGAGCCCTGAGCCCGCGGGCGCGGCGGCCTACGGGCGCCAGGGGCCCTTCATTCGCTTTGCGCATAAGCACAACACGACTCTGTCTGTGTCAGCGCATGAGCCGGCGGGACAATGCGGCCTTGCCCGCCCGACCCGCGTACGCCCCTTGAACTTCCAGCAACTGCGCGCGGTGCGCGAGGCCGTGCGCCGCGGCTTCAACCTCACCGCCACGGCCGAGGCGCTGCACACCTCGCAGCCCGGGGTGAGCCGCCAGATCCGCGAGCTCGAGGAGGAGCTCGGCGTGGAGATCTTCGTGCGCGCCGGCCGCCGCCTGACCGGGCTGACACCGCCCGGCGAGCACCTGATGCCCATCGTCGAGCGGCTGCTGGACGAGGCGGCCAACCTGCGCAATGCGGGCGCGGACTTCGCCGGCGCCGAGCGCGGCGTGCTCACCGTGGCGGCCACGCACACGCAGGCGCGCTACGCGCTGCCCGGCGCGGTGCGCGACTTCCGTGCCGCGCACCCGCAGGTGGCGCTGCACCTGCAGCAGGGCTCGCCGGGACAGGTCGCGCAGTGGGTGCTGGACGGGCAGGCCGACCTGGGCATCGCCACCGAGGCGCTGGCCGGTCACGCGGAGCTCGTGACCCTGCCCTGCTACCGCTGGACGCACGTGGTCGTCGTGCCCGCCGGCCATGCGCTGGCCGCGGAGCCCGCGGCGCTGACGCTGCAGCAGCTGGCGGGCTGGCCGCTGATCACCTACGAGGCCGGCTACACCGGCCGCCGCCACATCGACGAGGCCTTCCGCGCCGCCGGGCTGCAGCCCGAGGTGGTGCTCTCGGCGATGGACGCCGACGTGATCAAGACCTACGTCGAGCTCGGCCTGGGCGTGGGCCTGGTCGCGGCAATGGCGTTCGACGAAGCGCGCGACCGCGGCCTCGTCGCGCTGGACGCGCGCCACCTCTTCGCGACCAACACCACGCGCGTGGCGCTGCGCCGCGGCCGCTTCCAGCGCAGCTACGTGCTGGACTTCATCGCCGCCTTCGCGCCGCCGCTGACGCCGGCACTGGTGCGCCGGGCGCTGGCCAGCGAGCCGGGGGCGGCCTTCGAGATCTGATCAGCCGCGGCGGTGCACCGCCACCGCGCCCGGCCCCTGGCCCACCGGCATCAGCTGCAGCAGCGTCACGTTCACGTGCGCCGGCTGGGCGGCGACCCAGGCCACCGCCTCGGCCACGTCCTCGGGCTGCATCGGCACGGTGCCCTCGTAGACGGCGGCGGCACGCGCCTCGTCGCCCTTGAAGCGCACCTGCGAGAACTCGCTGCCGGCCACCATGCCGGGCTCGATGACCGTCACGCGCACCGGGGTGGCGATGAGGTCGGCCTTGAGCCCGTAGCTGAGCTGGCGCACGAAGGCCTTGCTGGCGCCGTACACGTTGCCGCCCGGGTAGGCAAACTGCGCCGCGATCGAGCCGATGTTGACGACGTGGCCGCGCCCGCGCGCCACCATGCCGGGCAGCAGCGCGTGCGTGACGCCGAGCAGGCCGTCGATGTTGGTCGCCACCATCGTGCGCCAGTCGGCCAGGTCGGCCTGCTGCGCCGGCTCGCGGCCGAGCGCGAGGCCGGCGTTGTTGACCAGCAGGTCCACCGCCGCCCAGTCCGCGGGCAGCGCCTGCGGCAGCGCGGCCGCCGCGGCGGCGTCGGTCACGTCCAGCGGCCAGGGCAGCACGGCGGCGCCGCACTCGGCGGCCAGGGCCCGCAACGCCTCGGCCCGGCGCGCGCAGGCGACGACACGCCAGCCCTCGGCCGTCAGCCGGCGCACGGTGGCCTGGCCGATGCCGACGCTGGCGCCAGTGACAAGCGCGGTGCCGCGCGGGGACGTGGGGGCGTTCATGCCGCCGGACTGTAGCGCCGGCAGGCAGAATCCGGCGCCCACCCCACCGGCCCGGGAGCCTGCACGCGATGAAGACCTGGATGATCACCGGCGCCAGCCGCGGCCTCGGCCGCCAGCTCGCGCTGCAGCTCGCGGCGCGCGGCGACGAGGTGCTGGCCGTGGCGCGCGACGGCGGGCGGCTGCAGGCCCTGGCCGACGAGGTGCAGCGCGGCGGCGGCGGCGGCCGCATCCAGCCGCTGGTGCTGGACCTGGCGGACGGCGCGTCGCTGCACCGGCTCGTCGGCGAGGCCATAGCCGCGCTGCCGCGGCTGGACGGCGTGATCAACAACGCCGGCATCGGCGCCTACAAGCCGCTGCTGGAGCACACGCCGGCCGAACTGGCCGCCGTGGTGCAGGTCAACCTGACGGCGGTGATGCTGGTCTGCCACGCCGTGCTGCCGAAGCTGCTGGCGCAGCGCGGCGGCCACATCGTCAACATCGGCTCGGACCTGGCGCGGCGGCCGCTGGCCAACATGGCGGCCTATGTCGCCAGCAAGCATGGCCTGGCCGGCTTCACGCATTCGCTGCTGCGCGAAGTCAAGGGCCAGGGCGTGAAGGTCAGCCTGGTCAACCCCGGCATCATCGACACCGGCTTCGGCGGCAGCGAGGAAGGCAGCCGCGACGAGGCCTGGAGCCTGCGCCCGGCGGCACTGGCGGCGCTGGTCGTGCAGCTGCTGGAGCAGCCCGGCTCGATGCTGGTCGACGAGCTGACGGTGCACCCGCTGGGCCAGGGTGACTTCTAGCCCCCCGGCGATGGGCGAAAATCCCGGGTTCCCTGCCGCCGCCGCGGCGCCCCTGGCCCTCCATGCCCGACGTGCCTGACCTCTTCGACGACCTCGAACCGCCACCGCCCGCCGCCGAGCCCGGCGAGCACCTGCCGCTGGCCGACTATGCGCAGCGCGCCTACCTCGAATATGCGCTGTCGGTCGTCAAGGGGCGCGCACTGCCCGACGTCTGCGACGGCGCCAAGCCGGTGCAGCGGCGCATCCTCTACGCGATGCACCGCATGGGGCTGGCCTACACGGGCACCCAGGGGCCGCGGCCGGTCAAGAGCGCGCGCGTGGTCGGCGACGTGCTCGGCCGCTTCCACCCGCATGGCGACCAGGCCGCCTACGACGCGCTGGTGCGCATGGCGCAGGACTTCAGCCAGCGCTACCCGCTGATCGACGGCCAGGGCAACTTCGGCAGCCGCGACGGCGACGGCGCGGCGGCGATGCGCTACACGGAAGCGCGCCTGGCGCCGATCGCGCGGCTGCTGCTGGACGAGCTCGACGAGGGCACGGTCGACTTCCAGCCCAACTACGACGGCAGCACCGAGGAGCCGCGGCAGCTGCCGGCGCGGCTGCCCTTCGTGCTGCTCAACGGCGCCAGCGGCATCGCGGTCGGCCTGGCCACCGAGGTGCCGCCGCACAACCTGCGCGAGGTGGCCGCGGCCACCGTCGCGCTGCTGAAGGACGACAGGCTCTCCGACGACGCGCTGGCCGCGCTGCTGCCGGCGCCGGACTTCCCCGGCGGCGGGCAGATCATCAGCCCGCCGGCCGAGATCCGCGAGGCCTACCGCAGCGGCCGCGGCAGCCTGAAGCTGCGCGCACGCTGGGTGGTCGAGGACCTGGCGCGCGGCCAGTGGCAGCTCGTCGTGACCGAGCTGCCGCCCAATGCCAGCGCGCAGAAGGTGCTGGAGGAGATCGAGGAGCTCACGAACCCCAAGGTCCGGGCCGGCAAGAAGGCGCTGCTGCCCGAGCAGCTGCAGCTCAAGCAGACCGTGCTGGCGGTGCTGGACGCGGTGCGCGACGAGAGCAGCAAGGACGCCCCGGTGCGCCTGGTCTTCGAGCCGCGCAGCCGCACCACCCCGGTGCAGGATCTGGTGCGCACGCTGCTCGCGCACACCAGCCTGGAAGGCAGCGTGGCGATGAACCTCACGGTCATCGGCGCCGACGGCCGGCCCACCGCGAAGAGCCTGCGCCGGCTGCTGCAGGAGTGGATCGGCTTCCGGCTGGCCACCGTGGAGCGGCGCACGCGCCACCGGCTCGCGCGGGTGCTGGACCGCATTCACGTCCTGGAGGGCCGGCAGCTGGTGCTGCTGAACATCGACGAGGTGATCCGCATCATCCGCAACGCCGACGAGCCCAAGCCGGCGCTGATCGAGCGCTTCCGCCTCAGCGATCGCCAGGCCGAGGACATCCTCGAGATCCGGCTGCGCCAGCTGGCGCGGCTGGAGGCGATCCGCATCGAGCAGGAGCTCAAGGAGCTGCGCGAGCAGCAGGCGAAGCTGGAGGACATCCTGGGCAGCCCTGCGGCGCTGAAGCGCACCGTGATCCGGGAGATCGAGCAGGACGCCAAGGCACATGGCGACGAGCGGCGCACGCTGGTGCAGGAGGACAAGCGTGCCAGCGCCGAGCTGCGCGTCGTCGACGAACCGGTGACGGTGGTCGTCAGCCTGAAGGGCTGGGTGCGCGCGCTCAAGGGCCACGAGGTCGAGGTCGGCGCGCTCGCCTTCAAGGCCGGCGACGCGCTGTACGGCACCTTCCCCTGCCGCAGCGTGGACACGCTGCTGGTCTTTGGCAGCAACGGCCGCGTCTACAGCGTGGCCGTGGCCACCCTGCCCGGCGGCCGCGGCGACGGCGTGCCGATCACGACGCTGATCGACCTGGAGTCGGGCACCCAGGTCGTGCACCACTACGCCGGCGCCGCCGACACCACGCTGCTGCTGGCCAATACCGGCGGCTACGGCCTGCTGGCGCGCGCCGGCGACCTGCAGGGCCGCAACCGCGGCGGCCGCAGCTTCCTGACTCTGGCCGAGGGCGAACGTGTCCTGCCGCCGGTGACGGTGGCGCCGGGCCACGGGCAGGTGGCGACGCTGGCGATGGACGGCCGGCTGCTCGTCTTCCCGCTGGCCGAGCTGAAGCTGCAGCCCGGCGGCGGGCGCGGGCTGACGCTGATGGACGTGGACGCGAAGGCGCCGCTGGTCTCGGTGGCCACCTGCGCCGACGCGCTGAAGCTCGAGGGCAGCGGCCGCGGCGGCAAGCCGCGCGAGGACGTGCTGCGCCGCGCCGCGCTGGAGGCCCACCAGGGCAAGCGCGCGCGCAAGGGGCGCAAGGCCGAGGGCTTCGTCAAGCTGCTGCGCGTGCTGGCGGCCTGAGCGAGTCCGCCCGGCACGGGCCGGGTCCGCGCCAAGACCCGCCATCGGCGCCGTCGCCGGCCGGCGACGACAATCAGCGGCTGCCCTGTTCGGAGACCGGTGTGCAGCAAATGGGCCGACATCCCGCACTTCTACCGCCCGGTCTACGTCTGCCAGTACGCCACCTCGATGGCCGCCGCCAGCCACTTCACGCAGCGCATCCTGGCCGGCGGCGCGCGCCAGCGCGAGAACTACCTCGACGTGCTGCGCGCCGGCGGCTCGGTGCACCCGGTGCCGCTGCTGCAGCGCGCGGGGCTGGACATGCGCTCGCCCGAGCCCTACCGTGCGCTGGTCGCACGCATGGACGCGCTGCTCGACGAGATGGAGCGGCTGCTGGCGCAGTGAACGCGCACCCGGCAGCCGCCTGAACCACGTGCGCCGGCGCGCCATGCAGCGCAGAATGGCGGCATGAGCGTGGTGCCGCCGGAGTCGCCGCCGCAGCAGGATCTCTTGCTGCTGCGTGCCGACGCCGGCAGCGGCGGCGAGCACCAGCGCATGCTGGCGCTGCTGATCCGCACCACCGAGCAGGGCATCTGGTTCATCGACAACCGGCTGCGCACCACCGACGCCAACCCGGCGATGTGCCGCATCCTCGGGCTGCCGCTGGAGGAGATCGTCGGCCGCGACATCTACAGCTTCGTCGACGAGGCCAACGCGGAGATCTTCCGCGAGCATGTGCGGCGCCGCGCCGCCGGCGTGGCCGAGGCCTACGAGATCGCGCTGCGCCGCCCCGACGGCACGCTGGTGCCGTGCTGGAACAACGCCACCCCGGTGTACGACGCCGGCGGGCGCAAGATCGGCGCGGTCGGCATGTTCTCCGACATCAGCGCGCTCAAGCGCACCGAGCACGAGCTGCGCGACGCGCACCGCCGGCTGGAGGAGCAGTCGCGGCTGCTGCACAGCACGCTGCAGGGGCTGCGCCAGGGTGTGCTCAGCGTCGACGCCTCGCAGCGCATCAACCTGTGGAACCGGCGGCTGCTGGAGCTGATGCAGGTGCCGGAGGCGCTGATGGCGAGCCGCCCGAGCGTCGAGGAGGTCGCGCAGTGGCAGATCGCGCAGGGCCACTTCACGCCCGACGAGCTCGCCGCATACCGGACCCTGGGCCGGCGCAAGTCGCACTACCGCCGCCGACGCCGGGACGGCGTGGTGCTCGACGTCGAGTCGCATGTCGCGGCGGACGGCAGCTTCGTGCGCACCTTCACCGACGTCACCGAGCAGGTGCGCGCCGAGGAGGCGCTGCGCAGCAGCGAGGAGCGCTTCCGCAGCATGGCCGACGCGGCGCCTGCGCTGATCTGGCAGAGCGACGAGCAGGGCGGCGCGGTGTGGTTCAACCAGCGCTGGCTGGAGGCCACCGGCCGCACGCTGCAGGAGGAGTGTGCGCGGCCCTGGAGCGCGCGCATCCACCCGGAGGACCTCGCGCGCTGCCAGGCCACCTACGACGCCGCGGTGGCCGCGCGCACGCCCTTTCGCATCGAATACCGGCTGCAGCGGCCGGACGGCCGGCCCTGCGTCGTGGAGGACAACGGCATCCCGCGCCTGCGCGCGGACGGCCGCTTCGAGGGCTACGTGGTGTACGGCTGGGAGGTCACCGCCCGCAAGGCGGCCGAGCAGGCGCTGATCGCCGCCCGCGACGAGGCCGAGCGCGCCAGCCGCGCGAAGAACGAGTTCCTCTCGCGCATGAGCCACGAGTTGCGCACGCCGCTGAACGCGGTGCTGGGCTTCGCGCAGCTGATGCAGGGCGATGCCGCCGAGCCCCTGGGTCCGGCGCAGCGCACGCGGCTGCACGAGCTCAAGCGCGGGGCACGGCACCTGCTGACGCTGATCAACGACGTGCTGGACCTCGCGCGCATCGAGGCCGGCAGCCTGCCGCTGACGCTTTCGGCGGTGGACGTGGCCGCCGCGGTGGACGACTGCCTGCCGCTGGTGCAGGCGACGGCGGCCGGGCGCGGGCAGCGCCTGGAACTGCGGCCGCCGCGGCACGCCGCGCCGCCGGTCAGCGCCGACCCGGTGCGCCTGAAGCAGGTGCTGCTGAACCTGCTGTCGAACGCGGTGAAATACACCCCGGCCGGCGGCCAGGTGTGGGTGACCTGGCGCCGCCGCGGCGAGCAGGTGCACATCGAGGTCGGCGACACCGGCCCCGGACTCGCGCCGCAGCAGCAGGAGCGCCTGTTCCAGCCCTTCGAGCGCCTGGACGCGGCGCGCTCGGGCATCGACGGCGCCGGCATCGGCCTGGCACTGAGCAAGTGGCTGGTCAACCTGATGAACGGCGAGCTGGGCGTGGACAGCGCGCCGGGCAGCGGCAGCCGCTTCTGGCTGCGGCTGGCGGTGGCCGACGAGCAGGCCGCGGCGCGGCCGGCGCCGGCGGCCGAAGCCTCGGCCTGGGGCGAGCTGCCCCGGCCCGCCGCGGCGCTGCGGCGGCGCGTGCTGTATGTCGAGGACAACGAGGTCAACCGGCTGCTGATGCAGGGCATGCTCGAGCGCCATCCCGGCGTGGACCTCGGGCTCGCCGAGCGGCCGGAGGACGCACTGGCGATGGCCGAGCGCGCGGCGCCCGATCTCGTGCTGCTGGACATCCAGCTGCCGGGCATCGACGGCTTCGAGGTGCTGCGCCGGCTGCGCGCGATGCCGGCGATGACCGGCGTGCCGGTGGTGGCGGTCAGCGCCAATGCGATGCCCGAGGACCGCGCGCGCGCGATGGCGGCCGGCTTCGACGACTACGTCACCAAGCCCATCGACATGCCGCTGCTGCTGGCCACCGTGGACCGCTGGCTGCAGTGACCCCGCATCCGTGGGGGGCGGCGCGGCACCGCGTGCGCCGGACCCCGGGTGCGGGCGCATTGCGGCGCCGCTCGCCGCGGGCTTAGACTGGCCCGACCGACCAGCAGGGCTGCCGCCCGCCGCGGCCGCGCCCCGGCGCCCGCGCACGCGAGCCGCCCGCAAGGAGACAGCGTGCGGCCCACCGATACCCGCGATCCGTCGACCTACCACCGCATCGTCGACTGCCAATGGGCGTGCCCGGCGCACACCCCCGTGCCCGAATACATCCGGCTCGTCGCGCAGGGGCGCTACGACGACGCCTACATGGTCAACTGGGTCAGCAACGTCTTCCCCGGCATCCTCGGACGCACCTGCGACCGGCCCTGCGAACCGGCCTGCCGGCGCGGGCGCGTGGAGGAAGCAAATCTCGCCAAGCCAGAGCCGGTGGCGATCTGCCGGCTCAAGCGCGTGGCCGCCGACTTCAAGGGCCCCGAGGTGCGCGCGATGATCCCGCGCCCGCTGGCGAAGAACGGCAAGCGCGTGGCCTGCGTCGGCGCCGGGCCGGCTTCGCTGACCGTCGCGCGCGACCTCGCGCTGCAGGGCTACGAGGTCACCGTCTTCGACGGCGAACGCAAGGCCGGCGGCTTCATGTGGACGCAGATCCCGCGCTTCAGGCTGCCCGAGCGCGTGATCGACGAGGAGGTCGGCCAGATCCTGGCCCTGGGCGTGGACTTCCGCGCCGGCGAGCGCGTCGAGTCGATGAAGGCCCTGCTGGCCGAACCCTGGGACGCCGTCTTCGTGGGCTGCGGCGCGCCGCGCGGGCGCGAGCTGGACGTGCCCGGGCGCGCCGAGGCGGCGGCGAACATCCACATCGGCATCGACTGGCTGGCCTCGGTGTCCTTCGGCCACACCACGAGCATCGGCCGGCGCGTGCTGGTGCTGGGCGGCGGGAACACCGCGATGGACTGCTGCCGCAGCGCGCGCCGGCTGGGGGCGGACGACGTGAAGGTCGTCGTGCGCTCGGGCTTCGACGAGATGAAGGCCTCGCCCTGGGAGAAGGAGGACGCGCAGCACGAGGGCATCCCGATCGTCAACTGGCACGTGCCCAAGGCGGTGCTGCACGAGGGCGGGCGGCTCACCGGCATGGTCTTCGAGATCGTGCGCGCCGAGTACGACGCCCAGGGCCGGCGCCGCCTGGTGCCCACCGGCGAGCCCGACGCGGTCTTCGCGTGCGACGACGTGCTGGTGGCCATCGGGCAGGAGAACGCCTTCCCGTGGATCGAGCGCGACGCCGGCATCGCCTTCGACCGCCACGGCCTGCCGGTGCTGGACGCGGTGACGCTGCAGAGCTCGCTGCCGCAGGTCTTCTTCGGCGGCGACGCGGCCTTCGGGCCCAAGAACATCATCACCGCGGTGGCGCACGGCCACGAGGCCGCGGTGTCGATCGACCGCTACCTGCACGGCGAGGACCCGGCCGTGCGGCCGCCACCGCACGTGAACCTGATCTCGCAGAAGATGGGCATCCACGAGTGGAGCTACCACAACGCGCCCTCGGACGATGCGCGCTACAAGGTGCCCTGGGCGGCGGCGGAGAAGGCGCTGGCCAGCATCTCGGTGGAAGTGGAGCTCGGCTTCGACCCGCGCACCGCGCTGAAGGAGGCCGAGCGCTGCCTGAACTGCGACGTGCAGACGGTGTTCAGCGAGCGGCTGTGCATCGAGTGCGACGCCTGCGTGGACATCTGCCCCACCGACTGCATCACCTTCACCGCCAACGGCGAGGAGGACGAGCTGCGCGGCCGGCTGAAGGCGCCGGCGCGCAACCGCGAGCAGCCGCTGACCGTCAGCGCGCCGCTGAAGACGACGCGCGTGATGGTCAAGGACGAGGACGTCTGCCTGCACTGCGGCCTGTGCGCCGAACGCTGCCCGACCGGCGCCTGGGACATGCAGAAGTTCCTGCTCATCACGAACAAGGCCGGCCCGAGCAGCCGCGACAGCACGCCGGCCGGGCAGCGCATCGGGGTGCCGGCATGAAGCAACGCATCGAGGCGGTCAACGACTTCGTCGTCAAGTTCGCCAACGTCAACGGCTCGGGCTCGGCCTCGGCCAACGAACTGTTCGCCAAGGCCGTGCTGCGCATGGGCGTGCCGGTGGCGCCGCGCAACATCTTCCCGAGCAACATCCAGGGCCTGCCCACCTGGTACGAGGTGCGCATCACCGAGCGCGGCTGGCTGGGCCGGCGCGGCGGCGTGGACCTGATGGTCGCGATGAACCCGCAGACCTTCGAGGCCGACCTGCGCGAGATCGAGCCCGGCGGCTACCTCTTCTACGACAGCACGCGGGCGATCCCGCCCGAGACCTTCCGCGACGACGTCACCGTGATCGGCATGCCCGTCACCGCGATCTGCAACGCCACCTACGAGGACCCGCGCCAGCGCACGCTGTTCAAGAACATCATGGTGCTGGGCGCGCTGGCCGAACTGATGGGCGTGGACGCGAAGGTCATCGAGGGCCTGTTCTCCGAGCAGTACAAGGGCAAGGAGAAGCTGCTGGAGAGCAACGTGCGCGCGCTGCACGCCGGCGGCAGCTTCGTGCGCGAGCACCTCGCGGCGCCCAAGCACCCGGGCATCGGCCTGAAGGTGCGGCACGCCGACGCCGTGGGCGCGCGCATCTTCGTCGACGGCAACAGCGCCGCCGCGCTGGGCTGCGTGTACGGCGGCGCGACGGTCTGCGCCTGGTACCCGATCACCCCGAGCAGCTCGCTCGCCGAGTCCTTCCAGGCCTGGTGCCGCAAGCTGCGCCACGACCCGCAGACGAAGCAGGCGCGCTACGCCATCGTGCAGGCCGAGGACGAGATCGCGTCCATCGGCATGGTCGTCGGCGCCGGCTGGAACGGCGCGCGCGCCTTCACCGCGACCTCGGGCCCCGGCGTGTCGCTGATGACCGAGTTCATCGGCCTGGCCTACTTCGCCGAGATTCCGGTGACCATCATCGACGTGCAGCGCGGCGGCCCCTCCACCGGCATGCCCACGCGCACCCAGCAGGCCGACCTGCTGGCCGCGGCCTACGCGTCGCACGGCGACACCAAGCACCCGATGCTGCTGCCGCAGGACCCCGCCGAGTGCTTCGAGTTCGCGGCCGCGGCGCTGGACCTCGCGGACCGGCTGCAGACGCCGGTCTTCGTGATGACCGACCTGGACATCGGCATGAACCAGCGCCTGGCCGAGCCCTTCGCCTGGGAAGACGGCCGCCACCTGGACCGCGGCAAGGTGCTCGGCGCCGAGCAGCTGGACGCCGGCGTGGACTTCGGCCGCTACAAGGACGTGGACGGCGACGGCATCCCCTGGCGCACGCTGCCCGGCACGCACGCGAGCAAGGGCGCGTACTTCACCCGCGGCACCACGCGCGACGCCTACGCGCGCTACTCCGAGGCCGGGCCGGACTACGTCTACAACATGCAGCGCCTGCAGAAGAAGTGGGCCACCGCCGCCAACCTGGTGCCGCCGCCGCAGGTGCGCGCGGCGCCGCGCAAGACGCGGCTGGCGGTCATCCACTTCGGCTCCACGGCGGCCGCCATGGACGAGGCGCTGGCCGCGCTGGGCGAGGCGCACATCGTGCTGGACGCGATGCGGCTGCGCGCCTTCCCGTTTCCGGCCGCGGTGGCGGAGTTCATCGCCGCGCACGACCGCGTCTTCGTCGTCGAGCAGAACCGCGACGGCCAGATGCGCCAGCTGCTCGTCAACGAGCTGCAGGTCGACCCGGCGCGGCTGATCGCGGTGCTGCACTACGACGGCACGCCGATCACCGCACGCTTCATCACGCAGGCGATCACGCGGCAGGTGCACCGCCTGGCCGTCGAACCCCAGCGGGCCCTGTCATGACCTACATCGCCAAACCCCGGCTGCACCACCCGACGCTGGCGAAGAATGCCGTCGGCTACACGCGGCGCGACTACGAGGGCAAGGTCAGCACGCTGTGCGCCGGCTGCGGGCACGACTCGGTGTCGGCGGCCATCGTGCAGGCCTGCTGGCAGCTGGACATCCAGCCGCACCGCGTGGCCAAGCTCAGCGGCATCGGCTGCAGCAGCAAGACGCCGGACTACTTCCTGGGCGCCAGCCACGGCTTCAACACCGTGCACGGCCGCATGCCCAGCGTGCTGACCGGCGCCAACCTGGCCAACCGCGAGCTGCTGTACCTGGGCATCAGCGGCGACGGCGACAGCGCCAGCATCGGCTTCGGCCAGTTCGCCCACGCGCTGCGCCGCGGCGTGCGCATGGTCTACATCGTCGAGAACAACGGCGTCTACGGCCTGACCAAGGGCCAGTTCAGCGCCACCGCCGACCGCGGCAGCAAGAGCAAGAAGGGCGCGGTCAATGCCGACACCGGCATCGACCTGGCGCTGCTCGCGCTGCAGCTGGGCGCCACCTACGTGGCGCGCGGCTTCTCCGGCGACAAGGGCCAGCTCGTGCCGCTGATCGAAGGCGCCATCCGCCACGGCGGCGCGGCCTTCATCGACGTCGTCAGCCCCTGCGTGGCATTCAACAACCACGAAGGCAGCACACGCAGCTACGACCACGTGCGCGCGCACAACGAGGCGCTCAACCGCATCGACTTCATCGACCTCGCCGACCCGGTCGTCGCCGAGCCGGCGCCGGGCGATGCCCTGGACCTGCCGCAGGCCGACGGCAGCCGGCTGCGCCTGCGCAAGCTGCACGCCGGCTTCGACCCCACCGACCGCGTCGCCGCGCTGACCCAGGTGCAGGCGCTGGCGGCGGCCGGCGAGATCGCCACCGGGCTGCTCTACGTCGACCCGGCGGCCGGCGACCTGCACGGCGCGCTGAATACCGTGACCGCGCCGCTGAACCGCCTGACGGAGACGGAGCTCGTGCCCGGGGCCGAGGCGCTGGCGAAGATCAACGCGTCGCTGCGCTGACGGGCACGGCCGCGAGGTCCGGCGGGAAGGACTGCTCGCGGCGCGTTGCGCGCGTTCGATGCGCCCCATCGAGCCGTTCGGGCTGAGCCTGTCGAAGCCCCGAGGACCACGCGCGCTTCGACAGGCTCAGCGCGAACGGTGCGAGCGGGCGCTTCGACAGGCTCAGCCCGAACGGTGCGAGCGGGCGCTTCGACAGGCTCAGCGCGAACGGCCCGGGCGGGCGCTTCGACAGGCTCAGCGCGAACGGTGGTCGGCGTGACCAGGCGTGCAGGATCCGCAACGCGCCGCCAGCGGCCCACGCCGGCCCGAGCCGTGCATGCCGCGCGGGTCGCGCGCAGCGCCGTGGCGTCACGGCGGGCGCGACATTGGTCACGGCCGTTACAGGTGCGCCGACGCCGGCGTGACCGAAGTCACCCGCCGCCACCGCGAGCGCGGGGTGCGCGCGGCGGCATGACTGCGTAAGGTGTCGGCATCGAGGCAGTGCGCATCAGGTGCCCGCCCTCCGACCGTCACCGAAGCGTCCACCATGTCCCTCGTCCGCACCCTGGCCGCCGCGGCCACCGCCGCCGCCTTCGCGCTGCCCGCGCAGGCCGCCAACGTCACGCTCACCGGCTGGGCCTTCGGCAGCGGCCCCAGCGTGCAGGCCACCGGCTACAGCGGTGCGGCCGGCGGCTTCATCGGCTCGCTGACCGGCGCGGCGCCCTTCGACAGCACGCCCTTCATCACCTACTGCATCGAGCTGTCGGAGCACTTCCGCTTCGGCCCCAGCCCGATGACCGGCTATGCCGTCGTCGAAGGTGCCAGCTACTTCCAGGCCCGCCGCGGCAATGCCGGCATCGCCGAGCAGATCGGCCGCCTGATGACCTGGGTGGCCGCCGACCCGACGCGCGTGGACACGGCCAACGAGTCGGCGTCGCTGCAGCTCGCGATCTGGAACCTGATCTACGACACCGACTACTCGCTGACGACGCCAGCCGCCTTCAACGACACCAGCGCTCGCCGCACCTACGCCGATACGCTGCTGGCCGGCATGCAGAGCGTGGCCACGAGCCGCTTCGAGGTCTTCGCGCTCGAGAAGCGGGGCAGCCAGGACTTCCTGCTGCTGTCCAACCGGGTGCCGGAACCGGCCTCGCTGGCGCTCGTGGCGCTGGCCCTGGCCGGGCTGGGCGCCGCGCGGCGCCGCCGCGCCTGAACGCGGCGCCGCGCGCTACAGCGGCCGGCGCAGCAGCGCCACCGCCGCGGCCGCGAGCGCGAGGTACAGCACCAGGCTGTAGAACTCGTAGGGCAGGCCGAAGAGGTCCACCGCCGCGTCGGCGCAGCTCGCGTAGGCCGCGAAGACCTCGGGCGCCAGCGAGTCCAGCCCCAGGCCGGACATGATGCGGTCGGCCAGCGTCAGCTTGCAGCTGGTGCTGGAGGCCGCCACGAAGTGCTGCCACAGCGCCGCCGCCACGCCGCTGGCGGCGAGCAGCCCGAAGGCCGCGGCGGAGGCGCGGCGCAGCGCGGCGCTGCGCACGAGCAGCCCGGGCAGCGCGAACAGCGCGATGGCCACGAAGATCGCGCGCTGCAGCACGCACCAGGGGCAGGGCTGCATGTCGAAGACATGCTGCGAGACCAGCGCCGCAGCCACCGCGGCCAGCGGCAGCACGACCGCGGCCGCGAACAGCCGCGTCGGCGTCGGCGCGAATGCCAGCCGGCTCAAGCGACCTCGGCGATCAGTTCGATCTCCACGCAGGCGCCCAGCGGAAGCTGCGCCACGCCAAAGGCGCTGCGCGCATGCGCGCCGACCTCGGGGCCGAAGACCTCGGTCAGCAGCTGGCTGCAGCCGTTGGTGACGAGGTGGTGCTCGGTGAAGGTCGGCGTGCTGTTGACCAGGCTCAGCACCTTGACGATGCGCCGCACCTGCGCCAGGTCGCCCACCGCGGCCTGCAGCGTGCCCAGCAGGTCGATCGCGATCGCGCGCGCCGCGGCCTGGCCTTCGTCCACACCCATCGTCAGCCCGAGCTGGCCGACCCAGGGCTTGCCGTCGCGGCGCGCGATGTGGCCGGAGACGAAGACCAGCGAGCCGGTGCGCACGAAGGGCACGTAGGCGGCGGCCGGCACCGCCAGCGGCGGCAGCGTGATGCCCAGGGCCTGCAGGCGCTGGGCGATGGAGGTGGTCATGGTGGCGGTCCTCGGGCGATGGCCCCCTGGCGGGGGTGTCCGTGCCCCCCTCGCGAACCCTGCGCGCGGGGGCTGGTGACGACGGAGGGGAATCCTACACTGGCCCTTCATGGACGAAGGCGGGCCGCGGCCAACGCACCGGGCGCTGCCCGGCGGCATCGCGCTCGCCATGCTGGCGGCGCTGGCCTGGATCGCCGGCTGCGGGCTGCAGCTGCGGCAGCCGGCGCTGTGGGCGGCCACGGCCTACGCAGGGCTCGGCATCGCGGCGCTGGTCGCCGGCGCGGCGGCCTGGCGGGCACGCCGCTCGACGGGCGGGCGCCTCGCACGCGCGGCCGTCGTGCTGTCGCTGCTGGCCGCGATCGCCGCACTGGCCTTCGCCGCCACCGGCGGCCGCGCGCTGCTGCGCCAGGCCGAAGCGCTCCCTCCAGCACTGGAGGACGCCGACCTCGTGCTGGTCGGCCGCATCGCCAGCCTGCCACGCATCGGGCTCGTCGGCGCACGCTTCGAACTCGAGGTCGAGTCGGCCACGCTGGCCGGTGCGCCGGTGCAGGTGCCGCCCCGCGTGTGGCTCGGCTGGTGGCGCGGCGTCGACGACGACGCCCTGCTCGCCGGCCCGGCCGCCGAGCTGCGTGCCGGCCAGCGCTGGCGGCTGCCGGTGCGGCTGCGCCAGCCGCACGGCGCGCTCAACCCGCACGGCTTCGACCTCGAGCTGTGGCTGTGGGAGCAGGGCCTGCGCGCCAGCGGCAGCGTGCGCTCGCGCCCCGGCGCCTGGGCCGAGCGGCTGGACGACGGCGCCGGCCACCACCTCGTCGAGCGGTTGCGCCAGGACCTGCGCGATGCCGTCTTCCTGCGCATCGCGGACCCCGCGGCCGCCGGCGTGCTGGCGGCGCTGGCGGTGGGCGACCAGGCGGCCATCGAACGCGGCGACTGGGACGTCTTCCGCGCCACCGGCGTGGCCCACCTGATGAGCATCTCGGGCCTGCACGTGACGATGTTCGCCTGGCTCGCCGCGGCGGTGATCGGCCGCCTGTGGC
>CAZUPH010000076.1:0-17886 GCA_964621995.1 uncultured Rubrivivax sp. | reverse complement strand
TCGGCGTACGCGATCTTCCACGCGCCGCCATGGTGGCCATGGCCGCCCTTCTTGACGCGCTTGATGATGATCGGCTGCAGCTTCTTGGCGTCGCCGGCCATCGTCTCACTCCGTCGTCAGCAGGCCGGGCGGCGGCGTCGGGGCCAGCGGCTCCAGCGGCGCCGGGCGCGAACTGCGCAAGCCCGGCGCGGCGGCGTGCGGCAGCACCGGTGCGGCGGCCCGGGGCGCCGGGGCGCCGGCCGGCAGCAGCGGCAGGCGGCGCTGGCCGCAGGCGGCCTCGTGGCGCGAGTGGTGCGAGGCGGCGGCCAACCAGGTGCTCGTCATTTCTTGCCCTTCACGTGGCTCTCGAGTTCGGCGAAGCTCGGCCGCTCGGTCGAGTACAGGACCTTGCGGCCGAATTCGATGGCGACCTGCGGCGCATAGCCCTGCATGCTGGCCAGCAGCGTCGTCTTGATGCACTGCAGCTCCTTGCCGGCCTCGTCGACCTTCTGCTCCAGCAGGCCGGCCAGCGGCTCGGCGAAGGCATAGGCCAGCAGGATGCCCAGGAAGGTGCCGACCAGCGCCGAGCCGATCATCCCGCCCAGCACCGCCGGCGGTTGGCCCACCGAGCCCATCGTATTGACCACGCCCAGCACCGCCGCGACGATGCCGAAGGCCGGCAGCGCTCCGGCCAGGCGCTGCAGCGCGGCCACCGCGGCGTGCTCCTCGTGGTGGTGGGTCTCGATCTCGCTGTCCATCAGCGACTCGATCTCGTGCGCGTTGAGGTTGCCGCTGACCATCATGCGCAGGTAGTCGGTGACGAATTCGGCCACGTGGTGGTCGCCGCCGACGTTGGGGTACTTCTGGAACAGCGGGCTGCTGGCCGGGTCCTCGACGTCCTTCTCGATGGACATCAGGCCTTCCTTGCGCGCCTTCTGCAGGATGTCGTAGAGCAGCGCCAGCAGCTCCATGTAGCGCGCCTTGGTGTACTTGCTGCCCTTGAAGCAGCGACCCAGGCCGTGCATCGTGGCCTTCAGCACCTTGGGCGGGTTGGTCGCGACGAAGGCGCCGAACGCGGCGCCGCCGATGGCCGCCATCTCGAAGGGCAGCGCCTTCAGCACGACGCCGATATTGCCGCCGTGGGCGATGAACACCCCGAACACGGCAGCCAGCGCGAGGACCCAACCGATGATGACGAACATGTGTGCGGCTTTGGCGATGCGCCCAGGGGCGAACTGCCGCCTCGGGGCCTGTCGGGTTATCGGCGTCGTCGGGGGGGCCTTGAGCGCGCGCCCGCGCCCGCATGGGCCGCGGCCTCGATGCGGTAGACCCACAGCGGCCGGCGGCCCGCGCCGCACAGGCAGGCCGCCGGCGCGACGCCGGGCACCGCGAATTCCAGGCTCACCAGCCAGCCACCGGCCGCCATCTCGGCCAGGGCCTTGGCGTGGGCGCGCGCCATGCTCTCGGGGCGCTGGAACAGGTAGACGAGATCGAAGCCGGCCCACGACTGCCGCCACAGGTCGCCGCGGCGCACCCGTGCGTCGCGGCGTGCGAGGCTGGCCCACGCGGCGAGCGGCCGGCTCCACTCGGTGCCGTGCAGCTCGGCCTGCGGCCACAGCCGGCGCAATGCGGCCAGGCCGTGTCCGGCGCCGCAGCCGGCGTCGAGCACCCGCACCGGTGCCGGCACGACGACGTCGGGCAGGCCCTGCAGCGCGGCGGCGGGGGTCGGGAAGAACGGGGCGTCGCGCCAGGCGCGCAGCGGGTACAGCAGCGCGAGCGCCAGCGCGGCCGCGGCCCAGGCCCAGACCGGCACGCCGAGCCCGGCACCCAGCACCAGCGCCGAGAGCGGGAAGCCGGCCGCCGCGATCAGCCAGCGCCAGGCCAGCGCCAGTGCGGCCAGCGCCGCTGCCGCGAAGGCCATGCCCGGCGCGACGCCGGCCGCACCGAGCGCCAGCCACGCGGCCCAGCCGCCGGCCCAGGCCAGCAGCGCCGGCAGCGGCCAGGGCAGGCGCGGCGCCGGCGCGGCGGCTGCCAAGGCAGGTGGTGAGGTCGAGGCGGCGGGCATGGCGGCAGATCCTGCCGGCCAGTGTGCGGCGGGCTGCGCCGGCGCAGCGGGCCGATAAGCGGCGCGAAGCCCGGGCTAACCCGTCAGCGCATCGCGAGCAGCCGCGTCAGCGCATCGCGAGCAGCCGCTCGTGGGGCGGGCGCACCTTGACCTTGTCCGGCGGCACCGCGGCCTTGACGGCATAACGCTGCTCGATCGTGTCGCGCAGCGTCGGCTCGCCCAGCGGCGCGCCGCTGGGCGAGACCAGCGAGGCCACGTACGGCAGGTTGGCGCGCCGGCCGCGCGCGAGCACGATGCCGACCTCGCCGCTGGCCAGCTCGACGAAGCTGCCCGGCGGGTACAGGCCCACGGCCTTGAGCAGCGCGCCGCCGATCTCGTCGGGCACGCCGCCCGTGCCCAGGCAGGCCTCGCGCGCGGCCTGCACCGGCGACATCGGCGCGCGGGCGCGGCGGCGGCTGAGCTTGGCGCAGAAGATGTCCACGCGCCGCAGCAGCCGCGCGAGCCGGCGTTCCGCGGGCAGCGCCTCCAGGGCCTGCGCCGCCTCGCTGGCGTCGTGGTGCAGGCGCACCACGGCGCAGGCCAGAGCGTCCTTCAACCCGCCCTCGGCGAGCATCCGCGCCCCGGCCTCGGCATGGCCGTCGATCTGCACGCGCATCTCGGGCGTGGGCTTGTGGTCGGTCTGCGCCAGCATGTCCTGCAGGCGCACCATGGCCACGTTCATCGTCAGCGCGGCACGGCCCAGCGCGTCCACCTGCGCGGCGGGCCACTCCAGCAGCCGCGCCGCCTGCTCGGCCACCAGCAGCGTCAGCAGCGCATGGTGGCTGGAGTATTTCTCGGTGGAATGCGCGGCGGTGTAGATCAGGTGGTAGAGCGACGCGTCGAAGCGCCGCTCGCCGAGCCGGCGCGCGCGCGCATGCACGGCGAGCAGCCGCGCCAGCCAGTCGCCGCCGGGCCGCACATCGCGCAGCGCGGCGTCGAGCTGCACGACGAGCTCGTCCCACTGCTGGGCCAGCGGCAGCTCGGCGGGTGCCGTCGAGCGCGTGGGCTGCTCCGGCCGGGCCTGGGCGACCTCGCCCAGCGTCGCGCCCTGGCGCAGCGCGGCGTCCACCGCGGCCGCCAGCCGGCGCTGCCACTCGGCCGACTCGGACTCCTCGGCAAACAGGCGCTGCGCCTGCAGGCCCGCGAGCTGCTCGCGCGTGGCGATGGTCTGCCCGGCGCCGAGCAGCAGCCGGCCCTCCTCGTCGCGCACGCCGAAGGGCAGCGGTTCGTCGAGGCGCAGGTACTGGGGCGAGAACGGAACGAGCTTCACGGCGGGCGGCGGCAACCGGACCGCGGTCAGGAGGCGGTCCCGCCCGGGATATCGGCGCGGGCCCCCCCGGGCTTGACTGGGACGCAAAAAAAGCGGGTCCCGAAGGACCCGCTGCAAAGCACAGAGAACTGTGCCAGGAGGAGACATGCAATGAAGACGGAATCTTCGAGCGGAATTTCGGCCGTCCGCGGCCCCGGCTTGAGGCCGCAGGTGCAACCAGACGTGATCAGTGTCCGGCGTGCTCGGTGGTGTCGGACAGGGTGCCCAGCGCGCTGCCCAGCGCGCCGGCCAGCTTGCCCTTGCCGGCACGCGCCGGCGGGTTGCACAGGCCGCACACGTAGTGGCGCGCGATCTCGTGCGGGTGCGTGACGTAGTGGCCGCCGCACTTGCTGCAGGCGGTCATCGTCAGCATGCCGTTGTCGACGAACTTCACGAGCCGCCAGGCGCGCGTGACGCTGAGCAGCGGCTCCAGGCCCTGGGCCTGCATCTGCTCGACGTACAGCTGGTAGGCCTTGATGACGGCGTCGATCTCGTCGAGCGCGCTGACCTTGTTCAGGTACTCGTGGATGTTCAGGAACAGGCTGGCGTGGATGTTGGGCTGCCAGGTCATGAACCAGTCGGTGGAGAACGGCAGCTGGCCCTTGCTGGGGCTCTTGCCGGCGACTTCCTTGTACAGGCGCAGCAGGCGCTCGTAGCTGAGGTCGGTCTCGCTTTCCAGCACCTGCAGCCGGGCGCCCAGGTTGATCAGCGTGACGGCACGCTCGATCTGCCTGGCCTCGGTGAGGATGCTCTTGGTTCTGGCCATGGCTCGCTCCTGTGTCTCTTGGGGGTGTTCGCGGTGCGCCGTCTTATGCGGCTTCGCGGTGGCGGCCGGCCAGCAGGATGCTGGCGTGCAGGCGGCTCATGCCGTCGTTGGCGGCGCCCTTGCCGTGGCTGGTGAGCAGGTTCCAGACCATGTCGTCGTCCATGCGGAAGCGGCACAGCAGCGTGTTGCCGGTGGCCACCTTCATCATCTGCGCCGGGGTCAGCGCGCCGATCAGGTCCGCGGTCTCCTCGCCGATGCCCAGGCGGAACAGCGCCTGCTCCTTGTCCTGGCGGATCAGGCTCTGCGCCAGCATCAGGTAGGACAGGTTGGCTTCGCGGATCTCGGCAAGGATCTGTTCGGACGTCATGGTGGCTCTCTCCAGGGGGTGTCGGGGTGGTGAAGCGTTGGAGTGAACTCTAGGCAGCGGAACAGTACCGGGGGATCGGTCCAGTTCCGTCGCTTCAGTCCCGCTTCTTCCACCCGGCCTGTCAGGCAAATTCCTACACGGGCCGCCGTCCGTGAACGGCGTCACGCCCGGCGCGGCCGGCCGTGCAAAAGGAACGGGGCCCCGGCGCGCCGCTGTCGGCGTGCCGGGGCCCGCGGGCCGCACGGGGCGGCTCCTGAGGAAACAACTTAACGAGCGCCAACTTCATAACCAGAAGTTGGCTTCCTTCGCGAACGCCGGGCGCCGCCAGGGGCCTGGGATGCTCTTAAGGTGAACCGGCATTGCCGGGCACCTTAACCCCCGCGGGGGGCGGGCTGGGCGCAGCCCGGCCCTGGGGGCGCTCAGAACCGGTACTTGGCGCTCAGGTAGAAGGTGCGCCCGCGCGGGTCGGTGTAGGTCGGGTCGTAGGTGGACAGGAAGTAGTAGCTCTGGTTGGAGAACGGCGGGTCGGTGTCCAGCAGGTTGAGCACGCCGCCGCGCAGCTGCAGCTGCTCGGTGGCCCGCCACGACAGCGACAGGTCCCACAGCGAGTAGGCCTTGACCTTGCGCGGCGCGGTGTCGGGCAGGTAGCTGTCGTCGGTGTGCGCCGAGTAGTACGAGTTTCCCAGCGTCAGGCCGAGCGGGCCGCGGTCCCACTCCAGCGCCGCGCGGTGGCGCCAGCGCTGCACCGTCTGGTCGTTGAGGAAGCGCCCGGCGTTCTCGACATAGGGCTCGAGCGCCCCGAACTGGCGCTTGTACTCGATGACGTAGGTGCCGCTGAAGCTGGCGCCGAAGCGCCCGGCGGCACCGGCCTCGCCGCGCCAGCTGGCCTCCAGGTCCACGCCGGAGGTCTTCAGCCGGCCCTGGTTCTCCTTGCGCAGGATCAGCGTCGGGCGGTCGTCGAAGGGGTCGCGCACGATGTACTGCGCGTAGCGGGTCGGGTTCTCGAGGATGGTCTTGCCCGAGAGGTCGCTGATCACGTCGCGCTTGCGGATCGCCCAGTAGTCCAGGCTCAGGCTGGTGCCGCGCGCCGGCTCCAGCACGATGCCCAGCGAGAACTGGCGGCTCTTCTCGGGCTTCAGGTTCGGGTTGGACTCCTTGTTCGTCGGGTACTGGTCGAAGGCGTCGTACACGGCGTCGTACAGGAAGGCCGGGCTGGTGCCGTAGCTGGTGGGCCGGTAGAGCTCGCTGAACGAAGGCGCGCGGAAGCCCGTGCCGGCCGAGGCGCGCAGCACCAGCGTGCGCGCGGGCTGCCAGCGCAGGCCGAGCTTCGGATTCGTCGAGCTGCCGACGCCTTCGTAGTGGTCGAATCGCAGTGCGGCCTGCAGCTCCAGGGTCTTCGTGATCGGCGCCAGCACCTCCGCATAGGCCGAGCCGATGTCGCGCTCGTGGCTCGTCGCCACCAGCGGCGGGCTGTTGCCGCTGCTGTCGCGGTCGCCGGCGATGTTGTTGCTGACGAGCAGCGCCGAGGGCGTGAATTTCTGCGTCTCGCGGCGCAGCTCGGCCCCGAAGGCCAGGCCGATCTCGCCGCCGGCGAGCCGGCCCAGCGTGCCGGTGAACTTGAAGTCCACGCCCGAGGTGCTGCCCTCGGAGCGGCGCGCCACGTCGTCCACGCGCAGCGAGCGGATCAGCGCCTGGCCGGCCGCCGGCGACGGGCCGAAGGGGTTGATCTGCCCGCTGCGCAACGCGGCGGCAAATTCGCCGAACAGGAAGTAGCCGTCGACGTAGCGGTCGGCCACCTTGTTGACGGCGTGGCTGGCCGCCGCCTCGTAGTCCCAGCTGCCGCCGAGCAGGCCCTTGACGCCGGCGACCACGCGCGTGGCATCGCTGGTGACCTCGTTGCTGCGGTTGCCGGCCTCCTTGGCGCGCAGGCGGATCTCGAAGGTCGACGGGTGCGTCACCGGCGTCGGCAGGTAGGGGTTGATGGCAACCCAGGTCACGCCGGTCACGCCGGTGGGGTTGGGCGACAGCACGTACAGGGTCTCGGCGCGCGCCAGCAGCAGCTCGGCGAAGAGCTGCGTATTCTCGCCGGCCTGCATCACGCCGCGCGTGAGCAGCGAGAGCTTCTTCGCGTCGGGGTAGATCTCGGTGTCGGCCATGTAGTCGTAGCCGCAGGCCTCGCTGCCGATCTGCGTCGGCGCGTACACCGAGGCCGGCGGGTTGCAGCCCGGCGCGAACAGGTTGACCGTGCGCTGCGTGTAGGGCTGCCCGTTGAGGCGGTAGCCGGCGGCGTTGATCGCCGCCAGCTGCGCCGCGCGCGTGGCCGCGCTGCCGGACAGCCTGATGTTGCCCGGGTAGGGCCGGCTGGACAGGTAGTAGGGCACCGTCTGGGCCAGCGGGCGCTGCTGGATGAAGTCGCGCTGCGTGCTGCGCAGCGCGTCCAGCTGCTGCAGGTCGAGCACGCCGAAGACGTTGTAGCCGTCGCTGGCCAGGTTGCCGAAGCCCGCGCTGAGCGTGCCGGTGCGCTTGCCGGCGCCGCCCTCCTGCGTGGCCGCGGCGTATACGCCGACCTCGGCGCCGCGGTAGTCCTGGCGCGTGATGAAGTTGATGACGCCGCCGATGGCGTCGGTGCCGTAGATCGCGCTGGCGCCGTCCTTGAGCACCTCCACGCGCTGGATCGCGCCGGCCGGGATGCTGTTGAGGTCCACGCCGGCGGCGTCGCCGGGCGACGCGAAATTGGCCATGCGCCGCCCGTTGAGCAGCACCAGCGTGCTGCTGACGCCCAGGCCGCGCAGGTTGGCGCCGTTGAAGCCGCGCTGACCGCCCTGGTTGTCGGTGATGCTGGCGCCGTCGCCGAGGTTGGCCGCGCTGGCGCTGATGTTCTTCAGCAGCTCGGCGGCGGTGGTGACGCCGGCCTTGTCGATGTCCTCGCGGCGGATCGTCTGCACCGGCAGCGCCGTCTCGTCGGCCAGGCGCTTGATCGACGAGCCGGTGATCTCGACGCGCTCCTGCGCCTGCGCGGTGGCCAGCGCGGCCAGCGCCAGGCTCGCCAGCGCGGCGCGGGCCAGGGGTTGCAGGGATTGGCGGGGCAGGCTCATGCGGTGGATTCCTTCGGGTGGCGCGTGCCGGTGCACGGGTCGGGGTCGCTGTCGCGGGCCACTCTAGGCAGCGCAGCCGTCAACTGCCTACGGGGCTGCGGAGCAGCGGTCGCGCTGAGACAAGTCGGTGTCGCTTGCCGCCAAGTCGCGCGCGGGCGGCGTGGCGCCGCAGATGACAAGATCGACGCCCATGCAGATCCAGGCGATGGGCAGGCCGGCGCGCCTGCCGACGACCCCCGACGCGCGCAGGACGCCGCGCCCGGCGTGGCGGCGTGCGCTGCTGCGCGCCGCGTGGCTGGGCCTGGCGGTGCCGGGCCTGGCGCTGCTGGGTGCCCTGCCCGCCCCTGCACGCGCGCAGGGCACGACGGTGGCGATCGGCGGCGCGCTGCTGGACGGCAATGCCGAGGTCTGGCGGCGCCTGGTGGAACTCGCCGGCGGCCCCGGCAGCTGCTATGCCGTGCTGCCCGCCGCCAGCGGCGAGCCCGAGCGCTCGGCGGCCACGGTGGCCACCAACCTGGCGCGCCACGGCGGACGCGCCGAACTGCTGCGCGTGTCGCCGCGCCTGGCCGACGAGCCGGTGGCCGACGCGGTGCGCGACCCGCGCTGGATCGCGGTGCTGGAGCGCTGCCGCGGCGTCTTCATGACCGGCGGTGCGCAGTCGCGGCTGCTCGACGCGCTGCAGCCCGGCGGCCGCGCCTCGCCGCTGCTCGACGCGATGCGCGCGCTGTGGCAGCGCGGCGGCGTCGTCGCCGGCACCAGCTCGGGCGCGGCGGTGCTGTCGGAGGTGGTCTTCCGCGACGCGCCGGACCCGCTGGCGGTGATGAAGGGCCGGCTGCGCGAGGGCCAGGACTGGGCGCGCGGCTTCGGCTTCCTGCCGCCGCAGGTCGTCGTCGACCAGCATTTCGTGCGCCGCGGCCGCATCGCGCGGCTGCTGCCGCTGATGCAGGCGCAGCGCCGCACGCTGGGCCTGGGCGTCGAGGAGGACTCCGCCGCCGTGGTGCACGACGGCGTGGTCGAGGTCATCGGCGCGCGCGGCGTGCTCGTCGCCGAGCTGGCCGAGGCCACGCACGACGCCAAGCTCGGCGCCTTCAACCTGGCCGGCGCACGGCTGCACTGGCTGGAGAGCGGCGACCGCTACGAGATCGCCGCCGCCCGCGTGCTGCCGGCCGCGCGCAAGCAGGCCGGCACGCGACTGGAGCCGCTGGACCCGCGGCATGCCGGCTACCACCAGGGCCCGGCCTTCTATGCCGACGTCCTGGGCGAGGACACCATCGTGCGCGCGATGGCGCGCCTGGTCGACAGCGACCAGCGCAGCGTGCGCGGCCTGGCCTTCGCGGCCCGGCCGGCCGAGGACGACCCGGCGCCGGACCTGGGCTTCGAGTGGCGGCTGTCGGCCGACGGGGCCACACGCGGCTGGCTGCTGACGGGGCCGGAGTCCTATACGCTCGCGGGCGTGCGCCTGGACATCGTGCCGGTGCGCATGACGCGGCCGCTGTACACGCCCCTGGTGCCGGCGCCGCCCCCTGTGACCCCGGAGCCCGCGGCCTCGCGCTGACGGCCCGCCCGCCGCGAGGAAGCCCTGCGATGCGCCTGCCGTTGCCTGTCCTGTCCGCCGCCCTGTCGACCCTCCTGGGCGCCGTCCTGCTGACGACCGCCGTCGCCCCGTCGCAGGCGCAGGCCCCCGCCGCGGCCCCGCCGCCGCTGCGCGTGGGCATCGAGACCGCCTACCCGCCCTTCTCCAGCATGGGGCCCGACGGCAGGCCCAGCGGCTTCGACATCGACATCGCGCTGGCGCTGTGCGAGCGCCTGCGGCGCCGCTGCGAGTGGGTGCCGTCGGAGTTCGACGGCATGATCCCGGCGCTGCGCGCGCGCAAGTTCGACGCCATCGTCGCCTCGATGTCGATCACCGACGAGCGCCGCAAGGCGGTCGATTTCTCCAGCAAGTACTACCACACGCCGGCACGCATGGTGGTGCGCGCGGATGCCGGCTTCGAGGCCGACGCCGCGGCGCTGAAGGGCCGCACGATCGGCGTGCAGCGCGCGACGATCCACGAGCGCTTCGCCGCCGCCACCTTCAAGGACAGCAGGCTCGTGCGCTATGCGCGCCAGGACGAGGCCTTCCTGGACCTCGCGGCCGGGCGCGTGGACGCCGTGCTGGCCGACACCGTCGCCGCCGACCACGGCTTCCTGAAGACCCCCGCCGGCCGCGGCTACAAATTCAGCGGCCCGCAGTACACCGACCCGAAGTGGTTCGGCACCGGCGCCGGCATCGCAGTGCGCAAGGGCGACCCGCTGCGCGGGCAGATCAACGAGGCGCTGGCGGCGATGCGTGCCGACGGCAGCTGGCAGCGCATCGCGGCGAAGTATTTCGACTTCGACATCTGGGGCGGCGACGAGCCGCCGCCGGGGAAGTGAACCCCGCGACGTGACGCCACCGCAGCGCCACGGCTTCGTGCTGCTGCCGCGCTTCTCGCTGCTGGCGCTGGCCGGCGCGCTGGATGCGCTGGCCGCCGCCAACGAGGTGCTCGAGCAGCCGGCGTATGCCGCGCTGACGATAGGCCTGGACGGCGCGCCGGTGCGCGCCGCCTGCGGCACCGTGGTGACCCCGGCGGCGTCGCTGGCCGCGGCGCCGGCGCTGGACGCCGCCTTCGTGGTCGGCGACCTGCCCTACCCGGACGCCGTGCGCGACGGCCACGCGGCGCTGCACGCCTGGCTGCGCACGCTGGCCGCCGGCGGGCGGCTGCTCGGCGGCATCGGCAGCGGCGCCGCGGTGCTGGCGCAGGCCGGCGTGCTGGGCGGACACCGCGCCACGCTGCACTGGGCGCTGGGACCGCAGATGGCCGGGCAGCACGCCGAGGTCGTCGTCTCGGCGAACGTATACGAGATCGACCGCGGCCGCCTCAGCTGCAGCGGCGGCACCGCCAGCCTGGACCTGCTGATCGCGTGGCTGGGCCAGCGCCACGGCGAGCGCGTGGCGCAGGCCCTGCTGGCGCACTTCGGGCTGGAGCGGCTGCGTGCCCGCGACGAGCGCCAGCGCACGCCGCTGGCCGCGCATGCCGGGGTGGCCAGCGCCAAGCTCGCCGAGGCGCTGGCGCTGATGGAGTCCAACCTCGGCGAGCCGCTGCCCACCGAGGAGATCGCGCGCCTGGTGGGCGTCTCGCGGCGGCAGCTCGAGCGCTTGTTCAAGCAGCACCTGGACGCGCTGCCCAGCCGCTGGTATGCCGAGCTGCGGCTGGCGCGCGCGCGCCGGCTGCTGCAGCAGACCAGCCAGTCGATCCTGCAGATCGCGCTGGGCTGCGGCTTCTCGTCCGGCTCGCATTTCAGCAATGCCTACCGCGCGCGCTACGGCCGCACGCCGCGCGACGAACGCAGCCAGCGCGCCGCCGCCTGGCGCGACCAGATGGAGACCCCCGCCCCATGAACCCCGACACCCGTCTCGACCCGCAGGCCCTGCTGCTGCGCGCCGCCGGCCCGGCCGACCTGGACGCCTTCGAGCGCATCGCCGCGGCCACCGCCACCGGCATCACCACGCTGCCGGAGGACCGCGCGCTGCTGGCCGACAAGCTGGCGCGTTCGGCACAGGCCTTCGCCAGCGCCGACGACGCCAGCGGCGAGGAGATCTACCTCTTCGTGCTCGAGGACCTGGCCGCGCCGGGCGGGCCGCGCGTCGTCGGCACCAGCGGCATCGCCGCCAGCGCCGGCTTCGCCGACCGCTTCTACAGCTACCGCAACGAGATGATCGTGCACGCCAGCGCGAAGCTGGGCGCCAGCAACCGCATCCACACGCTGCACCTGTGCCACGACCTGACCGGCCACACCCTGCTGACCAGCTTCTACATCGAGCCGGCCTACGAGGCCACGCTGGCGCCGCAGCTGCTGTCGCGCGCGCGGCTGCTGTTCATCGCCGAGTTCGCCGAGCGCTTCTCCGACCGCATCGCCGCCGAGAGCCCGGGGCTGGCCGACGACGGCGGCCGCTGCCCTTTCTGGGACGCCGTCGGCCGGCGCTTCTTCGACATGGACTATCCGCAGGTGGAGCGCCTGACCGGCGGCCGCAGCAAGGCCTACATCGCCGAGCTGATGCCGCACAGCCCGATCTACGTGCCGCTGCTGCCGGAGGAGGCGCAGTGGGCCATCGGGCAGCTGCACCCGGTGGCCGAGCTGCCGTTCTCGATCCTGCTCGACGAGGGCTTCGACGCCGAGACCTACCTCGACATCTTCGACGGCGGGCCCACCGTGGACGCACGCGTGGCGATGCTCGGGACCGTGCGGCGCTCGCGCCGCGTCGGCACGCTGCCGGCGACGGCCGCGCCGTCCGACGGGCCCTGGCACCTCGTCGGCTCGACGCGGCGCGGCGACTTCCGCGCCCTGCTGCGCCGCCTGCCGCCGGGCGCGCCCGCGCTGGCGCTGGACGAACGCACGCGCAGCCTGCTCGGCGGCGCGCAGACCCTGCGCATCGCCGCGCTGGAAGGAGCGCTGCAATGAACGCGCCCGCCCTGGCCTGCCGGGTGCGCGCGGTCGGCACCGGCGCGGCCGACCTGCAGGCCGTCGCGGCGCTGCACGGCCGCGCGGCGGTGCCGCCCGCCGAGCCGGGCGAGCACCTGCTGCTGGCCGAGCAGCCCGGCCCCGAGGGCGCGCTCGCGCTGGCGACGCTGCGCCTGCGTCCGGCCATCGGCCTGGTGCTGCCGCGCGTGTCCTACCACGTCGGCTGCGTCGTGCACGCCGCGCCGGAGCTCGGCCTGTTCCACCGCCAGCGCACGCTGCTGCTGGGCAACGACCACACCGGCGCCAGCGAGCTGGCCGACATCGCCTGGCGACGTGACGAGGTGTCGCTGCCCGAGCGGGCCGCGGCGCTGCAGGCGCTGGTCGGCGCGGCACTGCTCGTGGTGGCGCGCGAGCGCGCGCGCCATGCCGACCGCCTGGTCGCCGAACTGCCGGGCCCGCGCGACGCTGCCGGCTGCTCGCCCTTCTGGGACGGCCTCGGCCGCCACTTCTATGCCGGCGACCCCGCCGCGGCACGCGCCGAGCATGGCGCGGACTGGCGCAGCCATGTCGCGACGCTGCTGCCGCGGCATCCGATCTACACCTCCTTCCTGCCGCCGGGGGCCCAGGCGGCGATCGCGCAGGTGGACGCGGGCGCGCTGCTGCTGCGCGAGGTGCTGGAAGCGGCCGGGCTGCGCTACGGCCACCACGTCAACGTGGAGGACGGTGGTCCGCTGCTCGAGGTGGAGACCGACGCGCTGGCGGCGGTGACGACGGCGCGGCGCTGGCTGCCGGCGCCGGAGGGATCGCCGGCACCGGCAGGCCGCCGCCCGGCCGCGACGATGGTGCTGGCCGAGCATGGCGCCGGCTGGACCGCCTTGCGCACCGCCGCCGCACCCGCCGGCGCGCGGCTGTGGCTGGCCCACCAGCCACCCGGCACGACCGGCGTCTGGGCCGCGCTGCCGGTCGCCGAAGACTGATCACGCGGCGCCCGCGACAATCGTCCCGCCATCCGCTGCCTGCACCCCTCATGGACCTGTCCCGCTTCCCCCGCCGCCGCTACACCGAGGGCGCCACGCCGCTGCACGCGTTGCCTCGCCTGAGCGCCGCGCTGGGGCCCGATGCCCCGGAGATCTGGATCAAGCGCGACGATCTGCTCGGCCTGGCCCCGGGCGGCAACAAGACGCGCAAGCTGGAGTTCCTGGTGGCCGAGGCGCTGGCGCAGGGCGCCGACACCCTGGTGACCTGCGGCGCGCCGCAGAGCAACCATTGCCGCATCACGCTGGCCGCCGCGGTGCGGGAGGGGCTGCGCTGCCGCTTCGTGATCGAGGAGCGGGTCCCCGGCAGTTTCCGCGAGGACGCCAGCGGCAACCACTTCCTGTTCCGGCTGCTGGGGGTGGAGGCGCTGACCGTGGTGCCGGCGGGCAGCGACATGGCCGCGGCGATGCAGCGCGTGGCCGACGAGCTGGCCGCCGCGGGCCGGCGCGCCTACGTGATCCCGGGCGGCGGCAGCAATGCGCTCGGCGGCCTGGGCTACGTGGCCTGCGCGCAGGAGCTGCAGCAGCAGTGCTTCGAGCAGGGCGTGCACTTCGACGAGGTCGTCGTCGGTTCGGGCAGCAGCGGCACGCATGGCGGGCTGCTCGCCGGCTTCCTGGGCAACCGCATCGCGGTGCCCGTCATCGGCATCGGCGTCAGCCGCGACCCCGCCGAGCAGGAGCCGCTGGTCTGGCGCGAGGCGCAGGCGGTGTGCGAGCTGCTCGGGCTGGACCTGGCGGTGCCGCGCGAGGCGGTGCGCAGCGTCGGCGGCTACTGGCAGCCCAAGTACTCGCTGCCCAACGCGCGCATGGTGGAGGCCGTGCAGCTGCTGGCGCGCACCGAGGCCATCCTGCTGGACCCGGTGTACACGGGCAAGGTGATGGCCGGGCTGATCGGCCTGGTGCGCGCCGGGCGCTGGCGGCGCGGGCAGCGGGTGCTGTTCCTGCATACCGGCGGGCTGCCCTCGCTGTTCGGCAGCGAGGCGGCGCTGCTCGGCCGCGCCGCCGTGCCGGACTGACCGCCGGCGGCAACCCGGGAGCTTCGGCGCCGGCAGACCACGTCTGCCGGGCAGTTGCAGGGCCGGACGTCGACCGTGGTCCCGAGGTTCACAGGCACCGGCACCTCCGGCATCCTGAGCGGGACCTCTCGCTCGCTCCAGACCCCCACGCGCGCCACGCCCGCGGACCGGCCCCACGGTCCTGGCCGATGCGCTGGTATGGCCGATGCCCGGCTGCCGCGTCAGCCTGGCCGGCGGCCCGGTGGCCGGGGCGTCGATGCGCGTGCAGGCGACGGGGTCGTGCCGTTGCTCACATCGCTGCGCGATACGAGCAACGTCCACCCACTCGGGCGCGCTGCGCGCGCGGCCCGCTGCGCGGGCCCCTACGCGCGCTCGATGCGCTTGCCTGCACCGTGGTTGTGCCGTTGCTCACATCGCTGCGCGATATGAGCAACGTCCACCCACTCGGGCGCGCTGCGCGCGCGGCCCGCTGCGCGGGCCCCTACGCGCGCTCGATGCGCGCGTAGGCCGAGTGGTTGTGTATCGACTCGAAGTTCTCGACGTCGACGGTGTAGCGCCCGATGCGTGCGTCGCCGTTCAGGCGCAGCGCCACGTCGCGCACCAGGTCCTCGACGAACTTCGGGTTCTCGTAGGCACGCTCGGTGACCCACTTCTCGTCGGCGCGCTTGAGCATCGGCCACAGCTCGCTGCTGGCCTCGTCCTCGGCGAAGCGCACCAGCTCGTGCCACTCCACCGGGGCGAGCAGCTCCACGCGCAGCGTGACCAGCGAGCGCTGGTTGTGCGCGCCGTAGTCGCTGATCTCCTTGCTGCACGGGCACAGGCTCTTGACCGGCACGCCGACCTCGGCCCAGACGGCCGTGCGGCCGTCGCGCGTCTCGGCGATCCAGCGGCCCTGGTAGTCCAGCAGGCTGGCCAGGCCGGAGACCGGCGCACGCTTGCGCAGGAAGAACTCGAACGCCGCCTCGGTGCGGCCCTCCTTCGCGTCCAGCCGCTCGAGCATCGCGGCATGCCGCTCGCGCAGCGTGCTGGCGTCCAGCGGCACGTCCAGCGCATCCAGCCAGGCCACGAAGCGCGACATGTGGGTGCCCTTGCGCTCGGCCGGCAGCGCCACGTCCAGCGTCCAGCGCGCCGCCGTGCTCTGCACCGCGCCGGCCACGCGGATCTGCAGCGGGTAGCGCAGGTCCTTGATGCCCACGCGCTGGATCGCGACGTGGCGGTCGTCGCGCTCGCTCTGCGTGTCGGGGATGTGGAGGGCGTCGGTCAGGGTATTCATCGAGTTGCGAAGCATGACACCGATGGCCGGCCCGTGGGGTCACGTGGTTGACACGCAGCGTGCAAGGCGGCTGAAGGCCGCCCGGGCACGCGGCGGCCGCCGTCAGCCGTTGGCCGCCGCCAGCGAGGGGCGCACGGGGAAGCGCTGCAGGATGGACTTCTCGATGCCGGCGGCGTCCAGCCCGTACATCGCGAGCAGCCGGCCCGGGTCGCCGTGCTCGGTGAACAGGTCCGGCAGGCCCAGCTGCAGCACCGGCACCTGCACGCCGGCGGCGGCCAGGCACTCGAGCACCGCGCTGCCGGCGCCGCCGCTGATGCAGCCTTCCTCGACCGTCACCAGGCCTTCGTGCCCGCGTGCCAGCTCGAGCACGAGCTCGGTGTCCAGCGGCTTGACGAAGCGCATGTCGGCCACCGTGGCGCCCAGCGTCTCGGCGGCCTTCAGCGCCGGGTGCAGCAGGGTGCCGAAGGCCAGGATGGCCAGGCGCTGGCCGCGCCGGCGGACCACGCCCTTGCCCCAGGGCCATTCGCTCAGGCCGCGCTCGAGCTCGGCGCCGACGCCGGCGCCGCGCGGGTAGCGCACCGCGACCGGGTGGTCCTGGCGGAACGCGGTGGTCAGCGCCTGGCGGCACTCGGCCTCGTCGCTGGGCGCGAGCAGGCTGCAGTTGGGCAGGCAGCGGATGTAGGCGATGTCGTAGGCGCCGGCGTGCGTGGGGCCGTCGGCGCCGACGATGCCGGCGCGGTCCAGCGCGAACACCACCGGCAGCTTCTGCAGCGCCACGTCGTGGATCAGCTGGTCGTAGCCGCGCTGCAGGAAGGTGCTGTAGATGGCCACCACCGGCTTCAGGCCCTCGCAGGCCAGGCCGGCGGCGAAGGTCACCGCATGCTGCTCGGCGATGCCGACGTCGTGGTATCGCTTGGGAAAGCGCTTGTGGAACTCGACCATGCCCGAGCCTTCGCGCATCGCCGGCGTGATGCCCACCAGCCGCGGGTCGGCCTCGGCCATGTCGCACAGCCACTGGCCGAATACCTGCGTGAAGGTCGGCTTGCTCGGCGCGGCGCTCTTCGGGAAGCCCTCGGCGGGGTTGAACTTGCCGCTGGCGGCGTGGTACTTGACCGGGTCGGCCTCGGCCAGCTTGTAGCCGCGACCCTTCTTCGTGACCACGTGCAGGAACTGCGGGCCCTTCTTGGCGCGCAGGTTCTCCAGCGTGGGGATCAGCGCGTCGAGGTCGTGGCCGTCGATCGGGCCGACGTAGTTGAAGCCGAACTCCTCGAAGATGGTGCCCGGCACGACCATGCCCTTGGCATGCTCCTCGAAGCGCCGCGCCAGCTCGAACAGCGGCGGCGCATTCTTCAGCACCGCCTTGGCACCCTCGCGCGCGGCGGCGTAGAACTGCCCGCTCATCAGCCGCGCCAGGTACTTGTTCAGCGCGCCCACCGGCGGGCTGATCGACATGTCGTTGTCGTTGAGCACCACCAGCAGGTCGGCGTTGACGCCCTCGTGGCTGACGCCGGCGTTGTTCAGCGCCTCGAAGGCCATGCCGGCGCTCATCGCGCCGTCGCCGATGACGGCCACGGCGTGGCGGTCCTCGCCCTTGAGCTTGGCCGCCAGCGCCATGCCCAGCGCGGCGCTGATGCTGGTGGAGCTGTGCGCGGTGCCGAAGGCGTCGTACTCGCTCTCGTCGCGCTTGGGAAAGCCGGCGATGCCGCCCAGCTGGCGCAGCGTGCCCATGCGCTCGCGGCGGCCGGTCAGCACCTTGTGCGGGTAGGTCTGGTGGCCGACGTCCCACACCAGGCGGTCGTGCGGCGTGTTGAACACGTAGTGCAGCGCGATCGTCAGCTCCACCGTGCCCAGGTTGCTGCCCAGGTGGCCGCCGGTCTGGCTGACCGTCTGCAGCACGTACTCGCGCAGCTCGCTGGCCACTGTGCGCAGGTCGGCGCGCGACAGGCGGCGCAGGTCGGCGGGACTTTCGATCTTGGGAAGGAACTTCATCGTCTCAATTCTCGCGCTCGACCACCTTGTCGGCCAGCAGCGCCAGCAGCGCCGCGGCCTCGCCGAGGCCGCTGCGGGCCAGCGCCGCATGCGCCTGCCGGCGCAGCGCCTCGGCCTCGCGGCGCGCGCCGTCCAGCCCGAGCAGCGAGACGTAGGTGGGCTTGTCGTGTTCCTGGTCCTTGCCGGCGGTCTTGCCCAGGGTCTCGGAGGCCTGCGTGCAGTCCAGGATGTCATCGACGACCTGGAAGGCCAGGCCGACGCTGCTGCCGTAGTCGCCCAGCGCGGCCTGCACCCCGGCCGGCGCGGCACCGCAGGCCGCGCCCATGAGCACGCTGGCCTGCAGCAGCGCGCCGGTCTTGCGCCGGTGCATGTCGCGCAGCTGCGCCTCGGTCAGCCGCTGGCCGATGCTGGCCAGGCCGATGGCCTGCCCGCCGGCCCAGCCGGCATGCCCGGCGGCGCGCGCCAGCAGCGC
>CAZUPH010000075.1:12804-18132 GCA_964621995.1 uncultured Rubrivivax sp. | reverse complement strand
CTCGGCGGCGCTGCGCGGGGTCTGCGGCGGCGGCAGCTTCACGTAGCGCGGCGCCGCCGGCGCGGGTGCGGCCGCGCCGGGCGCGGGGGCGGCCGGGGCGGGCGAAGGGGCCGGCGATGGCGCCGGGGCCGGCGCAGGAACAGGGGCAGGAACAGGTGCAGGAGCCGGTGCCGGTGCGCGCGAACCGCAGGCAGCGAGCAGCGCCGTCGCCAAGGTCAATGCAGCCAGCGTGGCGCGGCGCGCCGCCGCGGGCCGCGGATGCCGCATCGTCTGCGGCTCAGTGCAGGGCACGATAGATCTCCTCCGCCAGTTCCCGCGAGATGCCGTCCACGCTGGCCAGGTCGTCGACCCCGGCCGCCGCCACGCCGCGCAGCCCGCCGAAGCGCTGCAGCAGCCGTGCCCGCTTGCGCGGCCCGACGCCCGGGATGTCCTCCAGCCGGCTGCCGCCGGTGCGCACGCTGGCCCGCTTCGCGCGCATGCCGGTGATCGCGAAGCGGTGGGCCTCGTCGCGGATCTGCGCCACCAGCATCAGCGCCGCCGAATCATGCCCCAGGTACACCTTGTCACGACCGTCGGCGAAGACCAGCTCCTCGAGCCCGACCTTGCGGCCCTCGCCCTTCTCGACGCCGACGATGAGCCCGACGTCCAGCCCCAGTTCCTCGAACACCTCGCGCGCCATGCTCACCTGGCCGCGGCCGCCGTCGACCAGCACCAGGTCGGGCAGCCGCGCGGCGCTGCGCCGGCGCGCGGCCGGCTTGTCCGCCGGGGCCGCATTCGGGTCGTCGGCCGCGGCCCCCGGGTCGGGTGCCGACTCCGCAGCGGGTTCGTCGGACCTGCCGGCGGCCACCGCCTCGGCCAGCCGCGCATAGCGCCGCGTCAGCACCTGGCGCATCGCGGCGTAGTCGTCGCCGCCGGTGATGCCCTCGATGTTGAAGCGCCGGTACTGCGCGCTCTGCATCTGGTGGTTCTCGTACACCACGCAGGAGGCCTGCGTGGCCTCGCCCGCGGTGTGGCTGATGTCGAAGCACTCGATGCGCAGCTGCGCCGGGTCCGCCGCATCCAGGTCCAGCGCCTCGATCAGCGCGCGCGTGCGCTGCTGCTGCGAGCCCTCCTCGGCCAGCAGCCGCGCCAGCGCGAGCTCGGCGCCCTTGGCCGCCATCTCCAGCCAGATGCGCCGCTGCTCGCGCGGCTGGTGCGTCGCGCGCACGCGCACGCCGGCGGCCTCGGACAGCGCCTCCAGCAGCGCCGTCGAGACCGGGTGGCTCGTCACCAGCTGCGGCGGCACCGGCTGGCCCGGGTAGTGCTGCGCGACGAAGGCCTCCAGCACGGCCACCTCCGCGGCGCGCGCCGGCGCCTCGGTGCCGGTGGCCTCGTCGTCGTCGGCGCGGTCCAGCGCCGCGCCCTCGTCCACATGCGCGGGGAAGAAGGCGCGGTCGCCCAGGTGGCGGCTGCCGCGCACCATGGCCAAATTGACGCAGGCTCGCCCGCCCGCCACCCTGACCGCCAGGATGTCCACGTCGGCATCCGACGCCGAGAGGCTGCTGGCCTCCACCGCCTGCTGGTGCAGCACGCGCGAGAGCGAGCCGATGCGGTTGCGCAGCTCGGCCGCACGCTCGAACTCCAGCGCCTCGGCATGCGCCATCATCTGCGCCTGCAGGTCGGCGACGACCTCCTGGGTCTGCCCGAGCAGGAAGCGCTCGGCGTCGGCGACGTCCTTGGCATAGTCGGCCTGCGACACCAGCCCGACGCAAGGCCCGGAGCAGCGCTGGATCTGGTACAGCAGGCAGGGCCGCGAGCGGTGGTTGAAGACCGTGTCCTCGCAGGTGCGCAGGCGGAAGACCTTCTGCATCAGCTGGATCGTCTGCTTCACGGCCCAGGCATTCGGGTAGGGCCCGAAGTAGCGGTGGCGGCGGTCCACCGCGCCGCGGAAGTAGGCCATGCGCGGAAAACGTGAAGCCGACGGGGCCCCCGCCCCGTCGGCACTGCGGCCCGGGACGCCGGTGATCTTCAGGTACGGGTAGCTCTTGTCGTCGCGGAACAGGATGTTGAAGCGCGGCGCCAGCGACTTGATCAGGTTGTTCTCGAGCAGCAGCGCCTCGGCCTCGCTGCGCACGACGGTCGTCTCCAGCCGCGCGATGCGCGCCACCATGTGGCCGATGCGCGTGCCGCCGTGGTCCTTGTGCAGGTAGCTGGCGACGCGCTTCTTCAGGTTGCGCGCCTTGCCCACGTAGAGCACGGCGCCGGCGGCGTCGATCCAGCGGTACACGCCGGGCAGCGAGGGCAGCGCGGCGACCTCGGCCAGCAGCCGCTCGCGGGCCGCGGCCTGGGCGAGCTCGGTCGCATCGGCTGCATCCGGCGGGGGGGTCTCGGGAGAGTGCCTGCTCATCGCGGCGCGATTGTGGCGCGTCGTGTGGCCCCGCGCGGCCGCGCCGCGGCCGGTGGCGGCTGCCGATAATCGCGGCATGAGCGCGCCGAAGGGCCCGCGGCCGGGCTGGGACGTCTTCTGCCGCGTCATCGACAACCACGGCGACCTCGGCGTGTGCTGGCGCCTGGCCTGCGACCTGGCTGCGCGCGGCGAGTCGGTGCGCCTGGTCGTCGACGATGCCTCGGCGCTGGCCTGGATGGCGCCGCAGGGGCAGGCGGGCGTCGAGGTGCTGCCCTGGCCGTCCGACGACGCCCTGGCGCCGGAGCCGGCACCGGCGCCGGCCGCGGTGGTGATCGAGGCCTTCGGCTGCGACCCGCCAGCGGCCTACGTGGCGCGCATGGCCGCGTGCGTGCCGGCGCCGGTGTGGATCAACCTCGAATACCTCAGCGCGGAGGCCTGGGTCGAGCGCTCGCACGGGCTGCCCTCGCCGCAGCCGAATGGCCTCGCCAAGTGGTTCTTCTTCCCCGGCTTCACGCCGGCCACCGGCGGCCTGCTGCGCGAACCCGGCCTGCTGGCGCGCTGCGCCGCGCACGACGCGGCCGCCTGGCTGGCCGCGCAGGGCCTCGCGCCGCGTGCCGGCGAACGCATCGCGACCCTCTTCTGCTACGACAACCCGGCGCTGCCGGCGCTGCTGCCGGCGCTGGCGGCGCGGCCGACGCTGCTGCTGGCCACGCCCGACCCGGCGCAGCGGCAGCTGGCGGCGCTGACGCCGCCGGCGGGCCTGCGCGTCGTTGCCCTGCCCTGGTTCACCCAGGCCGACTTCGACCGCCTGCTGTGGAGCGCCGAGCTGAACTTCGTGCGCGGCGAGGACTCGCTGGTGCGTGCGCTGTGGGCCGGCGCGCCCTTCGTCTGGCAGGCCTACCCGCAGCACGACGGCGTGCACCACGCCAAGGTGCAGGCCCTGCTGGACCGCCTGCAGCCGCCGCCCGCGGTGGCCGAGCTGTGGCGGGCCTGGAACGGCGCACCCGGCGTGGCCCTGCCGGCACTGCCGGAGACCGCCGCCGGCGCGCCCTGGCAGGCCGCCGTGGCCGGCCTCGCCGCGCGGATCGCGGCGCAGGACGACCTGGTGACGCAGCTGCGGGCCTTCGTCGCCGCGCGCCGGCCGGCGGCGCCCCCGGGTATGCCCTGATCGAACGCCGCCGGCCTGCTAGAATTGCGGGCTTTGCTCCGGGTGCATCCGTCCCCGGAGCCCGTCGCGGCAGGTTGCCGTGGCCCCGCCGGTGCGGCGGACCGATCCCCCGCCCGGCCACCCTCACGCGCGCAGCGCCGCGCACAGCTGACCCAGACCGCCATGAAACTCGCACAGGAAATCCGCGCCGGCAACGTCATCATGCAGGGCAAGGACCCGATGGTCGTGCTGAAGACCGAATACAGCCGCGGCGGCCGCGGCGCCGCCACGGTGCGCATGAAGATGAAGAACCTGCTCAACGGCGGCGGGGCCGAGGTCGTCTTCAAGGCCGACGACAAGATGGACCAGATCGTGCTGGACAAGAAGGAGTGCACCTACTCCTACTTCGCCGACCCGATGTACGTCTTCATGGACAGCGACTACAACCAGTTCGAGGTCGAGGCCGAGAACATGGGCGACGCGATCAGCTACCTCGAGGACGGCATGGCCGTCGAGGTGGTCTTCTACGACGGCAAGGCGATCAGCGTCGAGCTGCCGACCACCGTGGTGCGCGAGATCACCACCGAGCCCGCCGTCAAGGGCGACACCTCCGGCAAGGTCATGAAGCCGGCCAAGCTGGTGGGCACCGGCTTCGAGATCGCGGTGCCGCTGTTCGTCGAGAACGGCGACCGGATCGAGATCGACACGCGCACGCACGAGTACAAGAAGCGCGTCTGACCCGGGGCCACCGGCCCCACCCCGAACGGGCACCTGCGGGTGCCCGTCGTCGTTGACGGCGCCGTCGCGGCGCCGGCTTATGCTTGCCGGCTCCGCATCCCGCCCCCGCCACCGCCGCCTTCACGGAGCGAGCGCATGATCGACCACATGACCTTCCGCGTGAGCGACATCACGCGCACCCGGGCCTTCTACGGCGCCGCGCTGGCACCGCTGGGCTACGGGCTGCTCTACGACGCCACGCACGACGGCCTGCGCGTGCTGGGCTACGGCCACGACGGCCGGATCGACACCTGGTTCGTCGAGGGCCCGTCGGACGGCAGCGGCGGCCCGACCACCGGCTGCCACCTGGCCTGGCGTGCCCCCGACCGCGCCGCGGTCGACGCCTTCCACGCCGCGGCCCTGGCCGCCGGCGGACGCGACAACGGCGCGCCGGGCCTGCGTCCGCACTACCACCCCGGCTACTACGGCGCCTTCGTCATCGACCCCGACGGCAACAACGTCGAGGCGGTCTGCCACGACGAGGCCTGAAGCAGCGCGGCACCGCCGGATGGTCTTCGACTTCGACGCCGCGGTCGTCGCGCCCTTCCGCATGCAGCCGGGGCTGCGCCGGCTGGCCGCCGGCAGCATGCAGCTCACGCCGCTGGCGCCCGGCTCGCGCCACCAGCGCGAGAAGCTGGCCGTGCTGTCAGCCTTCTGGCCGCAGGCGCTGCTGTGCGCCGAGGGTTTCGACCCCGGCCCGGCGCTGCACGCGCTGGCCGCCTTCGCCGCCGCCGAGCAGCCGCCGTCCTGGCGCTGGGACGGCCGGCGCGCCGAGGCGCCGCAGCTCGGCACCGCGGCCGACGTCGAAGGGCGCGTCGAGCAGACCGCGCCGGGCCGCTTCGGCCTGGGCGACGAGGTCGCGCGCTGCCTGCACGGCCTGCCCGCGCACTGGCGGCTGGCCGGGCTGCTGAGCCTGGCCTTCGCCGAGGACTTCGCGCTCGTCGACGGTGCCACCGGCACCCTGCCCTGGCTGGCCGTCGCGCTGCCCAGCCACTGGGCGCCGGAGTCCAAGATCGGC
>CAZUPH010000075.1:0-12794 GCA_964621995.1 uncultured Rubrivivax sp. | reverse complement strand
TTCGCCGAGGTGCATGCCCCGGTGGCCGACAACACGCTGCTGCTGAAGGCCGCCGACTCGCTGGTCCGGCTGGTGACCGGGCCCGAACGCTGGGAGCGCTTCGTCTGGAACGTCACCGACCAGCCGCGGCTGCACGCCCACCCCGCGCGCATGGCGCGCGAACGCTGGCAGCACACGCCGGTGGCGCGCGCGTGGTGGCGCACCGAGCGCCAGACCTTCGTGCCGCTGCCGGCGCTGGGGCTGGCGGTCTTCACGATCGCGGTCGAGGTGCAGCCGCTCGCGCAGGCGCTGGACAGCCCGGCGCGCGCCCGGGCGCTGCACGATGCGATCGCGTCGATGAGCCCGGCGGTGCTGGACTACCGCGGCCTCGCGCCGGTGCGCGAGCCGCTGCTCGCCTGGCTGGCGGCACGCGCGGCCGGGCAGCCCGCGGCGTGAACGCATCGGCATGAAGGCGGCCCGCCTCACGCCGGCGCACATCGCCTTCCCCGACGACGGCCCGCCGGCAGCGCCGGACTTCGGCGACGTCTACCACCCGCGGGCCGGCGCGCTGGTGCAGGCGCGGCATGTCTTCCTGGGCGGCAACGGCCTGCCCGCGCGCTGGGCCGGGCGCGCACGCTTCGTCGTGCTCGAGACCGGCTTCGGGCTGGGCAACAACTTTCTCGCCACCTGGGACGCCTGGCGGCAGGACGCGAAGCGCTGCGAGCGGCTGCACTACGTGGCGATCGAGGCGCACCCGCCGCGCCGCGAGGACCTCGTGCGCGCCCACGCCGGCACACCGTTGCCGGCGCTGGCGGCCGAACTCGCGGCGGCGTGGCCACCGGCCGCGCCGGGGCTGCACCTGCGCGACTTCGAAGGCGGTCGCGTGCGGCTGCTGCTGGCGCTGGGGGACGTCGAGCAGCTGCTGCCGGCGCTGCACCTGCACGCCGATGCGATCTACCTCGACGGCTTCGCACCGGCAAGGAACCCGGCGATGTGGTCGCCGCGTGTGCTCAAGGCGCTCGGCCGCCGCGCCGCGCCCGGCGCCACCGCCGCCACCTGGAGCGTGGCCGGCGCGCTGCGCGCCGGCCTGCTCACCGCCGGCTTCGAGGCGCAGCGTGCGCCGGGCATCGGCGGCAAGCGCGAGATGACGGTTGCGCACTTCGCGCCGCGATTCCGTAGCGAGGCACCGCCGGCGCCGCCGCGCGAGGCGCTCGTCGTCGGCGCCGGGCTCGCCGGCGCCGCGGTCGCCCATGCGCTGGCGCGCGAGGGCGTGGCGGTCACCGTGATCGAGCGCCACGCGCAGCCGGCGGCCGAGGCCTCGGGCAACCCCGCGGGCCTGTTCCACGGCACCGTGCACCCGGACGACGGCCCCTATGCGCGGCTGTTCCGCGCCGCCGCGCTGCACGCCGCCGAGGTCTACCGCGAGGCCGTCGCCGCGGGTGTGCCGGGCGCGGTGGACGGCCTGCTCCGGCAGGATGCCCGCGCCGGCGGCGCGGACGCGATGCACGCGCTGCTGCAGGCCGCCGGGCTGCCGGCGGACTATGTCGAGGTGCTGGACGCCGCCGAGGCCTCGCGCCGCGCCGGCGTGACGCTGGCCGCTCCGGCCTGGTGGTATCCGGGCGGCGGCTGGCTCTCGCCGCCGCACTGGGTGCGCCACGCGCTGGGCGCGCCGGGCATCCGCCTCGTCGGCGGCCGCGCAGCGGCCTCGCTGGCGCGTGTCGGCGGCCGCTGGCGCGTTTCCGACGCGAAGGGTGACGTCATCGCCGAGGCCGACGCCGTCGTGCTGGCCCATGCCGGCGAGGCGAATGCGCTGCTCGCCTCGGCCGCAGGGCGGCCGCCCTGGCCGCTGCGTCACACCCGCGGCCAGGTCAGCTGGTGGGACGGCGCGACCCCGCTGCGGCTGCCGGTGGCCGGCGACGGCTATGCGCTGCCGCTGCCGGGCGCGCTGCTGTGCGGCGCCACGCGTGAACCCGGTGAACCCGGTGGTGTGCTCGCCGGTGTGGGTCCGCACGAGGCCGACCATCGCCACAACCTCGAACGGCTGCGGCGCCTGACCGGGCTGGCCCCGCCGGCGGCGACGCCGCTGCGGGGCCGCGTCGGCTGGCGCTGCCACAGCGACGACCGCCTGCCCGTGGCCGGCGCGCTGCCGGCCTTCGTGCTGCCCGCGGGCTTGCAGCCGACCCAGGCGCGGCGCGTGCCGCGCGAGCCGGGGCTGTTCGTGCTGACGGCGCTGGGGGCGCGCGGGCTGACGCTGGCGCCGCTGCTCGGCGAACTGGTCGCCGCGATGATCACCGGCGCGCCCTGGCCGCTGGAGCAGGACCTGGCCGATGCCGTGGACCCGGCGCGCTGGATCGTGCGCGCGGCGCGCGCCGGTGCCGCGTCTGCCTGAGGGCCAGGAGGCTCAGGCCGCCGGCGGCGGTGCCGGCTCGGCCGCCGGCGCGTCGCCGTCGGCTTCGGGCTCGTCGGGCAGCGGGGCCAGGCCGGCGGCCTTGCGCGCCGCCTTCTCGCGTTCCTTCTCTTCCTTCTTCTTCTTCTTCGCCAGTTCGCGCTGCCGCTTCTCGAACGAGTAGTTGGGTTTGGCCAAATCGGCGTCCTCGGTAAGGGGTCCAGCCCCGATTAGAACACCAGCGTCTGCACGCCCCGCGCGGTGCCCAGCAGGCACAGGCCGGCGCGGTGGCGCGCGAAGATGCCGACCGTGACGACGCCCGGCCACTGATTGACCTCGGCCTCCAGCGCCGGCGGGTCGGTGATCGCCAGGCCGTGCACGTCCAGCAGCACCTGGCCGTTGTCGGTGCGCACGCCCTCGCGCAGCACCGCGCGCCCGCCCAGGGCGGCAAAGCGCCGCACCAGCTGCGGCACGGCCATCTCGATCACCTCCACCGGCAGCGGGAAGCGGCCCAGCGTGTCGACGAGCTTGCTCTCGTCGGCGATGCAGACGAAGCGCTCGGCCAGGTCGGCGACGATCTTCTCGCGCGTCAGCGCCGCGCCACCGCCCTTGATCATGTGGCCGCGGCGGTCGATCTCGTCGGCGCCGTCCACGTAGACCGGCAGCCGCTCGACCTCGTGCGTGCCGACGACGCGGATGCCGCGCGCGCGCAGCCGCTCGCTGCTGCGCTCGGAGCTGGACACCGCGCCGCGGATGCGGTCCTTGATGCCGGCCAGCGCGTCGATGAAGCGGTCCACCGTGGAGCCGGTGCCCACGCCGATCCAGTCGCCCTCGGCCACCTGCGCCAGCGCGGCCTGGCCGACCAGCGTCTTCAGTTCGTCCTGCGTCATGCGGCGGATTATCGGCGGGCGCCGCGGCACCGGGCGGCACCGGGCGGCACGGGGCTGAGCGGGGCTGAGCGGCCGGGCGGCGACAATCGCGCGATGTTCCCGATGCCGTATGCGCTGACGCGCCCCTTCCTGTTCGGCCTGGACGCCGAGGCCGCGCACGACCTGACGCTGGGCAGCATCGCCCGGCTGCAGAACACCCCCGCGCAATGCCTGTGGGCGCAGCCGCGCGTGGCCGACCCGCTGGCCCTGGCCGGGCTGCGGTTTCCCAACCGCGTCGGGCTGGCCGCCGGGCTGGACAAGAACGGCCGCTGCATCGACGGCTTCGGCGCCATGGGCTTCGGCTTCATCGAGGTCGGCACCGTCACGCCGCTGGGTCAGCCGGGCAACCCCAGGCCGCGCATCTTCCGCCTGCCCGAGCGGCAGGCGCTGATCAACCGGCTGGGCTTCAACAACGAGGGCCTGGCGGCCTTCGTCGCCAACGTGCAGCGCGCGCGCAGCTTCCGTGCCGCGGGCGGCGTCGTCGGGCTCAACATCGGCAAGAACGCGACGACGCCGATCGAGCGCGCCGCCGACGACTACCTGGCCGGCCTGGCCGGCGTGCACCCGCATGCCGACTACGTGACGGTCAACATCTCCAGCCCCAACACCGCCCACCTGCGCGCGCTGCAGTCCGACGCCGCGCTGGACGCGCTGCTCGCCGCGCTGCGCGCGCGCCAGGACGAGCTCGACGCGGCGGCCGGCCGCCGCGTGCCGATGTTCGTGAAGATCGCGCCCGACCTGGACGAGGCGCAGGTCGGCGTGATCGCGGCCACGCTGCAGCGCCACCGCATCGACGGCGTGATCGCGACCAACACCACGGTCGCGCGCGACGCGGTGCGCGGCCTGCCGCATGCCGAGGAGACGGGCGGCCTGAGCGGCACCCCGGTGCTGGCGGCCAGCAACCGCGTGATCCGGCTGCTGCGCGCGGCGCTGGGGCCGGCGTACCCCATCGTCGGCGTCGGCGGCGTGACCGACGGCGACAGCGCGCGCAGCAAGCTCGAGGCCGGCGCCGACCTCGTGCAGATCTACACCGGGCTCATCTACCGCGGCCCGGCGCTGGTGACCGAGGCGGGGCGCGCGCTGGCGGCGATGCCGCGCCGCGAAGCTGCCGCCCGGACCGCCTGACCGGGCGCCTGCCCGACGGGCCCGGCCACCCGCTCAGGCGCCTGCGCGACACGCGAAGCGCGACGAGGGAACTTTCCGGCCGCCCCCGGTCTCGGTGAGCTGCACCCACGCCAGACACAGGAGCAGGATGGAGGCCACCACCGCGCACAGCGAGACGCTACGGGCCCTGGCGCCGGCCGACCACGAGGCGCTGGCCGGACTGGCCCGCGCCACCTTCCCGTTCACGCAGGTCAGGTTCGTCGTGCCCAGCGAAGCCGGCGGCGTGGTCGCGACCGTGGAGGGCCGGCTGGTGGCGGCCTCGCTGCTGCGCATCGTGCGCTGTCCCGGCGGCCGCCGCATCGGCTTCATCGCCTGGCTGATGACCGACCCGGCCCACCGCGGCCGCGGCCTGGCGCTGCGGCTGATCGAGGCCAGCGGCGCGCTGCTGCGGGCCCGGGGCTGCGACGTCGTCGCGGCCGACGTCGAGGGCTACAACACCGGGTCGGCGAACCTGTTCCATCGCGCGGGCTACCGGCGGCTGACCTTGTGGCAGCAGGCGCGCCTCTGGGGGCCGGTCGATGCGGTCTGGATGTGGCTGCGCACCGGCTTCGCCATCGACCCGGGCTTCTTCCTCTGGGTGGCAGGCGCCGGCACGAGCCCGCCCCGGCCGTGGCGCGCACGGCTGGTGGTGCTGCTGTCCAACACGCTGCTGGCGCTGCTGGCATGGTCGCTGGGCGGCGGACTGCTGCTCGCCGGCGAGGCCGCCTGGCCTTCGGCGTCGACGGCGGCGGCCTTCCTGCTGGCCGTCGGCAGCCTGCTGGCGGCGCGCGAGGCCGCGATGCGCGCCGTCGCGCGCCGGCACGGCACGCCGCTCGAGTTCCGCGCCTGGCCGGGCGGCTGGGCCCTGTCGCTGCTGATCGCGGCCGGCTTCGGCCGCACCTTCCCGCTGCCCGGCAACCTGTACCCGCCCGGGGACGGCTGGCACACGCGCGACCACCGGACCGTGCTCGGGCAGGGCGCCGTGGTCGCCGCGCTGCTGCTCGCCGGGCTGGTCGTGCTGGGCTCCGTGGTCCGCGGGGCGGCCGAGGTGGCGTTCCTGGCCCAGGTGGCGCAGGCGCTGCTGTTCGTCGGCAAGCCCTTGCTGGTGTTCGACACGCTGCTCGCCGTCGCGCCCTTCGAGGGCTTCAACGCCCGCCACCTGAAGGCGTACGACCGCAGGGCCTGGTGGCTGCTGTCGCTGCTCGCGATCGTGCTGTTCGCCTGGGCCTGATCCCCCGCCACCGCCGGCTGCCCAGGCGCCGGCCGTCGAGGGGTGCGGCGGACCCGGCCACCCGTCCGCGGGCTTGACTCGCATCAAGCACTCCACCACACATGACCGGCAGACTCCGGGCCCTCTTCCCGCTCCGCCCGCCGTCGTGATGCCGCGCCCATCCACCTTGCCTCTGCTCGCCGCGCTGATCCTGGCGCTGGGCCTGCCCGCCGCCCTGGCCGGACTGCTCTGGACCGGCGAGCCGCCGCCGCTGCCCGAGGTGACCTCGGTGCGCGGCGAGGCCGTCACGCTCTACGGCCTGGGGGTGTACCGCTACAACCCGCTGATGCTGGGCGCGGGCTTCCCGCCGCAGGATGTCGTGCTGCTGCTGGCGCTGGCGGTGCTCGGGTGGGGGATGGTCCTGCGCCTGCAGGGCCGTCGGCGGGCGCACGTCGTCCTGCTCGCGGCGCTGGGCTACCTGTGGTACGTCTACGTGTCGATGGCCCTGGGCGCGGCGCTGGACTGGCTGTTTCCGGCCTACGTGGCGCTTTTCTCGGCCAGCAGCTTCGCGCTGTGGGTCGCCGGGTCGGAGGCGATGGACCGCATCGGGGCGCCCAGCGACGCGCATCGCGGCCTGACGGCCTTCCTGCTGCTGGCCGGGCTCGCGACCTTCGCGATCTGGGCGCCGTCGATCGTCGCCGACCTCGCGGCCGGGCGCACGCCGGCGCGCCTGGACACCCAGACGACGAAGGTCACGCATGCCATCGACCTGGGGCTTATCGTGCCGCTGTGCCTGGTGGCCGCGTCGTGCGTCCGGCGCCGGCTCGCCGCGGGCCATGTGCTCGCCTGGCCGCTGCTGGGCTGCATCGTCGGGCTCTTCCCGTGGATCGTGCTGGCCACGCTGTTCCAGATCCGCGCGGGCGTCGACTTCACGACCGCGGAGGCCATCGGCCCGATCGGCGGCTTCGCCGTGCTCGGCCTGGGCGGCGCCTGGTTCCTGTGGCGGGCCTGGCGGGGGATGCGCTGAGATGGCACTGCGTGTCCTGCTGCTCGTGTACTCCGGCACCGGCAACACGCGGTACCTGTCGCGCCTGTTCGCGGCGGCGCTCGCGCAGCTCGGCCACGACGTGACGACGCGCGACATCGACCACCTGTCCGCCGACGCCGCGCTGCCGCCGGCCGACCTGATCGGGCTGGGGTCGCCGGTCTACCACGCCGCGCCGCCAGCCCATGTGCTGCGCTTCCTCTCGCGCGTCGAAGGCAGGGGCCTGCCGATCTTCACCTTCCTGACGCTGGGCCTGTACGGCGGCAACTGCGCGCGGCTGCTGCAGCAGGCGGCGGCGGCGCGCGGCTTGCGCCCGGTGGCGGGCTTCGAGGCGCTGTTCCCCGGGAGCGACTTTGCGGCGCAGTGGGGCCGCGGCTCGTGGATCCACCGCCGGCTCAACCTGCGCATCAGCCGCGACCTGCCGGGCAAGGTCGCGCGGTTCTGCGCGGGCCTGCGTGCCGACCTGCCGCAGCGCATCGCGCCCGCCAGCTGGTATGCGCCGCTCAACGACCTCGTCAAGCCGCTGGCGCTGCGCGCCTACGAGCGCTACAAGCGCGGCCTGGGCGTGCTGCCGGACCGCTGCACCGGCGGCGGCTGGTGCGTCGGGGCCTGCCCGGAGGGCGCGCTGTCGCTGCAGCAGGGGCGCGCGGTCGTCGACCCCGCGCGCTGCAGCCTGTGCTTTCGCTGCTACCACCGCTGCCCGACGCAGGCGCTGGTATTCTTCGGCCGTGACGACAGGGGGCGCTACGCCGGCCCGCACGAGGCGCGTCGCTACGCGCCGCTGCCCGGCGAGCCGACGCCGTCGGCCCCGCCGTGCCCGCCGCCGCGATGAGCGCGGCCCGCGTGCTGCTGGCCGGATCCACCGGCACGCTGGGCCGCGCCCTGGTCCCCGCGCTGGCCGCGGCGGGCTGCCGGGTGGTGGCGCTGACGCACCCGCGCAGCCGCGCCAAGCTGGCGCCGCTCGCCCGCCACCTGAGCGAAGTGCGCGAGGCACTCGTGACCGAGCCGCACAGCCTGGCAGGCGTGTGCGATGGCGTCGACAGCGTGGTGTCGGCCCTCGGGATCACCCGCCAGCGCGACGGGCTGACCCCGGAAGCCGTCGATCACCAGGCCAACCTGAACCTGCTGCGCGAGGCGCAGGCCGCCGGCGTCGGGCACTTCGCCTATGTCTCCGTGCTCGGCGCCGGGCGCCCGAGCGGCGTGCCGGTGATCGACGCCAAGCACCGCTTCGAGCAGGCGCTGCGGGCGGGTGCCCCGACATGGACGATCTTCCGACCCAGCGGGTTCTTCACCGACCTGAACGACGTGCTGGCGATGGCGCGGCGCGGCCGCGTCTGGCTGATCGGCCGCGGCGAGGCCCGGATCACGCCCGTCGACGTGCACGACCTGGCCGCGTTCATCGCGGCCCACCTGGTCAGCCCGGGCGCCGTGCTGGAAGCCGGCGGCCCCGACACGCTGACGTGGAACGAGCTGGCCCGGCTCTGCTTCGAGGTCGTCGGAGGACCGCGGCGCATCCACCACCTGCCGGTCGGTCTCTGGACGGCGCTGACCGGCGTGGTGCGCTGCTTCTCGCCGCCGCTCGCCGGGACCATGCGTTTCGTGGCGCACGTGCAGACCTCGGACTGCACGGCTCCGGGCATCGGCCGCACCCGGCTGCACGACCATCTGGCCCGTGTCGCCAGCCAGCCTGCGGCTGCCGCGTGAGGCCGCCCGGCGCCGGGCGGCGCCCACAGGCGGTCTTCGGCGGCGCACCGCGGGCACCGGACGATCCGCGGCATCGAGACCGCCTCAGGCTGGCGCGGCACGCGGGTGCCTGCGTCCCGCACTGGGCGGGGATCCCGCGCGCCAGCCCTGCGCCGGCGGTCTGCCGGCACCGCTACTCGATGAAGCGCCAGCGCGCCGCGGGCACGGCGGCGGCCGACGAGGCGGCGTCCGGCACACGGGGTCCGGCGGTCCCGGCATGCGCCGCATCCGCCATCGCGGCGGCCCAGTGCACGGCCAGCGCGCGCAGCGCGGCCACGTTCCCGGGCTGCGGCCAGCCCTCGCGGCAGGCGCGCACTGCCAGCGCCTCGGTGTCGGCGCCCTCGGCGTCGACATGGGTGCCGGCGACCAGTTCCACGCCGACGAAGCCGCTGCCCCCGGCGGCGAGCGCCGCCGCGCGCACGCCGCGCAGCGCGCCGGCGCCGAGTTGCTGCGCGTTGCAGGGCGAGGCCGGCGCCAGCACCGCCAGCACCGGACGCCGGCCCTGCGCCGAGACGGCGGCCAGCGCCTGCGCGAGCGCCGCGCCGCCGACCGGCGCCAGCAGCAGCGCGCCGGCCAGCCGCTGCGGCTGCGTGCGCGCGAGCTCGGCGCCGACGTGCGCGGCAAACAGCCCACCGGCCGAGTGCCCGCCGACGATGATCCGCGCCGGCGCCGCGCGGCCGTCCGGCGAGCGGGCGTCGGGCGATGAGAGCCACCCCGCCAATGCGGCGGCCAGCGCCGGCGCGCCGCCGGCCATCTCCGCGTTGACACACAGCGTCGCGACGCCGGCCTCGGCGGCCAGCCGGGCCGCGGTGCCGCGCAGGTTGGCGCAGCGCCGCGCGAAGCCATGCTGCAGCAGCAACCAGGCCGCGGGCTCGCCGTGCGGCAGGTGCCATTCGGCGTCGAGCGCCGCGCCGCCCACTTCGAGCTGGGTGAAAGCCGGCGGCATGCTCGGGCCTTCTTCGCGCAGCGCGGGCGGCGCGGCGCAGCCGGCCAGCAGGGCCGTGAGCAGCAGCGGCGCAGCGTGGCGCAACCGACGGGCAGGCATTCGCGCCGGGCCTGTCGAAGCACTGGTGGTTCGGCAGGCCACCGTTTGCGCCGAGCCTGTCAAAGCGCTCGGGGTCCGGCAGGCCACCGTTCGCGCTGAGCCTGTCGAAGCGCTCGGGGTCCGGCAGCGCACCGTTCGCGCTGAGCCTGTCGAAGCGCTCGGGGTCCGGCAGGCCACCGTTCGCGCTGAGCCTGTCGAAGCGCTCGGGGTCCGCGCGGGCTTCGACAAGCTCAGCCCGAACGGTGATGGGGACGAACGCCCGAACGGTGATGCGAACCTGCGCCCTAACGGGGATGCGACCGAAGGCCCGAACGACCGGCGCCGGTCCCGCATCAGTCGCCCCGCACCGCACCCTCGCGCCGCGGATCGGCCGCGCCGGCCCAGCCCCGCGGCGTGCGCTGCACCGCATGCACACCGCTGGTCAGCTCGACCTCCTGCACCGCGTGGCCGCGGGCCTGCAGGGCCTGCAGCGTGGCCGCCGGGAAGCGCCCGCGCTCCAGCACCGTCGGGCCGTTGAAGCTGCCAAAACCGGGCAGCGCCGCGGCCTGCTGCGCGTCCAGGCCCCAGCGCAGCGTCCCGAACAACTGCCTGGCCACGAAATGCGGGATCGCCGCGCCACCCGGCGAGCCCAGGCTCATGACGAGTGCATCGTCGCGGCGGTCGAAGACCAGCGTCGGGCTCATGCTCGAGCGCGGGCGCTTGCCGGGCTCGATGCGGTTGGCCACCCGCCGGCCCTGCGCGTCGGCCGGCGCCAGCGCGAAGTCGGTGAGCTGGTTGTTGAGCAGGAAGCCCCCGGGCAGGCCGGTGCCGCCGTCGCTGAGCAAGCGCGCGCCGAACTGGGCCTCGATCGTCGTCGTCATCGCCACCGCGCGGCCGGCGGCGTCGACGATGCTGAGGTGGCTGGTGCCGGCCTCGGGCTGCGCCGGCATGTCGGCGGCCGCGGTGCCGCTGCCCGCGGGGTCGCCGGGCGCCGCCTGGCCCAGGCTGCGCGGGCCGACCAGCGCCGCACGGCGCGCCAGGTAGGCCGGGTCCAGCAGCCGCTGCCAGTCGCCGCCGGGCGCGGCGACGAAGGCGGGGTCGGCCACGTAGCGCGCGCGGTCGGCATAGGCCAGCCGCGCGGCCTCGGTGTAGGCATGCAGCCAGTCGGGGCCGGGCACGCCGTCCTGCAGCGCCGCGGCGCCTGCGGGCACGCCGGGCAGCGCGTCGACGATGCCCAGCATCTGCATCAGGGCCAGGTGGCCCGACGACGGCGGCGGGAAGCCGCAGACCCGCCAGTGCGGGGCCCAGTCGCTGCACAGCGGCGCGCGGCGCAGCGCGCGGTAGTCCGCGAGGTCCTGCAGCGACAGCCGGCCGGGCACCGCGTGGCCCTGCACGTCGGCGACGATCGCCTGCGCAATGGGCCCCTCGTGCAGCGCCGCGCTGCCCTGCCGCGCGACCGCGCGCAGCACCGCGGCCAGCGCCGGGTTGCGAAGGCGGTGGCCCACCGGGTGCGGCGTGCCGTCGGCGCGGTAGAACAAGGCGCGGGCGCGCACGTCTCGGCGCAGCAGCGCATCGCCGGCCAGCTGCCGGTGCAGCCGCTCGCCGACCGGCACGCCCTGCTCGGCCAGCGTGATGGCCGGCTCGAACAGCCGCGCCCAGGGCAGCACGCCATGCGCGCGGTGCACGGCCTCCAGCATGCGCACGATGCCCGGCGTGCCGACCGCGCGGCCGCCGAAGACGGCCTCGCCGAAGGGCACCGGCGTGCCGTCGGCGCGCAGGAACAGGCGCTCGTCGGCGGCGGCCGGCGCAGCCTCGCGGCCGTCCCAGGCCTGCACCTCGCGGCCGTCCCAGAGCATCAGGAAGCCGCCGCCGCCGATGCCGCTGGACTGCGGCTCGACCACATTCAGCACCATCTGCACCGCCACCGCGGCGTCCACCGCGCTGCCGCCTTCGCGCAGCACCTGCCGCCCGGCCTCGGCGGCCAGCGGGTGCGCCGCGGCGACCATCTGCCGCGCCGCGGCGACCAGCGGCTTGTCGGTCCAGCCGGTGGCGGCTTCGGGCGCGGCGGGAGTCGGCGTCGGCGTCGGCGTCGGCGGCCCCGCGCAGCCGGCCGCCGCCAGCAGCGGCAGCAGCAGCGCCAGCCCGCGCCTGCTCACCCCGTCAGCCCGATGCGCTCACCGCGCCGTGTCACTGCAGCGGCACGCCGGTCTTGCTCTGCAGTTCCTCGCGCGTGACGCCCGGCGCCATCTCGACGACCTTCAGGCCGTGCGGCGTGACGTCCAGCACCGCGAGGTCGGTGATGATGCGGTCCACCACACCCACGCCGGTCAGCGGCAGCGTGCACTGCGGCAGGATCTTCAGGTCGACCGTGCCGTCCTTCTTCTTCGCCACGTGCTCCATCAGCACGACGACGCTCTTGACGCCGGCCACGAGGTCCATCGCGCCGCCCATGCCCTTGACCATCTTGCCGGGGATCATCCAGTTGGCGAGGTCGCCCTTCTCGCTGACCTGCATCGCGCCCAGGATCGACAGGTTGATCTTGCCGCCGCGGATCATCGCGAAGCTGTCGTGGCTGCCGAAGATGCTGCTGCCGGGAATCGTCGTCACGGTCTGCTTGCCGGCGTTGATGAGGTCGGGGTCGACCTCGCTCTCGTCGGGGAAGGGGCCGATGCCCAGCATGCCGTTCTCGCTCTGCAGCCAGACCTCGATGTCGGCCGGCACGAAGTTGGCCACCAGCGTCGGCAGCCCGATGCCCAGGTTGACGTAGAAGCCGTCCTGCAGTTCCTTGGCCGCCCGCGCGGCCATCTCGTCATGCGTCCATGCCATGGCGTTGTCTCCGTCAGCCCTTGGGGTTCTGCTTGGTGGTGCGCTTTTCGATGCGCTTCTCCGGCGTCGCATTGAGCACCAGCCGGTGCACGTAGATGCCGGGCAGGTGCACCGCGTCGGGGTCCAGGCTGCCGGTCTCGACGATCTCCTCGACCTCGACGACGCTGATGCGCCCGGCCATGATGGCCGCCGGGTTGAAGTTGCGCGCGGTGCGGCGGAAGACCAGGTTGCCGGACCGGTCGGCCTTCCAGGCCTTGGCCAGGCTCACGTCGGGCACCAGCGCGCGCTCCATCACGTAGGTGTGGCCGTCGAACTCGCGCAGTTCCTTGCCCTCGGCGACCACCGTGCCCACGCCGGTGCGCGTGAAGAAGGCCGGGATGCCCGCGCCGCCGGCGCGCAGCTTCTCGGCCAGCGTGCCCTGCGGCGTGAATTCCAGCTCCAGCTCGCCGGCCAGGTACTGGCGCTCGAACCCCTTGTTCTCGCCGACGTAGCTGGAGATCATCTTCCTG
>CAZUPH010000074.1:0-18174 GCA_964621995.1 uncultured Rubrivivax sp. | reverse complement strand
GCCAAGCAGGCCCGCGCAAAGCTCTCGGAAGCGACGCGCCCGCTCCGCCTGGAACTGCAACGCATCGACGAGCGGCTGGCCAGGCTCTCCAACGAGAAGGCCGAGGTCGAGGCCGCACTCGCCGCGCCCGCCTCCGCCCCCACCACCGCCGGCGACGACTATGCCGAGCTGGGCCGCCGCCTGGCCCACATCGCGGCCGAGGTCGCGGTGCTCGAGGAGCGCTGGCTCGAGGCGCACAGCGAGCTGGAAGCCCTCACCGGCGGCTCCTGAGCACGACCCGGGTTAGGCTGCGCGGGCCGGGCCGGCATGTCGCCGCGCCCGCTCGCCAGAAGAGGAGAACCCCATCATGGCCATCGACAAGGCCCTCTACACCGCCACTGCCACCTCCACCGGCGGCCGCACCGGCAGCACGAAGTCGTCCGACGGTCGCGTCAGCCTGCAGCTGAGCACGCCCAAGGAGCTGGGCGGCGACGGCGGCCCGGGCACCAACCCCGAGCAGCTCTTTGCCAGCGGCTACTCGGCCTGCTTCATCGGCGCGATGAAGGCCGTCGCCGCGAAGCAGAAGGTCAGCCTGCCGGCCGACGTGTCCATCACCGCCGAGGTCTCGATCGGCCCGATGACCGGCAAGGCCGGCGCCTTCGGCATCGCGGTGAAGTTGGCGGTCTCGGTGCCGGGCATGGACCGCGCCGCGCTCCAGACCCTGGTCGCCACCGCGCACGAGGTCTGCCCGTACTCCAACGCCACGCGCGGCAACATCGACGTGGACCTCAGCATCGTCTGAACTCCGGCACCGCACCCCCCGGGCCGGGGGGTGCGTGACCACCGCGCCGCGGCGGTCACGGTCCTGTCATCGGCGCTGCCTACCGTCACGGTTTCGTCAAGAAACCTCGAGGAGTGCAGCCATGAAGAAGACCGCGCTGGCCAGCGCAGGGGCCCTGCTGCTCGTGGGCGCCCTGCCCGCGACGGCCAACCCGATCGCGGCGATCACGCCGCTGTGGACCTTCAACCACAACGTCGCGCCGACGATCGGCCGCTCCTCGGAGATCCCGTTCTGGGATGCCGGCACCGGCACGCTGTGGGTGGTCGGCGGCAACGGCCTGGACGTGCTGGACCTCGCCGGCAACCGGGTGCAGACCTACACCACCAGCGCCTTCGGCAACGTCAACAGCATCGCCATCGCCGGCAGCACGCTGGCACTGTCGTTCACCAACGGGCTGGCCACCAGCGCCCCCGGCTCGGTGCAGTTCTTCGACACCACGACCTTCCTGAGCCAGGGCGCGGCGGCCGCCTACCTGGGCGGGGTCAACACCGGCGCGGTGCCCGACATGATCACCTGGGCGGCCGGCGGCACGCGGCTGCTGGTGGCCAACGAGGGCGAGCGCCAGAGCAATGCCGACAACCCGCCCGGCAGCGTGAGCCTGATCGACGTCAGCCGCGACGGCGCCTTCTCGACCAGCGTGCGCACGGCCGGCTTCGGCGCCTTCGACGGCCAGGAGGCGGCGCTGCGCGCCGCGGGCGTGCGCATCCAGGCCGGCGTGGCGGCGTCGATCGCGCTGGAGCCCGAGTACATCGCGGTGGCGCCGAACGGCCGCACCGCGCTGGTCACGCTGCAGGAGAACAACGCGGTGGCCGAACTCGACCTCGAGTCGGCCACCATCACGCGCATCGTCGGGCTGGGCACCAAGGACTTCAGCCAGCCGGGCAACGAGATCGACCCCTCCGACCAGGACGGCGAGGTGCGCTTCCGCGGCGTGCCGGTCAAGGGCCTGTACATGCCCGACGCGATCGTCTCGTACAGCGCCGGCGGCCGGGCCTACTACGTGATGGCCAACGAGGGCGACGCCTTCGTCGACGACGCCGACATCGTGCGGCTGGGCAACGCCGCGGTGACGCTGGACCCGACGGTCTTCCCGAACGCCGCGGAGCTGAAGCTCAACAGCAACCTCGGCCGGCTGAACATCGTGCGCGACGGCGTCGACGGCAGCGGCAGCACGACCAACATGACCGAGATCGTCACGCTCGGCGGGCGCAGCTTCTCGATCCGCGACGCCGACGGCCAGCTGGTCTACGACAGCGGCAACATCCTGGAGGTCCAGGCGCATGCGCGCGGCGTCTATGCCGACGGCCGCAGCGACGACAAGGGCGTGGAGCCCGAAGGCGTCGCGCTGCTGGAGCTGGCCGGCCGCACCCTGGCCTTCATCGGCCTGGAGCGCACGACGCGCAGCGCGATCGCCATCTTCGACGTCACCGACCCGACGCAGGTCTCGTTCCTGGACATGATCGTCTCGGACGACGCGAGCGTGCTGCGCCCCGAGGGCCTGACCGGCTTCGAGTGGAACGGCCGCTACTTCCTGGCCGCGTCGCACGAGTCCACCGCCGGCAGCATCGTCGCCGGCGGCCTGTCCAACCGCACCGTGCTCTTCGAGATCACGCCGGTGCCCGAGCCGGGCACCTGGGCGCTGATGCTGGCCGGGCTGGCGGCCTGCGGCGCGCTGGCGCGCCGCCGCCGCGCGGACTGAAGGCGCGCCGAGCGCGGCCCGCGCTACGCGCCGGCGCGCAGGTCCAGCATCAGCTCGATGCGGGCCTGCACCGGCGTCAGCGGCCCGTAGCTCGGCAGCGCATCGGCCGGCGCGCCGACCACGCCGCCGGCCAGGCAGCGCGACGCGCGCACCACGCGCACGCCGCGCTGCACCGCGCGCGCGGCCGCGTCACGCAGTGCGCGGTGCACGGTGCCGTTGCCGGTGCCGGCGATCACCAGGCCCTGCGCGCCGGCAGCCACCAGCGCGTCCAGCGCCGTGCCGCGCGCGCCGGCATGGCTGGTGACGATCTCCACGCACGGCCAGGCCGCCGGGTCGGCGGCCAGCAGCGCGACCGCCGCCGCATGCGGCGGGGCCGCGTCGAGCGCACGGAAGCGGCGCAGCACGCCGTCCTCCAGCACCGCCAGCGGCCCGGCCTCGCCGCCGTCGAAGGCATCGACGCGCCAGCCGTGCAGCTTGCGCAGCTGCGCGCCGGCCCAGACCCGCCCGCCCAGCGCCACCACGACGCCGGCCATGCCGGGGCTGCGCGCGACGGTCACCGCGTCGAGCAGGTTCTGCGGCCCGTCGGGCGACAGCGCGGTGGCCGGGCGCATCGCCGCGGTCAGCACCACCGGCCTGTGCGCCGCCAGCGTGCGGTGCAGGAAGTACGACGTCTCCTCCAGCGTGTCGGTGCCGTGGGTCACCACCACGCCGGCCACCTCCGGCCGCGCCAGCGCCGCGGCGACGGCGCCGTGCAGCGCGCGCCAGGTCGCGAAGTCCATGTCGCAGCTGTCCAGCCGCGCCAGCGTGTGCGCCTCGATCGCCTGCCCCCGCAGCGGTGGCACCGCGGCGACGAGATCGGCCGCCGACAGTGCACCGGCACGGTAGCCGACCGCATCGTCCGCGCGCGCCGCGGTGCCGGCGATGGTGCCGCCGGTGGCCAGGACGACCACCGTGGGGCGGGGCGCTTCGGTTGGACTTGGCGTTTTGGGCATTCTGGATGAAAATACAGTCACTGGACGAAACTACAGCCTGCGGATCGCCCCGCAGGCCCCTAGGCCCCGATGGACAAGACCGCCGACGACAGCCCCAAGCTCACGCCGCGCCAGCAGCAGATCCTGGACCTGGTGCAGAGTGCCATCGAACGCACCAGCGCCCCGCCCACGCGTGCCGAGATCGCCGCCGAGCTGGGCTTTCGCTCGGCCAATGCCGCCGAGGAACACCTGCAGGCGCTGGCGCGCAAGGGCGTCATCGAACTCGTCGGCGGCACCTCGCGCGGCATCCGCCTGAAGTCCGACACCCTGCGTGCGCTGAACGAGGCCCGCCTGGCGCCCTTCGGCAAGCAGTATGCGCTGCCGCTGCCCAGCCTGGCGCAGCTGACGCTGCCGCTGGTGGGCCGCGTGGCCGCCGGCAGCCCGATCCTGGCGCAGGAGCACATCGACCAGACCTACCTGATGGAAGCCTCGATGTTTCCGCGCCGCCCCGACTTCCTGCTCAAGGTGCGCGGCATGAGCATGCGCGACGCCGGCATCCTGGACGGCGACCTGCTCGCGGTGCAGAAGACCCAGGACGCGAAGAACGGCCAGATCGTCGTCGCGCGCCTGGGCGACGACGTCACCGTGAAGCGGCTGCGGCGCACCAAGGCCGGCATCGAGCTGATCCCGGAGAACCCGGACTTCCAGACCATCGTCGTGCCGCCCGGCGAGGACTTCGAGCTCGAGGGCATCGCGGTCGGGCTGATCCGCAACACGATGCTGATGTGAGGACGCGCCGATGCTCGACGCCATGATGCCCGCCCCGCTCACCCCCCCGCCCCGCGCGCCACGGCCCCTGCAGGCCGAGCCGGCGGCGCGCCCGCCCAAGGCGCCGCCGCCGCGCAAGGCGCGCCACGCGGGCGAGTGCGAACGGCTCGAGCAGCTGCCCAACATCGGCCCGTCCATCGCGGCGGACCTGCGCGGCCTGGGCATCGTGCACCCGCGGGAGCTGGCCGCGCGCGACGCGTTCTCCCTGTACCAGCAGCTGTGCCGCGACACCGGCCGCCGCCAGGACCCCTGCGTGCTGGACACCTTCCTGGCCGCGGTGGACTTCATGCGCGGCGCCGAGGCCCGGCCCTGGTGGACCTACACGGCCGAGCGCAAGCAGCGCTACGGCGTGGTCTGACGCGAAGCCGCCTCGACACGGCAGAAGACCCCCGCGCACGCCGCGCCTGTCCGGGCTGCCGCCACCGGCGGCCCCTCAGGGTCGCGGCCGCGCCACCAGCAGCTCGCCGCCGCCTTCCGGCGCCCACAGCGGCACGTAGCGCACCGCCGCCCAGGGCGCGACGAAGCTGCGGTACAGCGGCGAGAAGACGATGCCGCTCTGCCCGGTGGAGTGCATCACGCGCGAATTTCCCGGCTCGGCGACGTCGTACAGCGCGCGCAGGCTGGGCCCGTGTTCGTCGAGGTACAGCTCGCCGGTCGTCGCGTCCGGGCGCAGGCCCACCCGCGAGACGTTGACCGTGAAGGTGTCGCCGCCCACCGGCGCGCGCAGCTCGAACAGCCGCGCCAGCGCCTGGACGCGGCTGAACGGCCGGTGCTCCGAGCGCGCCTGGTGCGCGTGGCCCCAGCGCCAGGCCGCCACGTCGGCGCCGAAACGTTCCTGCAGCTCGTCCAGCGCCCGCGTCAGCGCCAGGCCGGCCTGCATCGCGCAGGTCTCCACGGCCGGCGTATTGCGGTCGTCGCACCAGGCGGCGTCGTCGCGCGCGAGCACGCCCTCCAGCGCGTCCTGGAAGGTGCGCGTGGCCAGGCTGCGATCCCACAGCGCGCTGCCGGTGTCGTCCATGAAGATCGCGCGCGCCAGCTGGCGCTGCCAGGCCCACCAGATCAGCGGCGCGGCGCGGTCGGCGGCCATCGTGCCGTCGAAGCCCTCGAGCTGCGCCTTGGCCGCCGCAGCCAGCGGGTGCGCCGACTCGGCGCGCTGCAGCCAGGGCAGCAGCGGGGCGACGGCCAGCGAGCGCACGTCGGCCTGCAGCGCCGCGAGGTCGTCGATCGAGTGCTTCGCGCGTGCCTGCAGCAGCTCCTCGATGCGCTGCTGCCGGTAGGGCAGCGCCCACTCGGCCGTCAGGTAGTGCGGGTAGCCGGGCGGCGTGATGCGCTGGTTGGCGGTGGCGATCCAGCCGCGCGCGGGGTCGGTCTCGCGCGGCGTCTCGCCGGCGGGCACCCAGCCATCCCAGTCGTAGCGCGCATCCCAGCCCGGCGCCGGCACCAGGCCCTTGAGGTCGTTGTCGGGCTTGCGCAGCGGCACGCGGCCGGGCGAGATGAGGCCGATCGCACCGGCGCGGTCGGCGACCACCATGTTCTGCATCGGCGTGGCCCAGCCTTCGGCGGCGGCGATGAACTCGGCCACGCTGGTGGCGCGCTGCATGCCCAGGGCCGGCGCCAGCGGGTCGATGTCCGGGTCCAGCGCGGTCCAGCGCAGGGCCAGCGCGTACGCCGGGCGCTCCCTCGGGCCGAGCACGTCGCCGGCGTTGCCGGCATCCGAGATCACGGGGCCGTGGCGGGTCGTGCGCACCGTCATGCGGACCTCGGGCCGGCCGCGCACGCGGATGACCTCCTCGAAGGTCTCGAAGCGCGCCCAGCCGTCGGGCGTGCGGTACTGGCCGGGGTCGTCGGGGCGGATCTGCTCGAGGTACAGGTCCTGCACGTCGGGCCCGGTGTTCGTGAAGCCCCAGGCCAGGTGCCGGTTCTGCCCCAGCACCACGCCCGGCAGCCCCGGCAGCGTGGCGCCGGCGACCTCCAGGCCCGGTGCGACCATGCGCGCGAAGTACCACAGCGCCGGCGCGCTGAGCTTCAGGTGCGGGTCGTTGGCCACGAGCGGCGTGCCGCCGGTGGTGCGGCTGCCGGCCAGCACCCAGTTGTTGGAGCCCACGCCTTCCACGCCCGAGGGCGGCGCGATCTCCGGCAGCCGCTGCCAGGCCGTCTTCAGTTCGCCGGCGTCCAGCTTCAGCTCGCGGAACAGCGCCGCATAGTCGGCCGTCTCGGGCAGCGTCTCGCCGGGGTAGGCCGGCAGCAGCGCATTGATGCGCTCCACCGGCAGCTTCAGGGCCAGTCGCAGGCGCAGCAGCTCGGTGCTCCAGTTGCCGCCCAGGTCCCAGGACATCATGATCGACCAGCCCAGGCTGTCCACCGGGTCCCAGGGCTCGGGCCTCAGGCCGAGGATCAGGAACTCCGGCGGCCGCGCCTTCAGGTGCTGCGCCAGGTAGGCATTGATGCCGTCGGCATAGGCCTGCAGCAGCGCCTTCGTGGACGCCGGCAGCTGCTGCCACTGGGCCTGCGCGGCGCGGCGCACGCCCAGCGCACGCAGGAAGCGGTCGGTCTCCAGCGCACCTTCGCCGAAGGCCTCGGCCACGCGGCCGGCGGCGATGCGCCGGTGCGTCTCCAGCTGCCACAGCCGGTCCTGCGCATGCACGAAGCCCAGCCCGAAGGCGGCGTCGCGCTCGCTCGCGGCGCGGATCGTCGGGATGCCGTGCACGTCGCGCTCGATGCGCAGTTCGCCCTGCAGCCCGGGCAGCACGATCTCGCCGGTGGTCTGCGGCAGCGCGCGGTGCGCATACCAGCCCAGGGCCGCGGCCAGCGTGGCCAGCAGCAGCAGCAGCACCAGCCCGAGGCGGCGCGCCCATCGTCCCATCGTCGGTCACTCCCGGCGCCCGTCCAGGTGGCGCGCAGCGGCCGGCAGGTTAACCCAGGCGCGGCGGCCGGCCATCGGGGCCCGCCCGGCGCCGCCGCACGGGCCGAGCCCCGGCAAAGGACCCGAACTGGCGGGCCATCGGCGGCCTTCTCGGGCCTTCGCCGGCGGCGGGGCGCGCGAACATCCGCCTCAAGGCGCGCCCGTTCGTGTCCGATATCACAGCCATGAACCTCCCGCTTGCCCTGCTCGCCCGCTGGAACCGCCGCTCGACGCTGGCCGCGCCGAGCAGCCTGCGCATCGAGGTCTGCCCGCCTTCGCTGCGCCAGGCACCCTGCGGCACGCCCTGGCAGCGCTTCATGTTCTGGCTGCTGGCGCCGGCGCCGCAGGAGGCCTCGCCGCCGCCGAACCGGCTGCCCGCGGTGCGCACCGAATTCCTGGCCACGCTGTCGGACCTCGGCGGCGACGACGCCGAGCGGCTGCGCCAGCGCATCGGCGAGGCGCGCTCGCTGCGCGAGCTGTGGCACCTGCGCGCGGAGATCTACCGCGTCGTCGGCGTCGCGCGCAGCCAGGCCGAGGCCGAGCAGCGCGTGGCGCTGCTGAACCACCATTTCCCGACCCGCGCGCCGCGCTCGCAGTTCGCGCCACTGTAGCCCCCGCCCGCACCCGAGACCGCCCCGTGCACAACATCGCGCCGCGCCAGTTCACCCCCAGCCCCGCCCTGCCCGGCGCCGGCCTGCCCGGCGACCGCGACGCCCGCGTCGCCGCGCGGCGCGCCTTCGTGGAGCTCAAGCTGACCTTCCTGCACGCCTTGCAGGACCTGCACAACGCCGACTGGCTGCGCGCGCAAGTGCGCAGCGCCGAGGAACCGGCCGACCTGTGGCTGCTGCGCGCACCGGTCTTCGCGGTGCTCAACGGAGCCGACCCCGAGCGCCGCCAGCGCCGGCAGATGGTGCGCCGCGGACTCGACACGCTGTTTCCGGACCTCGAGCCGCCGAGCGCCTTCAGCCCGTTCTGACGCGACGTCTCGGGCGGCGCGCACGCGCGCCTGGGCCGTCTCAGGCGGCGCGCACGCGCGCCTTGAAGGTGCGCCGGAACTTCTCCACCTTGGGTGCCACGACGAAGGCGCAGTAGCCCTGGCCCGGGTTGCGGGCGAAGTAGTGCTGGTGGTGGTCCTCGGCGCGCCAGTAGTTGGCCAGCGGCGCCAGCTCGGTGACGACGCGCCCGCCGTGGGCGCGGTTCGCCTCGGCCCAGACCTCGCGCACCACCGGCTCGTGCGCCGGGTCCTCCCAGTAGATGCCGCTGCGGTACTGCGGGCCGACGTCGTTGCCCTGGCGGTCGGGCGTGGTCGGGTCGTGGATCGTGAAGAAGATCTCCAGGATCTCGCGCAGCGTGATGCGCTCGGCGTCGAAGCTCACGCGCACCACCTCGGCGTGTCCGGTGTCGCCCTCGCAGACCTGCTGGTAGCTCGGCCGCACGACATGGCCGTTGCTGTAGCCGGACTCCACCGAGGTGACGCCGTCGCACAGCTCGTACACCGCCTCCAGGCACCAGAAGCAGCCGCCGCCCAGCGTGATGACCTGTGGATTCATGTCCTTGCTCCTTGGAACGAGTCGTGCGTCGCGCCGGGGCGGCGACTCCTTACACTCGTGGCTGCATTATCCGGAGCCGCACGCCATGACGCCCAAGTTCAACTGGGAAGACCCCTTCCTGCTCGAAGAGCAGCTCAGCGACGACGAACGCGCGGTGCGCGACGCCGCCCACGCCTACTGCCAGGAGCGGCTGCAGACGCGCGTGCTGCTGGCCGCGCGCCACGAGACCTTCGACCGCGAGATCATGAGCGAGATGGGCGCGCTCGGCCTGCTCGGCAGCACGATCGAGGGCTACGGCTGCGCGGGCCTGAACCATGTCTGCTACGGCCTGGTGGCGCGCGAGGTCGAGCGCGTGGACAGCGGCTACCGCAGCGCGATGAGCGTGCAGAGCTCGCTGGTCATGCACCCGATCCACGCCTACGGCAGCGAGGCGCAGCGCCAGAAGTACCTGCCCAAGCTGGCCACCGGCGAGTGGGTCGGCTGCTTCGGCCTGACCGAGCCCAATCACGGCAGCGACCCGGCCAGCATGATCACGCGCGCCACGCCGGTGGATGGCGGCTACCTGCTCAAGGGCGCCAAGATGTGGATCACCAACAGCCCGATCGCCGACGTCTTCGTCGTCTGGGCCAAGAAGGCCGACCCCGACGGCAAGGTGGGCGGCCAGGAGAGCATCCACGGCTTCATCCTCGAGAAGGGCATGAAGGGCCTCAGCGCGCCCAAGATCGAGGGCAAGATGAGCCTGCGCGCCAGCATCACCGGCGAGATCGTGATGGACGATGTCTTCGTGCCGGAAGCGAACCTGCTGCCCAACGTCAACGGCCTGAAGGGCCCCTTCGGCTGCCTGAACAAGGCGCGCTACGGCATCGCCTGGGGCGCGCTCGGCGCGGCCGAGTTCTGCTGGCAGGCGGCGCGCCAGTACACGCTGGACCGCAGGCAGTTCGGCCGCCCGCTGGCCCAGAACCAGCTCGTGCAGAAGAAGCTGGCGGACATGCAGACCGAGATCACGCTGGGCCTGCAGGCCTGCCTGCGCGTGGGCCGGCTGATGGACGAGCACCGCGCGGCGCCGGAGATGATCAGCCTGATCAAGCGCAACAGCTGCGGCAAGGCGCTGGACATCGCGCGCCAGGCGCGCGACATGCACGGCGGCAACGGCATCCACGACGAGTACCACGTGATCCGCCACATGATCAACCTCGAGACGGTCAACACCTACGAGGGCACGCACGACGTCCATGCACTGATCCTCGGTCGCGCGCAGACGGGGCTGCAGGCCTTTTTCTGAACGCCGGGCCCGCCCCCCACCCCGCGCCCTGCCCCGCCGATGAACGACCTCCTCCTCTACTTCGGCATCGAGACGTGGAAGCCGGCCATCGCCGTGCTGCTGCTGCCGCCGGTGCCCTTCATCGTGCTGGTGCTGCTGGGCGCGCGCGTGCTGGCGCGGCGCTGGGCGCTGGGCTGGACGCTCGTGCTGCTGGGGGTGCTGGGGCTGTGGCTGGGCAGCACCTGGGCGGTGGGCAACGCGCTGACGAACTGGCTGGTGACGCCGCCGCGCGTGCTGACGCAGGGCGACATCGAGGAGCTTCGGCGCGCGCCGAAGACCGCCATCGTCGTGCTCGGCGGCGGGCGGCGGCTGCTGGCGCCGGAGTACGGCGTCTCGCAGCTCAACCCGCGCAGCGCCGAGCGGCTGCGCTACGCGGTGTGGCTGGCGCGCGAGACGCAGCTGCCGCTGGCCTTCAGCGGCGGCGTCGGGCACGCCGCGCCGGCCGGCCCGACCGAGGCCGAGATCGCCGCGCGCGTGGCCGAGCGCGAATTCCGGCTGCCGCTGCGCTGGACCGAGACCGAGTCGCGCGACACGCGCGAGAACGCGATCCGCACCGTCGCGCTGCTGCACGCGCAGGGCATCGAGCAGGTCGTGCTGGTCACGCACGACTACCACATGCGCCGCGCGGCGCGCAACTTCACGCGCGCGATCTCGCACACCGGGGTGCGCATGGACCTCGTCGCCGCGCCGATGGGCCTGCCGGCCAGCGGCCGCCTGGATGCGATGGACTGGATGCCCACGACCGAGGGCTTCGAGAAGGTGCGGCTCGCGCTGCACGAGTGGATCGGGGTCCTGGCGGGCGCCTGAGGGGCGCCTGAGGGGCGCCCGAGAGCGCGCGCGGCCCGGCGCCGCTCAGAATACGAGCGCGACGACGAACAGCCCGACCATCATGAAACCGAGCACGACCTTGGCCAGCAGGCCCAGCATCGTGCCCACCCAGGTCGCCACCCCCACCTTCAGGGCATTCGGCGCGTGGCGGCGCGCCACGAACTCGCCGACCGCGGCACCGACCAGCGGCATGAACAGCACGCCGACCAGGCCCATGAACAGGCCGACGACGGTGCCCAGCGCCGCGCCGACCAGCGCCTCGCGGCTGGCGCCGGCGCGCCGCGCGCCCATCAGGCCGGCCACGTAGTCGAGCACCCAGGACAGCACGAACAGCACCGCGCAGGCGGCGACGACGCCCCAGCCGACGCGCGTGAAGTCGTCGATCCAGGCGCCCAGCAGCACGCCGGCCAGCACCAGCGCCGTGCCCGGCAGCGCCGGCAGCACGGTGCCGGCCAGCCCGACCACCATCAGCAGCACCACCAGCGCCCACAGCAGCACCGTCGTCGTCGCCATCGCCCGCCCGTTCCCTTCGTGGTTCCGGCCGCGATCATGCCGTGCGCCGCAGCTTGCACACACCCGCCACAAGGGCAAGCCGCGGCGCCTTGGGGCCCCGCGCGCGCTGCGCGACACTAGCGGGTGTTCCGGTCCGCGATCGTGTACAACAGCGGACTCTCCTGACCTGACGAGGTAGACCCACGATGAAGACCTGGTGGATCGGTGCCCTGGCGGCGGCGGTATTCCTGACCGCGATCCCCACCGACGCCGACGCGCGCCGCTTCGGCGGCGGCAAGTCCAGCGGCTTCCAGCGCGACATGCCCGCGCGCACGGCGCCCGATGCGCCGCCGCCGCGCCCGGCCAGCCCGACCAACCCCGGCACCCCCGGCCAGCAGGCTGCGCCGGCGGCCGCCCCCGCGGCTGCAGGCGCGGCCGCCGCGGCGCAGCGGCGCTCGTGGATGGGCCCGATCGCCGGCCTCGCCGCCGGCCTCGGCCTGGCGGCGTTGGCCAGCTACCTCGGCTTCGGCGAGGCCTTCGCCAACTTCCTGATGCTGGCGCTGCTGGCCGTCGCGGCCATCTTCCTCGTGCGCTTCGTGATGCGGCGCATGGCCGGCGGCTCTGCCGGAAGCCGGCAGCCGGCGATGGCCGGCGCCGGCGCTGGCGCCGGTGCCTCCGCCAGCGCCCGCACGCCGTGGACCCCGCCGGCCGCCGCGCCGCGCGACGAAGCCGCGCCGCGCGACGCCTGGGCGCCGCCCGCGCAGGCCGAGCCGCCGCAGACCGTGGTGCTGCCGCAGCCCACCGCCACGCAGCCGGCCAAGGCCTTCGTGCCGGCCAGCTTCGACAGCGAGGGCTTCGCGCGCATCGCCAAGTCGATCTTCATCCGGCTTCAGGCCGCCAACGACGCGGCCGACCTGGACGACCTGCGCCGCTTCACGACGCCGGAGATGTTCGCCGAGGTGCGTCTGCAGCTGCAGGAGCGCGGCAGCGCACCGCAGCACACCGACGTGCAGGAAGTCCACGCCGAGGTGCTGGACGTGGCCGACGACGGGCAGCAGCAGATCGTCAGCGTGCGCTTCACCGGCCGCATCGTCGAGGAGCAGGACGGCCCGGCCGCCGACTTCGACGAGGTCTGGCACCTGGTCAAGCCGCACGACGACAGCCGCAGCTGGGCCATCGCCGGCATCGAGCAGATGAAGGCCTGATCGGCCGCAGCGCGTACGCGCAGAGCGAAGGGGCCTTCGGGCCCCTTCTTCCATTTTTCGGCGCCTTCCCCTGGCGCCGCCACGGCACCGGCTAGCATCCCCGCATGAGTTCGACGCCCCGCCACTCCAAGCCTTTGCTCCCCCTGCTGGCCGCCACCGCACTGCTGCTGTCCGCCTGCACCAGCACCCCGCCCGCCGACGACACGCCGCTCGCGCCGCCGGCGGCCCTGCGCGTGGAAGGCGTGCCGCCGGTGCCGGCGCGCCTGCTGGAGCCCATCCAGCGCTACAGCCGGGTCGTCGGCCACCAGTTCGTCGACTGGCACCCGCTGCGGCGCGAGATGCTGGTGGCCCACCGGGCCCCGAATGCCAGCACGACGCAGCTGTACCTGCTCGCGGCGCCCATGGGCCCGCTGCAGCAGCTGACCGACGGCACCGAGCCGGTCAGCAGCGCGCAGTGGGAGCCGCGCACAGGGCGCTATCTCGTCTTCACGCGCGGCAGCGGCGGCAACGAGGCCTACCAGCTCTACCGCCTGGACCCGGCCACGAAGGCGGTCACGCAGATCACGCCCGACGGCCAGCGCCATGCGTTCAACGACTGGGTGCAGTCCCGTTCGCTGGCACTGGTGAGCTCGGTGCCGCTGGACCGCACCGCGGCCGGCGGCACGCGCGCGCAGATCACGACCACGCTGTCGCTGATCGACCCCGAGGGCGACCCGGCCAGCCCGGCGACGCGGCGCGTGGTGGCCGAGCTGCCGGGCAGCGGCTGGTTCGGCGCCACCGTCTCGCCCGACGAGCGGCAGGCCGCGATCGTCCGCTACACCTCGGCGACGCAGTCCGAGATCTGGCTCGTCGACCTGGCCAGCGGCGAACGCCGCCGCCTGCTGCCCGCCGAGGGCCAGACGCTGCGCGCCGCCCATTTCGTCAGCGGCTGGGCGCCCGACGGGCGCGCGCTGTACGTGGTGAGCGACCGCGCCAGCGAATTCCGCGAGCTGATGCGGCTGGATCTGGGCAGCGGCACGCTGGCGCGGCTGACCGGCCACATTCCCTGGGACCTCAGCGACGGCGACGCGTCGCGCGACGGCAGCCGCCTCGCGGTGGTCGCCAACGTGGACGGCCGCGACGAGCTGCGCCTGCTCGACGGCGCCAGCGGCCGCGAGCTGCCGCCCCCCGCGCTGCCCGGCGGCAGCGTCACGCGGGTGCGCTTCCACCCTGCGAGCCACGAGCTCGCGCTGGTGGTCAACAGCGCCCAGGGTCCGGCGACCATCCACACGCTGGACGCGCAAGGCCGCACCGTCGCGTGGACCCGGCCGGCCGGCGCCGACGGCATCGACCTGGCCGAGCTGCCCGATCAGCGCGTCGTGCGCTGGACCGGCTTCGACGGCCGCACGATCAGCGGCGTGCTGAGCCTGCCGCCGGCGCGCTTCACCGGCCCGCGCCCGGTGCTGATGCTGATGCACGGCGGCCCCGAGGGCCAGAGCAAGCTGGGCTGGAACGGCCGGCTGAACTACCTGCTGCAGCAGCGCGGCATCGCGCTGCTGGAGCCCAACGTGCGCGGCTCCACCGGCTACGGCAAGACCTTCCTGGACCTGGACAACGGCCGCCTGCGCGAGGACTCGGTGCGCGACATGGGCAGCGCGCTGGACTGGATCGCCACCCAGCCCGGGCTGGACGCGAAGCGCGTCGTGGTCATGGGCGGCAGCTACGGCGGCTACATGGCGCTGGCGGCCAGCGTGCGCCTGGCCGACCGCATCGCCGGCGCCGTCAGCGTGGTCGGCATCAGCAACTTCGTCAGCTTCCTGGAGAACACCGAGAGCTACCGCCGCGACCTGCGCCGCGCCGAGTACGGCGACGAGCGCGACCCGGCGATGCGCGAGTTCCTGCACTCGATCAGCCCGCTGAACCTGGCCGACCGCATCACGAAGCCGCTGCTGGTGGTGCAGGGCAAGAACGACCCGCGCGTGCCCTGGACCGAGAGCGAGCAGATCGTGCGCAGCCTGCAGGCCCGCGGCATGCCGGTGTGGTACCTGCTGGCAGACAACGAGGGCCACGGCTTCGTGCGGCGCGAGAACGCCGACTTCTATTTCGCGACGGTCGTCAGCTTCCTGCAGCGCACGCTGCGGCCCTGACCGCGCAGCGCCGCGCGCGCGGCCCGGCTCAGGCCGAGGCGCGCACCGGCGTCGCCCACTGCGCGTTGTCGGCCAGCCAGCGGCGTGCCAGCCGGTCGTCGCCCTGCGAGGGGTGGAAGTCCTCGCGCAGGTATTCGCGCCAGCGCGGGTAGCCCAGCCGCACCAGCCCCTGGCGGCCGAACAGCAGCCGCCAGCCGCCGGCCCAGGTGGAGGGCCGCCACCAGGTGCCGTCGTGCCACAGGTTGCGCAGCGTCTGGCGCAGCGAGTCGACGACGAAATGCGTGCTGACGACGCGGAAGACGCGGCAACGCCATTCGTGGTTGCCGCCCATCGCGACATACAGGTCGAAGGCGGTGCTGCGGTGCTCGGACTCCTCGGCGCAGTGCCACAGCCACAGCCGCGCCAGCCGCGGCTCGGCGCCGGCGACGACCTCCGGGTGGGCCAGCAGGTGCTCGGCGAAGATCGCCGTGAAGTGCTCGGTGGCCGCCGTCACGGCCACGCGGTTGCGCGGGTCGATGCCCTCCAGCTGCGTGCGGCTGCGCTGCTCGATGCGCCGCTCCCAGGTGTTGACCAGGCCCTGGCGCTGCAGGTGCTGGTTGAACAGCGCGTGCAGGTGGCGGTGCGTGGCCTCCTGGCCGATGAAGTCGCGGACCTCGGCCTCGAAGCGTGCGCGCTCGGCGTCGGGCAGCGTCGCGATGCCGATCTTCACCGAGTCGATGAACAGTTGCTCGCCGAGCGGGAAGCTCATCGACAGCGCGTTGAAGAAGGCGGTCGCGAAGGCGTCGCCGCCGCACCAGTGGCGTGCGATCGGCGGCTTCAGGTCCACCAGCAGGCGGCGTACGGTGAGCGTGCTCATGGCGCCGAATCTACTTCAGCCAGGCACGCGCGTTGTGGAACATGCGCATCCAGGGGCTGGGCGCCGACACGTCGCCGGCGCTCCAGCTCATCTGCAGGTTGCGGAACACGCGCTCGGGGTGCGGCATCAGCGCGGTGAAGCGGCCGTCGGCGGTGCTCACGCCGGTCAGGCCCTCGGGCGAGCCGTTGGGGTTGTACGGGTAGGCCTCGGTGGCGCGGCCATGGTGGTCGACGAAGCGCAGCGCGCGCACGACCCTGGCCGCGTCGCCGCGCTGAGAGAAGTCGGCGCGGCCCTCGCCGTGCGACACCGCGATCGGGATGCGGCTGCCGGCCATGCCGGCGAAGAAGAGGCTGGGCGAATCCAGCACCTCCACCAGCGACAGCCGTGCCTCGAACTGCTGGCTCGCGTTGCGCGTGAAGCGCGGCCAGGCCTCGGCGCCGGGGATCAGCGGCGCCAGCGCGGCCAGCATCTGGCAGCCGTTGCACACGCCCAGCGCGAAGCTGTCGCGGCGCGCGAAGAAGGCGGCAAACTGCTCGGCCAGCGCCGGGTTGAACAGGATCGAGCGCGCCCAGCCCTCGCCGGCGCCCAGCGTGTCGCCGTAGCTGAAGCCGCCGCAGGCGACGAAGCCCTGGAAGTCGGCCAGCGTCGCGTGGCCGCGCTGCAGGTCGCTCATGTGCACGTCGTGCGCGTCGAAGCCGGCGAGGTCCATGACACGCGCCATCTCGAGCTGCGAGTTGACGCCCTGCTCGCGCAGGATCGCCATCCTCGGCCGCGTCAGGTGCAGCGCCGGCGCCGCGGCGGGGTCGAAGCCCAGGTGCTGGTGCAGCCCGGGGTCGGCCGGATCGCCGGCGGCGGCATGTTCGGCGTCGGCGCAGCCGGGATGGTCGCGCTCCCTCGCGATGCGCCAGCTGACCTCGTCCCAGGCCTGCTGCAGCTGCTGCAGCGGGGCCGAGAACTGCAGCCTGGTGTCGCGCCAGACCTCGACCACGCCGCGCGCGTTGGTGGCACCGACGACATGGCTCAGGCGCGCCAGGCCGTGCCGGCGCAGCACGCCGACGACCTCGTCCCGGTGCTCGCGCCGCACCTGCAGCACGGCACCCAGTTCCTCGGCGAACAAGGCCTTGAGCGTCAGCGTGTTGCGGCGCTCGCCGACCTGCGCGGCCCAGTTCTTCGAGTCGCCGTACTCGGCGCGGCTGTCGGCGATGCCGTCGCCCTCGGTGACCAGGATGTCCACGTTCAGGCTCACGCCGGTGTGGCCGGCGAAGGCCATCTCGCACACCGTGGCCCACAGCCCGCCGTCGCTGCGGTCGTGGTAGGCCAGCAGCCGGCCGGCGGCGCGCAGCTCGTTCACCGCGGCCACCAGCGCCTTCAGCTGCGCCGGGTCGTCGAGGTCGGGCACGCCGTCGGCGGTGCGGCTACCGTAGCGGCCCAGCACCTGCGCGAGCATCGAGCCGGCGAGCCGGTTGCGCCCGCCGCCCAGGTCCACCAGGATCAGCGTCGTCTCGCCCACCGGGGCCCCGTCCGGGGCCGCTGCGCCGACCTTCAGCTGCGGCGTCAGCGTGCCGCGCACGTCGGGCAGCGTCGCGAAGGCGGTGACGACCAGCGAGACCGGCGCGGTGACCTGGCGTGCGCTGCCGTCGTCGGCCTGCCACTTCGTGCGCATCGACAGCGAATCCTTGCCCACCGGGATGCCGATGCCCAGCGCCGGGCACAGCTCCATCGCCACCGCGCGCACGGTGTCGTAGAGCGCGGCGTCCTCGCCGGGCTCGCCGCAGGCGGCCATCCAGTTGGCGCTGAGCTTGATGCGGTCGAGCTCGACCGGCGCCGCGAGCAGGTTCGTGATCGCCTCGGCCACCGCCATGCGGCCGGAGGCCGGCGCGTCCACCGCGGCCAGCGGCGTGCGCTCGCCCATCGCCATCGCCTCGCCGGCATGGCCGGTGTGGTCGGCCAGCGTCACGGCGCAGTCGGCCACCGGCACCTGCCAGGGCCCGACCATCGGGTCGCGGTGCGACAGGCCGCCCACCGTGCGGTCGGCGATGGTGACGAGGAAGCGCTTGCTCGCCACCGTGGGATGGCGCAGCACGTCGAAGGCCACCTGCTCGAGCTGCACGCCGGTGAGGTCGAGCGCGGTGTCGTCGCGCGCGATGCGCTGCACCACGCGGTGCATCTTCGGCGGCTTGCCCAGCAGCACGTCCATGGGCATGTCGATGACGTCGCGTCCGCCGTCGCTCACCACCAGCTCCCGCTCGGCGGTGGCCGTGCCGACCACCGCGTACGGGCAACGCTCGCGCACGCACATCTGCTCGAACAGCGGCAGCAGGTCGGGATCGACGGCCAGGACGTAGCGCTCCTGGCTCTCGTTGCACCAGATCTCCTTGGGCGCGAGCCCGCTCTCCTCCAGCGGCACCTTCCGCAGGTCGAAGCGGGCACCCTGCCCGGCGCCGTCCACCAGCTCGGGGAAGGCGTTGCTGATGCCGCCGGCGCCCACGTCGTGGATGGCCAGGATGGGGTTGCGCTCGCCCAGCCGCCAGCAGTGGTTGATGACCTCCTGCGCGCGGCGCTGGATCTCCGGGTTG
>CAZUPH010000073.1:0-18311 GCA_964621995.1 uncultured Rubrivivax sp. | reverse complement strand
CGCCGCCGTGGCAGGCCAGGCGCGCGGACAGCCGCCGGCGGCGCCCGTCGGTCGCCGGCACCAGGGCCTGGCGCTCGAGCACCGGCGCGCCCGGCACCAGCGCCGCCGCCGGCGCGCCGCCGTCCCAGCCCAGCAGGGCCTGCAGTTCGGGCGCCGCCTCGGCCAGCGCGTCGGGCACCTGCTCGACCAGCGCCTCCAGCGCCGTGTTGCAGCGCAGGATGAGCCCTTGCGCGTCGTACACCAGCATGCCGGTGCCGCTGAGCTCGAACCACTGCGCCAACTCGTCCTGCGCGCGCCGCGCCTGTTCGCGAGCGGCGACCTCGACCGTGTGCTCGTGCCACAGGCTCAGCCAGCGCGGCGGCCCGCCGGGCAGGCCGGCGGCGGTGGCGCTGACGCTGAACCAGCGCTCGTGCCCGGCCGCGTCGACCAGCCGGCGCTGCACCGGGGCCGGCGCCTCGCCGCGGCGCAGCGCCTGCGCGAGTTCCTGGCGCACGACACGCCAGGCCTCGCGGTCCTCCGCCGGCTGCAGGTCGATCGGGTCGCGGCCGACGAGCCGCGCGCGCGGCAGCGCCAGCAGCGCCGCGAAGGCCTCGTTGGCGTCGAGGATGCGGAAGTCCGGACCCTGCAGCAGCATCGGCAGCGTCGCCGCCAGCAGCAGCGGCGGCAGCGCGTCCGCCGCGGCGGTGGGCAGCGCCGGCTGCGCGGCAGCGCCGCGCGAACCCGCCGCCGCGGTGCTCATCCGTCGATCTGCCGCGCCGCCCGCAGCGCGGCGAGCAGCGCACGGTTGACCTCCGCCGGCCCGAGCAGCAGCCGCTCGGTGCATTCGCGGATGTCGAACACCGACTCCTGCTCGATCGCCTGCACGAGGTCCAGGAAGGGCTGGAAGGGCCCGCCGTCGCCGCGCAGCGCCTGCTGCACGCGCTCGGGCACCGGGACGCTGCCCAGCAACTCGCTGAAGGGCTGGTCCAGCAGCCGGTCGAGCAGCGAGAAGACGCCGCAGATGAACATCTCGCCGCGCAGCTCGGGGTCGCTTTGGGTCTTGGAGAGCTCCTCCATCAGCAGGCCGCGGCGCACCGCGGCGTGCATCAGCGGGTGTGCATTGGCCGACTTGACCGAGGTCGCCAGCAGCACCGCAAGCCAGCGCTTGAGCCGGTTGTAGCCCAGCAGCATCAGCGCGTGGCTGAAGGAGTTGATCTCCACCGAGAGACCGAAGGCCGGCGAGTTGAGATAGCGCATCAGCCGGAAGGCCAGCGTGGGGTCGCGCTTGAGCACCGCCTCCAGCCTGGGCACCGGGTCCTCGCGCTCGACGCCCTGCATCAGCTCCATCACCGTGGTCACGTCGGTCGGGATGCGGCTGCGGCCGCTGGACTTCGGCAGCGGGTCGTCGAAGGGCCAGCCGAGCACCGCGACCGCGCCGCGCTCGAAGGCGGCGGTGACGTCGGCCACCGTGCGCGTGCCGGCCTGCACGGTGCTGATGCTGCGCTTGTGGTCGGAGCTCTGCGGCCCGGTGCGGCGCTCCTCCGACACGTCGACGATGGAATGCGAGAAGCAGCCCAGCACCTCGGCCGGCAGCGGGGCCAGCGGGCGCCCCTTGATCAGCAGCACGCTACCGGCCACGCGCAGCTCGCGCAGCAGCGGCGCGTGCGCCGGGTCGCCGGCCATGAAGGCCGGCACCTCGATCATCAGCTGCGGCCCCGGCGCGGCGGCCATCACCGCGCGCAGCAGGCCCTCGCCGGCCAGGTTCAGCGCGGCCAGGCCGCGCGGCGTCGGGCCGGCGGCAGCGGCAGCGGCACCGGCGGCGCCGGGCTTCGCGGCGGCGTCCAGCGGGCGCAGCGTCAGCTTCAGCGGCTCCTCTCCGCTCTCGGACGGCCAGACCTCCTCCAGCGCACGCAGCAGCGCCGCGGCGTCGGGCACCGCGTCGGGCTGCTGCGGGAAGACGGTCAGGCGGGTCGCGACCACCTTGCGCTGGCGGTCGATCATCGGGCTGTAGCCCAGGGCCACCTGGCCCAGCACGGGATGGTCTTGCATGCGTCGGCGGCCCCGGACGACAGGTTGCGGCAGCCGTGCAGCGGGCCGATGGCGGCCGCCGCACGGCGCGGGTTCAGCGCAGGTAGTCGAACAGCGACATGCGCTGCACGAGCGAATAGGTCTTCAGAGCCGCATCGTAGCCGCTCTGGCGCTTCTGGAAGTCGGCGATCGCCGCCACCATGTCCAGGTCCTCGGCCTCGGAGCGCTCGCGACGGGCATCGAGCTTGGACTGCGCCAGCCGCTCGGAGATGCCGTCGATGCGGTTGAGCGCCTCGCCGGCGCGCGCGCGCCAGGCGGAGAGGTTGGCCGTGCCGGCATCGATCTCGGCCAGCCCGTCGCGCACGGTGGCGGCGATGTCGGGGCCGCTGCGGCCGGGCGTCATCAGCTCGCCGACGACGCGGTCCAGCGTGTCGAACAGCGACAGCGTGTTGCCCGGGCTGCGCGGGTCCGGCGCCTGCAGCCAGACCGCGCGGCCGTCGATGGCCAGCGGGCTGCTCTCGCCGGAGGCGGCCTGCATCTCGCCGCTGGTGCCCGCATAGACCACGCCGCCGGGCGCGTCCACCAGCGGTGGCCGGTCGCTGCCCTGGCCGCCGAACAGGAAGCGCCCGGCGCCGTCGTGGCGGTTGGCCACCGCGAGCAGGTCGTCGCGCAGTGCACGCATCGCCTGGGCCAGCGACGCGCGGTCGCTGTCGGAATAGCTGGCATTGCCGGCGGCGATCATGCGCTCGCGGATCTGCGCCAGCAGCTCGCCGGCGTCGCCGAGCGCCCCCTCGGTCAGCGTCATCGCATTGCGGCTGGCGTCCAGCGCACGCTGCCGCACCTCGGCGCGCGAGGCGGCGGCCAGCGCACGCTCGGCGGCCGCGGCGGCCGCCGGGTCGTCGCTCGGGCGCAGCACGCGCTTGCCGCTGGTCAGCTGGGCCTGGCTCTCGACCATCGCCTGCTGGCGCTTCTGCAGGTTGGCGACCGAGGTCTGGAAGGCGTTATGGGTGGTGACGCGCATGGTGCGGGTTCAGTCGGGGGCCGGGGGGACCGGGGTCAGGGCGCCGCGGCGTCGAGCAGGGTGTCGAACAGCGACTGCGCCACCTGCAGCATCTTGGCCGCGGCCTGGTAGCTCTGCTGGAAATGGATCAGACGCGCCGCCTCCTCGTCGAGGTTGACGCCGGCCTTCGAGCTGCGCGAGAACTCGGCCTGGGTCGCCACCGCGGTGGAGATCTCGCTGGCCGAGCGTGCGCTCTGCACACGCACGCCGACGTCGGCCATCGCCAGGCCCCAGCTCTCGCTGGCGCTGCGGCCGCCGACGATGGGGCTGTCGCGCAGCGCCAGCAGCGCCACCGCGTTGCCGTTGTTGGACGCCATCGCTTGCGGCGGCGTGGGCTGCACGGTCAGCTGGTCGCCGCTGCGCGGCACGCCCGAGAGCTGCAGCGCGAAGCCGTTGATGTCCGCCGGCGGCGCCGGGATCGGCTGCCCGGGCTCCCAGCTGCCGCTGCCGCTGGCCAGCACGTTGTTGGCGCCGTCCACGAGGTCCCAGCTGTAGTCGCCGCCGTCGCTGGTGAAGCTGATGCGCGCCGTCGCGCCGGCCACCGGCAGCGGCGAGCTCGTGATCGCCAGCTGCGAGACCTGCGCGGTGCCGGTGTTGGCCGCCGCCGCGGTGGCCACCAGCGGCGAGGCGGCCGCCAGGTCGCGCGGGTCGTCGAGCAGCCGGCGCATGTCGTTGGCTGCGCCGGCCACCGGCTGCAGCAGAAAACGGTCGCCGGCCTGCGGCGGCGGGCTGCCGAAGGTGATGCGAAAGCCGTCGACCTCGTCGCCATCGGCCACCGTGCGGCGCAGCCCGTCGGCCTTGCGCAGCAGCGTCCACTGGCCGGCGTTGGCGGGGTCCTCGCGCAGCTCGTAGTCGCTGGCCTGCAGCGCGCCGGCGTCGGTGACGGTGAGCTGCACGCTGCCGATGGGGTTGCCGCTGGCGTCGCGCGCATTGGCGACATAGGGCAGCGCCTGCGGCGCGCCGACCGCAAACAGCGGCTGCGAGGCCGACTGGCCCAGCGGCGGCTGCAGGTTCAGGCCGCGCAGCTGCTGCTCGTTGACCGCGCCGGCCACCGCGGCGGCGAGCTGGCCGACCAGGTTGCGCGCGTGTACGAGGTCGTTGTTCTGGAAGCGCAGCAGCCCGGCGATGTCGCCGCCGGCCAGGGCATTCTCGTCCAGCGGTCGGCGCACGTTGCCTTCCACCAGGCCGACCGCCGAGCGTGTCGGGTCGGCCGGGTCCTGCAGCATCTGCAGCTGCGCCGCCTCGGCGCCCAGCACCAGGCGCTGGCCGCCGGCGATGAAGATGGCCTGGGTGCCGTCGGCCGCCTCGACGCGGCTGACGCTGACATGCTCGGAGAGCCTGGAGATCAGCCGCTCGCGCTCGTCCAGCAGGTCGTTGGCCGGCTGGCCCAGGCCCTTGAGCCCGGCGATGCGCTGGTTGGCGCTGGCGATCGCCTTGGCCAGGCTGTTGACCTCGGCCACCGCGGTGCGCAGCGTGGCGGTGACGCCGGCCTGCACGTCGTCCAGCGACTGCCCGGCCTCGGCGAAGCGCGCCGCCAGGTCGCCGGCGCGCGCCATCACGACGCGGCGCACCGCCAGGTCGTCGGGCCGCGTCGTCAGGTCGGTCATCGCGCCGAGGAACTCGTTCGTGGCGTGGCCGAGCCCGAGCTCGCCGCCGCGGAAGACGGTCTCCAGCCGGCGCAGCATCGCCAGCCTGGCGCTGTCGGTGGCGGCCAGCGACTTCGCGTAGTCGGCCTCGCGGGTGAGGAACGCGTCGTGCGTGCGCGTGACGCTGACCACGTCCACGCCGCGGCCGAAGAAGCCGGCGCCGGTAAACTGGCCCTGGCTGGTCGCCAGCTCGGCCTGCTGGCGCGAGTAGCCGGCGACGTTGGCATTGGCGATGTTGTGGCCGGTGACCTGCAGCGACGCATAGTTCGCCTGCATGGCCTTGATGCCCAGCGACATCAGCGGTGAGGAGCTCATGGCGGGCTTTCGTCAGGCGACGGAGCGCTGCAGCCGCAGCGTGGTGTTGATGACGCGCGTGAGCTTGTCGGCGTAGGCCGGGTCGGTCGCGTAGCCGGCCTGCTGCAGGCCGCTCGCGAAGCCGCTGGCGGCCTGCGCCTCGCCCACGGCCCCGGCCTGCCGCGCACGTTCCAGCACCGCCGCATAGCGCGGGCTGGTCTTCATCAGCCGCGCATAGTCGGCGAAGGACTCGGCATAGCTGCCGTAGGCGCGGAACTTCGCCACCATCTTGCGCGGCTGGCCGTCCACGTACTCGGTCGTCGTGACCTCGGCCACCGGGCCGGTCCAGCCCGGCCCGGCCTTGATGCCGAACAGGTTGTGGCTGGGTGTGCCGTCGGCGTGGCGGATCTCGCGCCGGCCCCAGCCGGTCTCGTGCGCCGCCTGCGCCACCATGAAGGAGGCCGGGATGCCGCTGGCGGCCTCGGCACTGCGCGCGGCAGCGCCATGCTGCTGCACGAAGCCCAGCGCGGCGGTCTGCGGGATGCGCACCGGCGCCGCAGGCGTGCCGGCGGCGGCCAGCGGCGCCGGCGCCGCATTCGCCGACGCGGCGCCCGGGACCGGCCCGGGCGCCAGGCCCATCTGGCGCTCGAGCTGGCGCATGATGGCCTCCGACAGCCCGCCCGGGCGCCCGGCCAGCGCGCCGGCGAACTGGGTGTCGAGCATCTGCTCGCCCATCTGCGAGCCGGCGTTGTCGAGCAGGCCGCTGGCCAGCGTGGTGGCGCGCATGCTCTTGACGAGTTCCTGCATGAACAGCGCCTCGAACTGGCGCGCCGCCTCGCGCACCGCGGCCTTCGGGTCGCTGGCGGCACGCGCCTTCAGCGCGTCCAGCGAACGGGTGTCGAAGGCCACCCCGGTGGCGACGGGCGGTGCGCTCATCGCGGGCCTCAGATGACCTCGATCTCGGCGCGCAGCGCGCCGGCGGACTTCATCGCCTGCAGGATGGCCAGCAGGTCCATCGGCGTGGCGCCCAGCGCGTTGAGCGCCTTGACGACGTCGGTCAGCTTCGCGCCGGCCGGCATCGCGACCAGCGCGCCGCCCTGCTGCGAGATCGCGATGTCGCTCTTCTCGCCGGCCACCGTCTGGCCCTGGCCGAAGGGGTTGGGCTGGCTGACCACCGGCGTGGTGCTGATCGTCACCGCCAGGTTGCCGTGCGCCACCGCGCACTCGCCCAGCGTGACGGCCTCGTTCATGACCACCGAGCCGGTGCGCGCATTGAGCACCACGCGCGCCGCGGGGCGTGCCAGGCGCAGCGGCAGGTTCTCGATGTCGGCCAGGAAGGCCACGCGCTGCTCGGCCGAGGCCGGCACGCGCACGCGCACCGTGCGGCCGTCCAGCGCGGCGGCGGTGCCCTCGCCCTTGGCGCCGTTGATCGCCTCGGCCACCGCGCGCGCGGTGTTGAAGTCCGCCGCGTTGAGACCCAGCGCCAGCGTGTCGCCGTCCATCAGCGGCGTGGGCACGCTGCGCTCGACCGTCGCGCCCTCGGGCACGCGGCCGGCGCTGAGGTGGTTGATCTGCACCTTGGACCCGCCGGCCGCGGCGCCGGCGCCGCCGACGATCAGCTGCCCCTGGGCCAGCGCATAGACGTTGCCGTCGGCGCCCTTCAGCGGCGTGGCGATCAGGGTGCCGCCGCGCAGGCTCTTGGCATTGCCGACGCTGGAGACGTTGACGTCGATGGTCTGCCCGGGCTGCGCGAAGGCCGGCAGCTGCGCGGTGACCATCACCGCGGCCACGTTGCGCAGCTGCATGCTGGTGCCCGGCGGCACCGTCACGCCCATCTGCTGCAGCATGGCCATCAGGCTCTGCGTGGTGAACGGGGTCTGCGTGGTCTGGTCGCCGGTGCCGTCCAGGCCGACGACGAGGCCGTAGCCCACCAGCTGGTTGCTGCGCACGCCCTGCACGGCGGCGACTTCCTTGATGCGGGTGGACGCGCCGCCGCTGCTGGCCGCCACGGCGGGGTGCGGCCACCACAGCGCGCTGCTGGCGGCCAGGAAGGCCAGCACGACGGTCCAGCGCATCAGGCGGTCGGGGTTCGGGTTCATCGCGGGGGGCATCAGATCGGCAGCACGCTGAGGAAGACGCGCGCCAGCCAGCCGATGGCCTGCGCCTCGGCCTGCGCGCCGCGGCCGCGGTGTTCCAGGCGCACGTTGGCGATCTGCGCGCTCTGCACGAGGTTGCCGGGCTGGATCGCGCGCGGGTCGACCTGGCCGGAGAAGCGCAGCACGTCCACGTTCTGGTTGACGCCGATCTGCTTCTCGCCGGCGATCACGAGGTGGCCGTTGGGCAGCACTTCGCGCACGGTGACGGTGATGACGCCGCTGAAGTCGTTGCTGCTCTCGGTGGCGCCCTTGCCGCTGAAGCTGTTGTTGCTGCTGCCCTCGGCGCTGGCGCGCGCGAAGGCGCTCGGGCGGATGCCGGGCAGCGCGCTCACGCTGCCGGAGACGCTGCCGCCCTTGTCGATGGAGCTCGTGCTCTTCTGGCTGGCACTGACGCGCTCGACGATCTGCACGACCAGCGTGTCGCCGACCAGGCGCGCGCGGTGGTCCTCGAACAGCGGCCGGTAGCTGGCCGACTGGAAGATCGCGCCGCTGGCCACCGCGGGCTGCGGCGCGGCGACCGGCGCCACCGGCTTGGTCTCGGCGACCTCCACGCGCGGGCCGAAGAAGGCGCAGCCGCCGAGCATCAGCAGCGCGCAGGCGAGCCCCAGGGTGCGCATCATCGCGGCGCCCCCGCTCACAGCTGGCCCAGACGCTGCAGCATCTGGTCCGAGGTCTGGATGGCCTTGGAGTTGAGCTCGTAGGCGCGCTGCGTGGCGATCATCGCCACCAGCTCCTCGACCACGTTGACGTTGCTGCCCTCGACGAAGCCCTGCTGCAGCGCGCCCAGCCCGGCCGCGCCCGGCGCGGCGGCATTCGGCGCGCCCGAGGCCGCGGTCTCCGCGTAGACGTTGCCGCCGCGCGGCTCCAGCCCGGCGGGGTTGACGAAGCCGGCGAGCTGGATCTGCCCCAGCGCCTGCACGCCGGCCTGGCCGGGCAGCGTGACGTTGACCGTGCCGTCGGGCGCCACGGTCACGCTGGTGGCGTCGGCCGGCACCGTGATGCCGGGCATCACCTGGTGGCCGGCGCTCGTGACGAGCTGCCCGGTGGCGTCCAGCCGGAAGGCGCCGTCGCGCGTATAGCCGGTGCTGCCGTCGGGCATCTGGATCTGGAAGAAGCCCTGCCCGGAGATCGCGATGTCCAGGTTGTTGCCGGTCTGCTGCAGGCTGCCCTGGCCGAAGTGGCGCGTGCTGGCGGCGACGCGCACGCCCAGGCCCACCTGCAGCCCGGTGGGCAGCTGCGCCTGCTCGCCGTTGGCCGCGCCGGCCTGGCGCAGGTTCTGGTACATCAGGTCCTCGAACTGCACCCCGGCGCGCTTGAAGCCGTTGGTGCCCACGTTGGCGAGGTTGTTCGAGATCGCATCCAGCTTGGTCTGCTGGCCTTCCATGCCGGTCTTGGCAATCCACAGCGAACGGATCATGGTGTCCTTCCAGGGTCGGTTCGCGGCAGTGTCGCCCGCGCCCGGGCGCGGCGACGGCAGGAAAAAAGGCGCCCGAAGGCGCCTGTTCCGATCCTTCGCGGCCGTCGGCCCGCTACTGCGGGCCGAGCAGCTTCTGCGCCGACTGCTCGCGCTGCTCGGCGCCCTGCAGCATCTTCATCTGGTGCTCGAACTGGCGCGCCGCGGCGATCATCGCCACCATCGTCTCCACCGGGCTCACGTTGGAGCCCTCCAGCGCGCCGGCCTGCAGCCGCGCATTGGCGTCCGCCGGCAGCTCGCCGTCGGCGGCGCGGAACAGGCCGTCGGTGCCGCGCAGCAGCGGCGCCTCGGGCGTCACCAGCTTGAGCCGGCCCACCTGCTGCGGGCGCTGGTTGCCCACGGTGGCGCTGATGGTGCCGTCCGGGCCGATGTCGATCGCGGCATTCGCCGGCAACGTGATCGGCCCGCCGTCGCCCAGCACCGGCAGCCCGGTGGGCGTGACGAGCTGGCCCTCGGCGTCCACCTGCAGCGCGCCGGCCCGCGTATAGGCCTCGGTGCCGTCCAGCGACTGCACCGCCAGCCAGGCCTTGCCCTGCATCGCGACGTCCAGCGAGCGCCCGGTGCCCTGCACCGGGCCCGGCCGCTGGTCGTGGCCCACGGTGGACTCCAGCGCATACACGCGCGTGCTGGCGCCCTCGCCGCGCACCGGCACCGCGCGGAAGGCCTGCAGCTCGGCGCGGAAACCCGTGGTCGAGGCGTTGGCGAGGTTGTTGGCCAGCACCTCCTGGCGCTGCATCGTGGCCTTGGCGCCGGCCATCGACAGGTAGATGAGTCTGTCCACGGCCGTTCAGTCGTCGTTCAGCGGAGGTTCACCAGGGTCTGCATCACCTGGTCCTGCGTCTTGATGGTCTGCGCGTTGGCCTGGTAGATGCGCTGCGCGGTGATCATGTTGACCAGCTCGCCGGTGAGGTCGATGTTGCTCTCCTCGAGCGCGCCGGCCTGCAGCACGCCCAGCGTGCCGTCGCCCGGCACCCCGGCGATGGGGTCGCCGCTGGCGAAGGTGCGGCCCCAGACGTTGTCGCCCAGCGGCTGCAGGCCCTGCGGGCTGCGGAAGGAGACGATCTCCACCTGCCCGGCCGGCCGCGACTGGCCGTTGCTGTAGCGCGCGGTGACGATGCCGTTGGGCTCGATCGCGATCGCCGTCAGCACGCCGGCCGAGAAGCCGTTCTGCTGCAGGTCGGTGACGCCGAAGGACGAGCCGAACTGCGTGGCGCTGCGCAGGCTGAGCTGGATGCCGTTGATGGCGCGCGTGTCGCCGCGCGAGGGGTCGGTGGTCGGCGGCACGTCGAAGCTCACCGGGCCGGCCGGCGAGGTGGGCGTGCTGCCGTCGGCCGGGAAGACCACCGTCGTGATCGGCTGCGGGTTGCCCGGCGTGCCGGCCACCGTCTGGCCGTTGGCGGTGGCGAAGACGTTCCAGGTGTCGGGCGCGCTCTTCTGGAAATAGTAGGTGAGCGCAACTTCCTGCCCGAGCTGGTCGTACACCGTCAGCGAGGTGGCGTTGTTGTAGGTGTCGGCGTCGTTGAAGTCGATCGCCGGGCCGCTGGTCGGCGCCGAGACGCGGCCGCGCGCATCCAGGTTCATCTCCAGCGCGATCGTGCTGGTGGCCTGCGGCGCCACGCCGCCGGTGGGCAGCTGCAGCGGCACCGCCTGGCCGGGCTGTATCTGGCCCAGGCCGTCGGCGCGGTAGCCCATCAGCTGCAGGCCGGCATTGTTGACCAGGTAGCCGAAGCGGTCGACCTTGAACTGGCCGTTGCGCGTGTACGAGACCGGGCTCTTGCCGTCGGTGACCTGGAAGAACCCGGCGCCGTTGATCGCAAGGTCCATCGCGTTCTCCGTGGTCTTGATGTTGCCCTGGGTGAACTGCTGCGCCACCGCCACCAGGTTGGTGCCGATGCCGATGTTGCTGCCGCCGGCGCCGTTGAGCGAGGCCGCGTAGACGTCGGCGAACTCGGCGCGCGCGACCTTGCTGCCGTAGGTGTTGGCGTTGGCGATGTTGTTGCCGATCACCTGCAGGTTCTTGCTCGTCGCGTTGAGTCCGGACAGGCCTTGCTGGAAGCTCATGGGGTCATCCTCGGGAGGGGTGATGGGGTCCGCGGGGGCGGTGAGGTGTTCTGGGACAGCGTCACGCTTCAATTGAAGGCTCTGACGTCGGTGTAGGCGACTTCGCCGTTGTGCCGGGTCTCCAGCACGAGCCGGTCGCCGACCACGCCGACGGCCTCGACGCGGTCGCGCATCAGCGGCGTGGCCGGCACGGCCACCGTGCCGGCGCTGGCGACGACGCGGAAGTGCAGGCGGGCGCCGTCGGGCTGGCTGGGCGCCGGCCACTCGAACTGGTGGCGGCCGGCGCTCTGCGCGCCCAGGTCCAGCGTGTCCAGCACATGGCCGGCCGGGCTGAGGATCTCGACTTTCACGCGGTCGGCGGTGCCGGCGAGCTCGAAGCCGCCGCTGCCGGCGCCGCCCTGCACGGCCAGCCGGTCGCCCTGCAGCGTGATCTCGCGCCCGACCAGCGCCGCGCCCTGCAGCGCCTGCATCTGCACGAACTGGCTGTTCAGGCCCTGCACCGTCTTGTTCAGCGTCTCGATGCCGCTGACGGTGTTGATCTGCGCCATCTGGCTCGTGATCTGCGCGTTGTCCATCGGGTTGAGCGGGTCCTGGTTCTGCATCTGCGCCACCAGGAGCTTCAGGAAGCGCTCGGCGCTGCCCGCCTCGTTGCGCGTGGGCGCGGCGCCGCCGCTGCCCGCGGCCAGCGCCGCGAAGCCGTCGAGACCGCCGACGCTGCTCATCGGCCCTCCCGGCCGGGCCGGTGCGGGACGCACCGGCTCTTCGCAAGGCGTTCGTCAGAACGCAGGTTCTGCCGCACGTCCATGCTCAGCCCTGCCCGATCTGCAGGGTCTTGAGCAGCAGCGTGCGCGCCGTGCTCATGACCTCGACGTTGTTCTGGTACGAACGCGAGGCGGAGATCATGTTGACCATCTCCTCCACCGGGTTGACGTTGCTGTAGGTCACGTAGCCCTCGGCGTCGGCGGCGGGGTGCTTGGGGTCGTGCACGCGGCGGCCCTCGGCGGTGCTCTCGGCGATGGTCGCCACGCGCACGCCGGTGCCGGCCTCGCCGCGCTGGCCCACGGCGCCGACCAGCGCGGTCTGGAACACCACCTGGCGCGCCTTGTAGGCGGCGCCGTCGGGGCCGGCCACGGTGTCGGCGTTGGCCAGGTTGGAGGCGACGACGTTCAGGCGCTGGCTCTGCGCGCTGACCGCGCTGCCGGCGACGTCGAGGATGCGGAACATGCTCATCGTTCAGCCTCCGGGGCGTTCAGGGCGACTGGTGCGACTTCATCGCGTCCATCAGCGAACGCACGCTGCCGTTGACGAAGCGCAGCGTGGCCTCGTACTTGACCGCGTTGTCGACGAAGGCCCCGCGCTCGCGGTCCATGTCCACGGTGTTGCCGTCCAGGTTGGTCTGCGCCGGCAGCGCGTAGCGCAGCTGCGGCTGGGCGCGGCCGCCGGGCTGCATCACGCCGGCGGCGATGCCCTGGCCGGCGGCGCCGCTGCCGGTGGCGGCGCGCAGCGCGGCGGCGAAGTCGAAGTCGCGCGCCTGGTAGCCGGGGGTGTCGGCGTTGGCGATGTTGCCGGCGATCACGCGCTGCCGCTCGGCCCGCAGCACCAGGGCCTGGCCGTGGAAGTCGAGTGCGGCGTCGAGACGGGGAATCATGGGCGGCGGGCTCCTGGGCCTGTGCCGCACGGGCAGGTCCGCACGGCAGTTGACGCTGGGCATTCTGGGCAGCGCCGCCGCCGCCATGAGCGCGAATAGAGGGCCCAAGCACCGCCATTTCGGTCCCCTTGTCACGGCCACCGCTGGTTACATTGCGCTTCGTGAAGCTGCGCCCCTCCCGTCCCTGCCTGCATGGGCCCGCCGCCGTGGCGGTGCTGGCGGGCGCGCTGACGGCCGCCGCGCCCGCCTGGGGCGCGCTGCCGGCGGAACTCGAGCGGCCGGTGGCCGCGGCGCTGGAGCTGGTGCGCGGCGCCGCGGCGGCGCTGGCGCCTGCCGGCGCGCGCGTGCAGGCCGAGGCCGGCACGCTGGACCCGCGCCTGCGCCTGGCGCCCTGCCGCGAGGTGCAGCCCTACCTGCCGGCCGGTGCGCCGGCCTGGGGCCGCACCCGGGTGGCGCTGCGCTGCATGGACGGCAACGCACGCTGGAACGTCTTCCTGCCGGTGACCGTCTCGGTCTGGGCGCCCGCACTGCAGCTGCGTGCGGCGCTGCCCGCAGGCGCGCGCGTCGCCGAGGCCCAGCTGGCCACCGCCGAGGTCGACTGGGCCGCCGGCCCGACGCCGCCGCTGACCGACGCCGGCGCCTTGGGCGACCGGGTGCTGGCGCGCCCGGTGGCCGCCGGCCAGGCGCTGCGCCTGGGCGACCTGCAGCCGCGGCGCTGGTTCGCGCATGGCGACCTGGTCCGCATCGTGGCCAGCGGCCCGGGATTCCGCATCAGCGCCGAGGGCCAGGCGCTGACGCCGGGCCTGGAGGGCCAGCCGGCGCGCGTGCGCACCGAGAACGGGCGCGTGCTCACGGGCCGGCCGGTCGGCGAGCGCCGGATCGAGGTCGCGCTGTGAACCCCGCCGGTCGCGGCTGCGCCCCCCTTGATCCAGGGGGTACGGAAAAAATCTGTGCGCCGGGCCTAAAGTCCGGCGGCCAGTGTTCCGATAGTGCGTCCATGACGTTGGGTTGGCACTTCAGCCGTGCTCCTGACAGGAGTCCATCATGAAAATCGGTTCCCTCGACACCAAGCCCGTCGCGCCCCTCGCGCCGGTGGAACGCAAGGCCGGGCCCTCCCAAGGCAAGGACGAAGCCAGCGCGCAGGTCGCGCTGTCGCCGGCGGCGTCGCTGCTCGCCGGTGCGCAGGCGGAACCGGCCTTCGACGCGGAGAAGGTGCAGCGCATCGCGCAGGCCATCCGCGAGGGCCGCTTCGTGATCAACGCCGACCTGATCGCCGACAGGCTGATCCAGAACGCCCAGGAACTGCTGGGCCGCCACCAGGGCTGAGCGGGGACCACGCACGATGATGGTGTCCCCCGAGGAACAGCGCGCGCTGGCGCATAGCGCCGCGCGCGCCGAGGCGCTGGAGGCGCCGCTGCGCGCCGTCGAGGACCAGCTCACCGCGCTGGGCCTGGCCCTGCACCGCCAGGACGCGGCCGCCGTCGAGCAGGTGGCGGCCGGGCTGCACGCCGCGCTGGCCGCGGCGGTGGACCATTTCCAGCGCGCCGCGAAGAGTGGCGGCGTGCCGAGCCCGCTGCGCCAGCGCCTGGCGCAGGCCGGCGGCCAGGTCGCCGCGCAGCGCGAGGCCCTGGCGCGCGCCACCGCGTCGCTGGACCGCGCGATTGACGTGCTGATCCCGCGCCTGTCGGCCACCGGCGTGTACTCTTCGGCCGGAGCGACCGAGCGCAGCAGCCAGGGGCATGGCAGCCTGATGGCCTGAGGGCCGGCCCGGACGCCCCTGAACCCGCAGGCCGGCCCTGGCCGGCCTTTGTCACTTCTTGGGGCGATCTCGAGGCGCACGGACTTCGCCGGGCACCTCGACCCCCGCGGGGGAAGGGCCGGGCGCAACCGGCCCCGGGGCGCTCAGAACCTGAACGCCAGCCGCAGCCCGCCCCAGTGCCGCCCGGCCACGCTGATCGGCGCCGCGGCCTCCTTCATCACGATGAAGTTGCCGCCGCCCATGTCGCGCCGGTAGGTCTGCAGCAGGAAGGGGCGCTGGTTGCGCGCCGAGGCCAGGCCGGTGCGGTCGTTGAAGATGCGCCGGTTGCGGCAGTTGGCGGTATTCCAGTTCACGTCGCCGGCACGCTGCGGGTGGTTGTACTTCTGGTTGTGGCAGGCCACATAGCCGTTGCGGTCCACCGCGATGCAGTAGACGACCTTGTCCGACATCGCCAGCATCTTCTCCTGCACCTGCGGGAACAGGCGGTCGGCGATGGCGCAGAAGCGCGTCGTGTGCTGCGCCGGGTTGCTGCCCTCGACCGGCTTGTACTGCTCGTCGAAGAGGTCCTGCATGGTCACCGCGCCGGTGCGCAGCGCATCCTCCAGCAGCTTGGCGATCTGCCCGGCCGCCTGCTGCGCGGCCTGGATGTAGGGCGTGTCCTCGGTCTCGACGCCGCACTCGGCCACGCTCTCGATCAGGCTCTCGGAGATCTTCAGGAAGGTCTCGGTGCGGTCCAGCGCCGAGCTCAGCGCGGCGGTGGTGCGCCGCATCTCGGCCTCGATCGCCGACATCTGGCGGTCCAGCCCGTCGCAGACCTGGCGGCTGGCGCGCGCGGCGTCGTGGATGCGGTGCACGCCCTGCTCCACCACGGCCAGCGCCCGGTGCACGGCGCCGGCCTCCTTGGCGCCGGCGCCGTCGGCCTTGCGGCTGATCTCGCGCGACAGCGCGGCGATGCGGCTGTCGAGCTGGCTCACGGTGCCCATGATGTGCTTGGACGAGCTCTCGACCTTGGCCGCGAGATCCTTCACCGCATCGGCGACGACGCCGAAGCCGCGCCCGGCCTCGCCCGCGCGCTTGGCCTCGACGCTGGCATTGAAGGCCACCAGCCGCGTCTGCAGCGCGATCTGCGTGATCTCGCCCGCGGCCTCGGACACCTGGCGCAGCGTGTCGACGATGCCGGCGACCTCCTGGCCGACGCTGCCCACCGCGTCGCCGACCTGGGCCACGGCCTGCAGCCCGCGCTCGGTCTCCTCGCCGATCGCGGCCTGCGAGCGCACCACGTCCTGCAGCTGCTGCGCCAGCGCCTGCACGGCCTGGCCCTGCGCGGTGGCGATGACGTGCGTGTCGGCCAGCGTGCCGCGCACTTCCGCGGCCTCGCGGCCCAGCGTCGAGGCCTGCTTGCTCAACGCACCGACGATGCGCACGGCGTCGGGACCGGACTGCTCGGTGGGCTCGGCGTGCTCGGCGCTGGCGGCGCTCTGACGCCGGAAGGCTGCAAACATGGCGCTTGTCTCCTGGTTGGCGGTGCGGGGGCTCTGACGGCGGTCGCTGAATGCCTACCACTCGCGCAGCCGCGTGCGCAAGCGCGCGATCGACTGGCTGTGCAGCTGGCACACGCGGCTCTCGGTGACGCCCAGGACGGCGGCGATCTCCTTGAGGTTCATGTCGTGCTCGTAGTACATGCTCATCACGTACTGCTCGCGCTCGGGCAGGTTCTTGATCGCCTCGACCAGCGCCTCGCGCATGCGCTGGTCCTGCAGCCGCGCGGCCGGGTTGGCCTCGGGGTCGGCGACGTGGCGGTCGAGGTAGTCGTCGGTGGACTCGTCGCCGCTCATGTCCTCCAGGTAGATCAGCTGCGTGCCGCGCACCTTGCCCAGCAGTTCCTGGTATTCCTTCAGCGTGAGGCCCATCTCGCGCGCGATCTCGCCCTCGCTGGGCGCGCGGCCGTAGCGCTGCTCGAGCCTGTGCACCGCGGCCTCGATGCTGCGCTGGTGACGGCGGTCGCCGCGGCTCATCCAGTCGTTGCCGCGCAGCTCGTCGAGCATCGCGCCGCGGATGCGCTGCGTCGCGAAGGTCTCGAACTGCACGCCCTGGCTGGCGTCGAAGCGCGACAGCGCATCCGACAGGCCGATCATGCCGACCTGGATCAGGTCGTCGAGCTCGACGTTGGCCGGCAGCTTGGCGATCATCTGGTGTGCCAGGCGCCGCACCAGCGGGCTGTACTGCTTGAGCAGCGCGGATGCGTCGAGTTGTCCCTTGGCGGTGTACATGGGTGCTCGCCCTCTCAGCGGATGTCGGTTCGGGTGTCGGGTCGGACAGCGCCGCGCGCAGCGTCCAGGCCGGCGAAGCCGCTGCGCGCGGCCGGCGGCGGGACCGTCCAGTTGTCGGGGTCGTCGGCGCCGTCCAGCGCGAGCTGGCCGGTCAGCAGCGCGGCCAGCCCGGCGTCGGCCGGCTCGGCCGGGTCGCCGGCGGGGTCGACGACCGCGTGGCCGCGCAGCACGGCGCCCAGGAAGCGGTCGGCGCAGCCGGCCAGGCTGTCGGCGATGGCGGCCAGCCGCGGCGAGGCGGGCGCGGCGGCCAGCAGCAGGTCGAAGGTCATCAGCCCGCAGCGGCCGGCCAGCAGCTTGGCGTTCGCATAGGCGTGCTTGACGCTTTCCGGGTGGTCGGCGGCCAGCAGCACCGGGCGCGCGGCGCGGCGCTTGAGCAGCCGCGCGAGGTCGGCGCCGTCGGCGTGCAGCAGCAGCACGTCGGCGTCCGGTGCGGCATACTGCAGCGCGTCGATGAAGCCGGCGGCCGAGCCGCGCGTGTCCACGTGCGCCATCGGCAGGCCGCGTGCCGGCAGGTAGCTCACGCGTGGCGCCACGGTCTCGATGCAGGCCGCGAGATCCACGCGCGCCAGCTCCGGCGGCAGCGGCGCGCCGGCGCCGGCATCCACCACCAGCACGCGCCGGCCATGCGCGGCCAACGTGGCGGCCAGGCGGTCGAGCACGCTGCCGCTGAAGGCCACGTGCGGGTTGGCGGCCAGCGGCAGCAGCACGCAGCGGCGACCGGCGAACAGCCGGCGCAGGCCGTCGGCCTGGTCCAGCGGCATCGGCCGCGAGCTGGCGTAGAAGTCGCGCATCGTGGGCGGCCGCCTCGTACCTCAGAGCGTGGCGGCCAGCGCGCCGGCGGCCTGCACCGGCGCACCGGCGAAGATCAGGCTCACGTCGTGGTCGTCGTGCTTCCAGGCCGCGGTGCCGCCGCCCTTGAGCGCACGCTGCACCAGCGCGCCGCCGGACAGGCGGTGCCAGTCCTCGGGCACACGTTGGCCGTTGGCCACCGCCAGCACCTTCAGGCGGTGGCGGATCATCGCGTCCAGCGCCGGTGCCAGCTTGACCGCCTCGTCCAGCTTGGACAGCACGACGCCGCGGCAGCCGGCCGCGGCATAGGCGGCGATCTGGTCCTCGATCGTCTCCCCCTGCGCCGAGGCATTGAGCACCAGCAGGCGCTGGATGGCGCGGTGGCTCAGCATCTCCAGCAGCTCGCGCGTGCGCGTGTCGCGTTGCGCCATGCCGGCGGTGTCGATCAGCACCATGCGCTTGCCCGACAGCAGCTCCAGCAGGTCCTCCAGGCTGGCGCGGTCGTGCGCGGTGTGCACCGGCACGCCGAGGATGCGGCCGTACGCGCGCAGCTGCTCGTGGGCGGCCACGCGGTAGGCGTCCAGCGTGATCAGGCCCAGGTTGGCCGCGCCATGCTGGGTCGCGAAGGCGGCGGCCAGCTTCGCGGTGCTGGTGGTCTTGCCCACGCCGGTGGCGCCGATCAGCGCGTAGACGCCACCGGCGTCCTCCAGCGCCGGCTCGCGCTCGCCGGTGACGAGGTTGCGCTCCAGCACGCCGGCCGCCCAGGCCAGCTCCTCGGTGTCCGAGGGCAGGCCCTGCACCAGCTTGCGGATCAGCGCCGGCGAGAAACCGGTGGCCAGCAGGCGCTGCGCGAGCTGGGCCTGGCGCGGCTGGCGCTGCAGCTTCTCCATGAAGGCTAGCGCGCCGAAGCGCTGCTCGATCAGGCCGCGCATCGAACGCAGCTCCTCGAGCATCTCGAGCTGCTCGCCGCGCGCGGCGGCCAGCGCGGCGGCGGTGGCCGGCGCGGCCAGCGAGGCCATCGCCGCCGGCGTGCCGGCGTCGGCCAGCCGCGGCTCGGCGGCGCGAGGTTCGTCGCGCAGCAGCGGCG